>DJNY01000126.1:16352-22741 GCA_002441865.1 Lachnospiraceae bacterium UBA6452 | reverse complement strand
TTTACAGACAACTATATTGAATGTATGATCCCGACATTTGGCGTTTACCCGATCGCAACCGCAAATAATAAAGAGGACATCAGTGCTCCGTTGATGTCACGTTTTGCCGTGATCGATATCCCGGATTATACATTTGAAGAAAAGAAAGTGATCTTCAGCAGATTTGCACTGCCGAAGGTACTGAAACGGATCGGTCTTCTGGAAAATGAATGCATCATCACAGATGACGGACTGGATCAGGTGATCATGCAGTTCTCCGATACAACAGGTGTACGTGATCTGGAACAGGCAGCAGAGCATATTGCAGCCAATGCACTTTACCAGATCGAAGTAGATCACAAAAAGCAGGTTACTTTTGATGCACAGGCTGTAAAAGAGTTGTTTGCATAGGAAAGCAAGATCAATATCATTTTAAAAAAGTAATATCGTTATAAAAAAGACGGCAGAATCTGATACAAAATGACATGTTTTGTATATTTTCCGCCGTTTTTTGATACTTTTTTTTCAAAACAGGTTGCGAAAATTGACGCAACATATTATTATAAATTAGTTATAGTTTATAAAATTTTTATAATTGAGTATATGGAGTGGATAAAACAACATGGACTATACAAGAGAAAACGCGATAGAGCGGCTTTTGAAGAGCTACAGATCCAGTTATAACATTCATCCGGACGAAGATGACCGGAACCCGATCACAGCACGCTGTGATTTTTTTGAGCATTCAGGGCAATATGTCATTTCCAAAAAGGCCGAGCTTTGGACTGCTGATACGGAGGAATTTTTATATTTTCTGAATATCCCGCATCTCACCCTTGAACTGTATGAAAAGTGGAGAGATTTTGTACATGAGGATGGCATGGGCCGTCTGCATGTCGGACCGGGACATATGGCGTCTTATATCACGCCTGTCTTCATCTGCGATACCTGCGATGCGGACGCCAGAGCGGCACTGAAGAAATGTCGCATTTCAAAAAGTTTTCATTTTTCACTGCATGGCTGGATGGATCACCATACTGCACTTGTGGAGCTGTCAACAGGGCAGATTGACGCGAACAGGGGCGGCCGCCATACAGCGAAATTTATGAAAAAGGTACTATATTCGTAAATATTGAAGGGAGAAAGAGTAAATGAATTCATTAGTACTTCTTCTCATCTGTGTTGCCATTCTTGTAATCGGCTACATCTTCTACGGTGGATGGCTTTGCAAGCAGTGGGGCGTTGGTGAGAGCAAAACTGAGACACCGGCTCATACAATGGAAGACGGTGTGGACTATGTTCCGGCAAAGGCACCGGTTCTGATGGGACATCATTTTTCATCAATCGCGGGTGCAGGCCCTATCACAGGACCGATCGGCGCAGCAATCTTTGGCTGGCTGCCTGTAACTCTTTGGATTCTCATCGGAGGTATCTTCTTCGGTGGTGTGCATGACTTTGGCGCACTTTTTGCATCTGTCCGCAATAAAGGCCAGTCAATTGGAGAGATCATCTCCGCTAACATGAGCAAGCGTGCAAAACAGCTGTTCATTATTTTCTCATATCTGACACTGATCCTTGTTGTAGCTGCTTTTGCTTCAATCGTAGCATCAACATTCGGTGCTGTATATGATGACAATGGCGTGCTGGATATGGCTAAATCCGCTACACCTGCATCTGTTGCCATGATTTCTGTATTATTCATCCTGATCGCTATCGTATTCGGTTTCTTTGTATATCGTAAGAACGTGCCAATGGGCGTTGCTTCTATCGTTGGTGTACTTGCTATCGTTCTGATCATGGCAGTTGGTATGAATTTCCATCCGATTTATCTGTCAACAAAGACATGGATGTGGATCGTAGGTCTTTACATTGCGATCGCATCTGTAACACCTGTATGGATCCTTCTGCAGCCACGTGACTACTTAAGCTCATTTCTGCTTTATGCAATGCTTGCAGTTGCAGTATTCGCTGTTGTTGTAGCACATCCTACATTTGATGCAAGTTTCCCGGCAGTAACAGGTTTTGCAGTAGATAACGGAAACGGTATCCAGTATCTGTTCCCTGTACTGTTCACAACAGTTGCATGTGGTGCTATCTCAGGTTTCCATTCACTGGTTTCTTCAGGTACAACATCTAAACAGCTTGATAAGGAAAAAGATGCAAAGCCGATCGCTTACGGCGGAATGCTCCTTGAGTGCGTACTCGCTGTATTAACTCTTTGCGCAATCGGTTATGCTTACAAGTGGAATCAGGCAAATCCTGACAGCGCACTTGTTGGTGCAACAGCTATCTTCGGTGGTGGTATCGCTCACATGGTTGACGATGTTATTCCGGGCAGCTACAATGTACTGAATTCTCTGCTCGTACTTACATATTCAGCTTTCTGTCTGACATCTCTGGATACAGCAACACGTCTTGCACGTTTCATGTTCCAGGAATTCTGGCTTGAGCCTGGTCAGACACCAAAGGATATTAAGGAAGGCTGGAAGAAGGTCATGGTTAATCCATACTTCGCAACAATCTTAACAGTTGTACTTGGTATTTTACTCGGTATGACAGGATATGCTAAGATCTGGGGTCTGTTTGGGGCAGCTAACCAGTTGCTTGCAGGTATCGGTCTGTTAGCAGTTGCTACGTGGCTTGGTAACGCAGGAAAGAACAACAAGATGTTCCTGATCCCTATGGCATTTATGATCGTTGTTACGATCTGCTCACTTGCTCTGACAGTAAAGAACCAGATTGGTATCATTGCTGCAGGCGGCGCTGACTGGGGTCCATATGCACAGGTGATCCTGGGTGTATTACTGATCGTTCTGGCTGTCATCCTTGTAATCGAAGGTATCCAGACACTGAAGAACCAGAAAGCAAAAAAGGCTAACGCATAATATAAAGTGATAAGGGTTATCATTTTAAAGTGAGATGAGGCATCCGTCTGGATGCCTCATTTTTGCATTGTTTTAGATGAAAATAATTTGTGCCGCAGCCGCGAAAGGTTAAAACAGACTACCGACAATATGCACCAGATAAGCCGCAAGCCAGGCAATCACACACTGACCGGCAACGACCACTGCGGCCCATTTTCCGCCAAGTTCACGTTTGATCGATGCAATCGCTGCAACACAGGGTGTGTACAGCAGACAGAAAGCAAGAAGGGCGGCTGCTGAAAGTGGCGTCAGAACTGCCTGCAGGGCGGCTGTGGAGCCAAACAATATGGAAAGCGTAGCCACAACACTTTCTTTTGCCATGAAGCCTGTGATCAGGGCTGTGGAAATACGCCAGTCACCAAATCCGAGCGGAGCAAATACCGGTGCGATCAATCCTGCGACAGCGGCAAGAATACTGTCTTTGGAATCTGTCACAAGATTCAGGTGCAGGTTGAAGGTCTGTAAAAACCAGATGACGATCGTAGCAAGAAAAATAACGGTAAAAGCTCTTTGCAGAAAGTCCTTTGCTTTTTCCCATAAAAGCTGTCCGACATTCTTTGCACCCGGGAGTCTGTAGTTAGGCAGCTCCATGACAAACGGAACGGCTTCTCCGTGAAACAGGGTAGAACGCAGAAGAAGTGCCATCAAAATACCGGTGACAATACCGCCGAAGTACAGGGCGATCATAACAAGTGCTCCATGTCCCGGGAAAAAGGCTGCGGCAAAAAAACTGTAGATCGGCAGCTTGGCGGAGCAGCTCATAAATGGTGTCAGCAGGATCGTCATTTTACGATCACGTTCGGACGGCAGGGTACGGCTTGCCATAACACCCGGAACCGTGCAGCCGAAGCCAACCAGCATAGGAACAATGCTGCGGCCGGAAAGTCCGATCTTACGGAGCAGCTTATCCATAACAAAAGCAACTCTTGCCATATAACCGCTGTCTTCCAGAAGAGACAGGAAGAAAAAGAGTGTGACGATGATCGGCAAAAAGCTGAGCACACTGCCGACACCGTTGAAAATACCGTCAATGATCAGCGAATGGAGCACAGAGTTGATGTGTGCTGCCGTAAGAAGCTGATCCGTCAGGTGTGTCAGCGAATCGATTCCAAGCTGCAACAGATTGGAAAGCGCGGAACCGATCACATTAAAGGTCAGAAAAAATACAAGCCCCATAATGGCAATGAAACAAGGAATGGCGGTAAAACGTCCGGTCAGTACTTTATCCATTTTCACGCTGCGCATATGTTCGCGGCTTTCATGTGGTTTGACAACCGTTTCTTTACAGATCTTTTCAATAAAGGTAAAACGCATATCCGCAATGGCGGCAGCACGGTCAAGACCACGCTCTGTTTCCATCTGTACAATGATATGTTCCAGTGTTTCTTTTTCATTTTCATCCAGCTGCAGCTGTTCCAGGATCAGATGATCGCCCTCTGCCAGCTTTGCAGCTGCAAAACGGACCGGAATTCCGGCGGATTCTGCATGGTCTTCGATCAGGTGCATAATACCGTGCAGACAACGGTGGACAGCACCGCCATGATCCTTTGCATCACAGAAATCCTGCCTGCCCGGACGTTCCTGGTATTTTGTGACATGCATGGCATGTGCGACCAGTTCGCTGATACCTTCATTTTTGGCAGCGGAAATGGGAATGACGGGGATACCGAGCATTTCCTCCATCTGGTTGACTAAAATAGAACCGCCGTTGACACGTACTTCATCCATCATATTCAGGGCAAGTACCATCGGGATATCAAGCTCCATAAGCTGCATGGTCAGATACAGATTCCGCTCAATATTGGTAGCATCTACAATGTTAATGATGCCCTTCGGCTTTTCATTTAATACAAAATTACGGGTTACGATCTCCTCATTGGAATAAGGAGACATGGAATATATACCGGGCAGATCCGTTACAAGTGTATTTTTCTGCCCGCGGATTGCACCGTCTTTCCGGTCTACCGTAACGCCGGGGAAATTACCGACATGTTGGTTAGATCCGGTCAACTGGTTAAACAGAGTCGTTTTGCCGCAATTCTGATTTCCAGCAAGTGCGAAAGTCAGAACGGTGCCTTCCGGCAATGGATTTTCCTCTTCTTTATTGTGGTATCTGCCGCCTTCACCAAGTCCGGGATGATCAATAAGCTTCATGGTCTGCTTTGGCGGGAGCAGTTTCTTTTCATAAATATTTTCAATTGTGATCTTTTCGGCATCTGCCAGTCTGAGCGTCAGCTCATAGCTGTGGATGCGTACCTCAACCGGATCACCCATAGGGGCATATTTTACCATGGTGATCTCTGCCTTTGGAATAATACCCATATCCAGAAAATGCTGACGCAGGGCACCTTCACCGCCAACGGTGACAATGGTTGCGGTTTTTCCGATCGGAAGTTCTTTTAATGTCATATTATCCTCCGTGAATTATATCAAATGTATTATTGATAAAAAATCTCATTAGTAGTATAGACATAAATCAAAGATGCGGTCAATGCCCCGGTATTATTTTTTGAGAAAAGAAACTGAATAAAACGGCAAAGTGTGTTATAATTCCGTAGGATAAAACATAGAAATGATGCAGGAGCAAGACATGCAGACAGAAAACAGACAAAGGAAAAACAAATATGAAATAGATATGACAAACGGAACATTGATGGATAAGCTGATCTCATTTTCGCTTCCGCTGATGCTGTCAGGCATTTTACAGCTGATGTTTAATGCGGTGGATATTATTGTGGTTGGCAGATTTACGGGAAGCGGCGCACTGGCGGCGGTCGGTTCGACAACCGCACTCATCAATGTATTTACGAACCTCTTTATCGGGATCTCATTAGGTGCCAACGTACTGGCTGCCAGATTTTATGCAGCGGGCAGAGAAAAAGAAATGTCGGAGACCGTGCACACAGCAATTACGCTTGCACTTGTCAGCGGGCTTATTATGGCGGTAGCAGGTGTTGTATTTGCAAAAGGAGCACTTACTTTGATGGATACTCCTGCGGATGTCATCGGACAGTCTGCTTTATATATGCGCATCTATTTTGTGGGAATGCCATTTTTTATGCTGTACAACTATG
The DNA here is from genome assembly GCA_002441865.1 of Lachnospiraceae bacterium UBA6452. Lineage (GTDB taxonomy): Bacteria > Bacillota > Clostridia > Lachnospirales > Lachnospiraceae > CAG-194. Next base: position 16,764 of record DJNY01000126.1, on the reverse strand, counting down.
GTGCGGCTATATTGCGTGCAGTGGGTGATACGAAGCGTCCGCTTATTTTTCTGATCGTCTCCGGCGTGATCAATGCGTTGCTGAATCTGTTCCTTGTTATTGTGTGGAATATGGGCGTCGCAGGTGTTGCCATCGCAACGGTGATCTCACAGATGATCTCCTGTATTCTGGTGCTGCGTTGTCTGTATCGGACGCAGGGAAGCTATCAGCTCCGTTTTTCAAAGCTGGCGGTCAAAGGAGAGTATGTCAGACAGATCTTTCATGTAGGCGTTCCGGCGGGCATCCAGAGTACAGTCATCAATTTCTCAAACGTGCTGCTGCAGTCGTCCGTCAATTCCTTCGGCTCCATAGCTATGGCGGGGTATACCGCGGCTAACAATATTTTCGGTTTTCTGTTTGTCTCAGTCAACTC
>DJNY01000126.1:3867-16251 GCA_002441865.1 Lachnospiraceae bacterium UBA6452 | reverse complement strand
TGGAATGTATGCTGCTGTCAGTTGCATCTGCACTTATCTTGGGCAGCTGTGCATATCTGTTCGGGCCTGAGATCCTGCGGATCTATACGACGGATCCGGCGGTTATTGCCTGTGGAATGGAAATCATGTTATATACGACCGTGACTTATTTTCTGTGTGGTCTGATGGATCTGTTTCCGGGGGCACTTCGTGGTATGGGACATTCGGCAGTCCCGATGATCCTTTCCGTGATCGGAACGGTCGGCACCAGAATTGTCTGGATCTATGGAATTTTCCCACGGCACAGATCTTTAAAAATCCTGTTTATCTCTTATCCGGCTTCGTGGATCATCACGATCGCCATGCAGGTGATCTGTTACTTTTTTGTAAGACGCAGTGTCTATGCAAAAATGCCGGATGAGATGCAGAGCACTTAAAAGAACAAAAGGTATATTATACGGAATCGGGGTCGGGCATTGCCCGGCCTTTTATAGATTAGTTACAAAATATCGGGAAATGTAAATTGCTTTGTGCATGGGGCGTGCTATATACTAATGTGAGCAGGATAAATGAAGCGGAAATACAGTGCAGATGAACTATATGTGTAAGCTATAACAAAACAGGATAAGGAAAGCTATGATTGCAGTGATCAGAGGAACAGGCTCGTACATCCCACCGCGGGTTGTGGAAAATGAGGAACTAAAAAGCTATATAGAAACAAATGATACATGGATCCGGGAACGGACAGGAATAGAAAGGCGCCATGTTGTGACGGATGATACAGTCGCCACTATGGCTGCAAAGGCCGGAAAAGAGGCATTGGAAAATGCCGGAATACAGGCGGGAGCGCTGGATCTGATCATTGTATCAACAACAAGCCCCACGCAGATGATCCCATGTAATGCCTGTCTGGTGCAGAAGGAACTTGGAGCTGTGAGGGCGGCGTGTTTTGACCTGAATGCAGCCTGCAGTGGGTTTGTCACAGCTTGCCAGACAGCCTGTGCTTATATAGAAAGCGGATTCTATCAGAAGATCCTTGTGATCGGCAGCGAAGCGCTTTCCTGCATTACAGACTGGTCGGACCGCAGTACCTGTATTTTATTTGGAGACGGAGCAGGTGCAGTGGTACTGACGGCGGAAGCGGGAGAAAAACAGAAATCTGTCTGTGGTGCAGATGGCAGGATGGGGGAAGCGCTGACGCTATACAGCGGATATTTATCAAATCCGTTTGGGACACAGGTGCAGAAAGAAACCGTGGCTGGCGGTGGAAAAGATTCGTTTATCCGGATGGATGGACAGGCAATTTTCCGGTTTGCTGTCCGCAAGGTGCCACAGATCATAGAGGAACTGCTGCAGAAAAACAATTTACAAAAGGAAGAAATCAAATATTATATTCTGCATCAGGCAAATGCACGGATTGTGGAAGCTGTTGCAAAAAGAACAGGACAGCCGGTCGAAAAATTTCCAATGAACGTACAGGAGTATGGAAATACTTCCTCTGCTTCTGTCCCGATTTTATTGGATGCGCTTTGCCGGGATGGCAGAGTAAGAACCGGAGACAGGCTGGTGATCGCCGGATTTGGAGGCGGACTGACCTGGGCTGCCAGTGTTGTGACATGGCGGTAGGAAGATTGGCATGTGAAAAGGAGCATAAGATGCATACAGAAATAAATGAAATATTGGGAACAGAATATCCGATCATACAGGGCGGTATGGCATGGGTGGCAGAGTACCATCTGGCTGCAGCAGTATCAGAAGCCGGCGGATTTGGGCTGATCGGTGCAGCAAATGCACCGGCTGACTGGGTCAGAGAGCAGATCCGGAAAACAAAGGAAGTAACGGATCGTCCGTTTGGCGTAAACGTCATGTTAATGAGCCCCTACGCGGATGAAGTCGCCCGGGTGATCGCAGAGGAAGGCGTAAGGGCTGTTACAACAGGAGCCGGCAATCCTGAAAAATATATGGAACTGTGGAAAGAACGGAATATCAAAGTCATTCCGGTTGTGGCATCGGTTGCACTGGCAAAACGTATGCAGCGCTGTGGGGCAGATGCAGTCGTGGCAGAGGGATGTGAATCCGGAGGCCATATCGGAGAAAGTACAACGATGACACTGGTACCACAGGTTGCGGATGCGGTTGATATCCCGGTAATCGCCGCCGGAGGAATCGGTGATGGCAGAGGAATTGCAGCAGCACTGATGCTGGGGGCGAAGGGTGTACAGATGGGTACGCGGTTTGTGGTTACAAAAGAATGTCAGGTGCATCCGGCTTATAAGGAACGTATCATCCGGGCAAAAGATATTGATACCAGAGTCACGGGAAGAAGTACAGGGCATCCGATCCGGGCACTGAGGAACGACATGACGAAAGTCTACCTGCAAAAGGAGCAGGAGGGAGCATCTGTTGAGGAACTGGAACTTCTGGCATCCGGTGCACTCAGAAGAGCCGTGCAGGAAGGTGATATTCATAACGGCAGTCTGATGTCCGGACAGATCGCAGGCCTTATCAAAGAAGAGGTTAGCTGTAAGCAACTAATTGACATGCTGGTAAGGCAGACAAAGGAAGCAATAAACAGGAGCAGGGTATATGAGTAAGATCGCATTTATTTATCCCGGACAGGGGGCACAGAAATGTGGCATGGGACGGGACTTTTACGAAAACAGTGAACAGGCAGAAAAATACTTTGATGCTGTCTGCGGGCAGCTTGATTTTGATCTGAAAAAAGTCTGTTTCACAGAAAATGAGGAGATCAATCAGACGGAGTTTACACAGCCGGCGATGGTTGCGGTCTGCCTGATGATCGCGCAGGAGCTCCTTATGCGGGGAATCAGACCGGAAATGACTGCGGGGCTCAGCCTTGGAGAATATGCGGCAATCGCAACAGCCGGGGCATTTTCCATGGAAGATGCGGTACTTCTTGTCAGAGCACGCGGAAAGCTGATGCAATACACTGTACCGGCGGGCACTGGCGGTATGAGTGCGGTGCTTGGTATGGAGGCGGAAAAGATCGAGACTGTGCTGCAGGACATTCCGGGAGCCATGATCGCAAATTATAACTGCCCGGGACAGATTGTTATCACAGGTGAGCTTACAGCACTTGAAAAGGCCGGTGCTGCATTGAAAGAAGCCGGTGCAAAGCGGGTATTGCCATTGAAAGTGAGTGGCCCGTTCCATTCTTCCCTGATGGAGCCGGCAGCTTCAAAACTGGAGCAGGAACTTTTAAAAGTAACGATATCCGATCTGCGGATCCCATACGTTTCCAATGTGACGGCACAGAAGGTAACTGAAAAGCAGGAAATTACCGCACTGCTTTGTGAGGGAATTCATTCTTCCGTGCACTGGGAGCAGAGTGTCAGATATATGACCGGGCAGGGAATCGATACTTTTGTGGAGATCGGTCCGGGAAGAACATTGGCCGGTTTTATGAAGAAGATAGATCCGACAGTAGCTGTGAAAAATGTCGCCGTCTGGGAAGATGTGGAGAAAGTGGTAAATGAATTATGTTAACTGGTAAAGTGGCACTGGTAACAGGTGCATCAAGAGGAATCGGATGTGCCATTGCAAAAAAACTGGCAAAAATGGGAGCACTTGTGATCGTGAATTATAACGGGTCAAAGGAAGCAGCGGAGACGGTTGCAGGGGAAATCTGCAGGACTGGCGGAAGTGCTGTAACGTATGGCTGCGATGTGGCGGATGAAGCTGCTACGACAGCTATGGTTGCAGCAATTACAAAGGATTACGGCGGGGTAGATATTCTGGTCAATAATGCCGGGATCACAAGAGATAACCTGATGCTCCGTATGACAGATGCAGAATTTGATGCGGTGCTTGCAACTAACCTGAAAGGGGCATTTCATACAATGCGTGCTGCAGCAAAGACAATGCTGAAAAAGCGCTATGGCAGGATCATTAACATTGCATCCGTTACGGGAATGACGGGAAATGCCGGGCAGGCTAACTATGCAGCTGCAAAGGCAGGACTGATCGGAATGACAAAAACTGCCGCGAGAGAACTTGCAAGCCGCGGAATTACGGTAAATGCAGTTGCGCCGGGCTTTATTGAAACAGACATGACAAGGAAACTTCCGGAAGAGATCAGGGAAAAGGCATGCGGACAGATCCCGCTTGGGCGTTTCGGACGACCGGAGGATGTGGCAGATACGGTTGCATTTCTGGCTGCGGAAGGCGCGTATCTGACAGGACAGGTGCTTGCAGTTGATGGCGGCATGGTGATGTAGAATGGAGACAGAGAATGAAAAGAAGAGTTGTAATTACCGGTATGGGGGCAGTGACTCCGACCGGAAACTGTGTTGATGCCTTTTGGAACAGCTGTAAGGAAGGAAAAGTCGGCATTGACCGGATCACAAAATTTGATACAGCTGATTTTAAGGTAAGTCTGGCAGCAGAGGTAAAGGATTTCAGGGCTGCCGACCATATGGATCCGAAGGCGGCAAGACGTATGGAGCCTTTTGCACAGTATGCCGTTACTGCAGCAAAGGAAGCAATGGAAGATGCGGGGATTGATATGCAGAAGGAAGATCCCTACCGCGCCGGTGTGATCATTGGCTCCGGTATCGGAAGTCTTGAGACGGTAGAAGCTACTTATGAAAAAGTACTGGAACATAAGGTAAACCGGGTAAATCCGCTGACGATCCCTAAAATGATCTCAAACATGGCAGCGGGCAATGTTTCTATTTTATTTGGTCTTAAAGGAAAGTGTGAAAATGTCGTAACAGCCTGTGCAACGGGCACAAATTGTATCGGTGATGCCATGCGTACGATCCAGTATGGAGAAGCGGATATCATGCTGGCAGGCGGTGCTGAAAGCTGTATCTGTCCTACAGGTATAGCGGGCTTTCAGCAGCTGACAGCACTTTCGACGGAAACGGATAAGCTGCGGGCTTCCATTCCTTTTGACAAAGACAGAAACGGTTTTGTCATGGGAGAAGGGGCAGGTATTCTGGTACTGGAAGAACTTTCTCATGCGCAAAAGCGTGGTGCGCATATTTATGCAGAGCTTGTGGGATATGGAGCAACAGCGGATGCATATCATATTACATCGCCATGCGAGGATGGAAGCGGTGCAGCAAAAGCAATGGAGCTTGCCATGCGGGAAGCAGGCATAGAACCGGCGCGGATCGACTATATCAATGCACACGGTACAAGTACCCATCATAATGATCTGTTTGAAACGAGAGCAATCAGGCTGGCACTGGGTGCACATGCAAAGGATGTGCTGATCAATTCTACAAAATCCATGATCGGACATCTGCTCGGTGCGGCAGGCGGCGTGGAAGCCATTGTCTGTGTGAAGTCTATACAGGATGGATTTGTGCACCAGACAGCCGGTACAAAAGAAACAGATCCGGAATGTGATCTGCATTATGCCATTGGTGCACCGGTGGAAAAAAAGATCACTTATGCCATGAGTGATTCCCTTGGCTTTGGCGGACATAATGCGGTGCTTGTTTTTAAAGCATTTGATGCCTGACAATTATGGAAGGATGATACAGAGTGATCACAGATCAGAAAAGGTGAAAGGCAGAACTATGGAATTTGAAAATATGATAAAGCTGATCCGGACTGTGTCGGCATCGGAACTGGACAGCTTCTGTTATGAAGAAAATGGTATCAGGATAAAATGCGGGAAAAAATCGGAGAAACCGGTTCCGGTACGTGAATCCGCAGAAAACAGGGAGCAGCATGACGGGATGGATGCAGGCACTGCCCGGAGTAAGGATTGTACAAACATTGCTTCACCACTGGTAGGCGTGTTCTATGAAGCACCGGCTGAAGGAGAGAAACCCTTCGTACAGGTCGGGGATCATGTAAAAAAAGGACAGGTGCTTGGCATTATTGAGGCAATGAAGCTGATGAATGAAATTGAAAGCGATGCTGACGGCATTGTCCGGGAGATCAGGGTACACAATACGGACACTGTGGAATACGGACAGATATTGTTCGTGATTGAAAATGCAAAGCCAGAGGAGGCAGCATCATGAAATCATTACAGATCAATGAAATAAAAGAAATTTTGCCGCACAGACATCCGTTTCTTCTGGTGGATCGAATTGAAGATTATGAACCGGGACAATACGCGGTCGGATATAAATGCGTGACTTACAGAGAAGATTTTTTCGCGGGCCATTTTCCGCAGGAACCGGTTATGCCCGGTGTGCTTATCATAGAAGCCCTGGCACAGACAGGAGCCGTCGCCATTTTGTCACAGCCTGAAAATAAAGGAAAGATTGCCTTTTTCGGCGGAATTGATAAATGCAGATTCCGCGGAAAAGTAATACCGGGAGATATGCTCAGGCTGGAAACAAAGATCATAAAGCAAAAGGGACCGGTTGGTATCGGAGAAGCAACAGCAAGCGTTGATGGGAAAGTAGTTGCCAGCGGACAACTGACATTTATGATAGGGTAGATAAAAATGATAAGAAAGTTACTTGTGGCAAATCGCGGAGAGATTGCCGTGCGGATCATCAGAGCCTGCCGCGAAATGGGAATTGAGACGGTGGCAGTATATTCGGAGGCAGACAGGGAGGCATTACACGCAAAGCTGGCAGATGAGGCTGTCTGCATCGGACCGGCTTCCCTTTCTGACAGCTATTTATCGATGGAGCGGATCATCAGTGCAACCATTGTGACCGGTGCACAGGCCATTCATCCGGGATTTGGTTTTTTATCGGAAAACGCAAAGTTTGCATCACTGTGTGAAAAATGCAATGTTATTTTTATCGGTCCAAAGGCAGAAACAATTGAAAGGCTGGGAAATAAACAGTTTGCTCGGGAAACGATGCAGAAAGCAGGAGTTCCTGTCATACCGGGCAGCGACAGAGCGGTTTTTGATTACCGGGACGGACTGCACGAAGCGGAAAAAATCGGTTATCCCATTATGATCAAGGCAGCTCTCGGTGGTGGTGGAAAAGGAATGCGTCTTTCCGTCTCAAAAGAGGATTTTGAAAAGAATTTCCGGATCGCACAGGCAGAAGCAAAACAGTGCTTCGGTGATGATGCCATGTATCTGGAGCATTATATAAAAGGACCCCGTCATGTGGAATTTCAGATCCTGGCAGATGCCCACGGTAATGTGGTACACCTTGGGGAACGGGATTGTTCCATCCAGAGAAAACACCAGAAGCTGATCGAGGAAGCACCATGCTGCGCATTATCATCCAAACAGCGGATGAAGATGGGACAGACAGCGGTTCGTGCAGCGAAGGCAGCAGGGTATATCAATGCAGGCACAATAGAGTTTCTGTTAGAACCTTCCGGTGCTTTTTATTTTATGGAAATGAATACCCGGATCCAGGTAGAACATCCGATCACGGAATGGATCACCGGAATTGATCTGATCAAAGAACAGATCAGGATCGCAGCAGGAGAAAAACTGGCTTTTTCCCAGAATGATATCAGGATCAGCGGACATGCGGTCGAGATGCGGATCAATGCGGAAAAACCGGAAGAAGATTTCAGACCGTGTCCCGGGACGATCACAGGTCTGCATCTGCCGGGCGGAAAAGGAATCAGGATCGATTCCGCAATATACAGCGGCTACAGGATACCACCATTCTATGATTCCATGATCGCAAAGATCAGTGTCTGGGCAAAGACAAGGGAAGAAGCAATCCGGAAGGCACGCAGTGCTCTGGGAGAGGTCATTATAGAAGGCGTTGATACCAATGTGGATTATCAATACGGTATTTTGGAAGAACCGGACTATCAGAACGGAAATGTAGATATCAACTACATAGAAAACCATTTTTGAATTTGGGAGAAACATTGACCGATGAATTTAGATCATGTATTCAAAAAAACAGCAAAGGAAATGTATCATACCGGTATCAATCCGTCTGTTCCGGACGATCTGTTATGCAAATGTAAAAAATGCGGCGGTATTGTGCTGATAGATGATGTCAGAAGCGGGGGATATATCTGCCCGAAATGCGGTGGCTACTTCCGCATGAGTGCTTATGAACGCATTAAAAGGGTTGTGGATGAGGGAACTTTTCTGGAATGGGACAGAAATCTTGTCGGAACGGATCCGCTGCAGTTTGAGGGCTATGAGGCAAAGCTTGCGGCGACAAGGCTGCGCACGCACATGAAAGAAGCAGTTATCACAGGACGCTGCAGGATCGGCGGCAGACAGACCGTTCTTTGTGTTATGGATGGCAGATTTTTTATGGCGAGCATGGGAGAGGCTGTCGGTGAAAAAATTACGAGGGCAGTAGAACGTGCCACGAAATTAAAATTACCTGTTATTATCTTTGCCTGTTCAGGCGGTGCAAGAATGCAGGAGGGGATGCTGTCCCTGATGCAGATGGCAAAAACAAGTGCCGCCATAAAAAGGCACAGTGAGGCGGGACTTCTCTACATAAGTGTGCTGACGGATCCGACAACAGGCGGTGTAATGGCAAGTTTTGCGATGCTGGGGGATATCATACTGGCTGAGCCCGGAGCACTTGCCGGATTTGCCGGGCAGCGTGTGATCGAGCAGACGATCCATCAGAAACTGCCCAAAGGATTCCAGAGAGCAGAGTTTCTGCAGGAACATGGTTTTGTAGACCGGATCGTAAAAAGAGAAGAAATGAAGCAGGTACTTGCAGACCTCTTGCTGCTGCATCATGCCGGAGAAGAAACAGTACCGGAGAATAGTCCCGGATTCCATGATAAACGAAACGAGTTAGCATATGGTAACACAAATGACAGCCGGGGGGAACAGATCCGGACGGGTGAAGAACGGGCAGATCAGAAAAAAGAAACGCCGTGTAAAGCAAAAAAAACGGCTTATACAAAATCTGCCTGGGAGCGTGTCCAGCTCGCAAGGGAGCAGGGACGCAGTATCAGTTCGGACTATATCAAAGAGTTATTCCCTCTTTTTTATGAATTACATGGGGACAGGAACGGAACGGATGATCCGGCGGTCATTGCGGGAATTGCCATGTTTCAAAATAAGCCCGTGACGGTCATCGCACAGGAAAAAGGGAAAAATACAAAAGAACAGATTGCCCATAATTTCGGTATGTGTCAGCCGGGTGGTTACCGTAAGGTAAAAAGATTACTGGCGCAGGCAGAAAAATTCAGAAGACCGGTGATCTGCCTTGTGGATACACCGGGTGCTTACTGCGGTATTGAAGCGGAAGAACAGGGACAGGGGGAGGCAATTGCCACATCCATTTCGGATATGTCAGCACTTTCTGTTCCGGTTTTATCCATTATCATCGGAGAAGGAGGAAGCGGCGGAGCACTTGCACTTGCGACAGCCAATGAGGTCTGGATGCTGGAAAATGCAATGTATTCCATTCTTTCACCGGAAGGGTTTGCCAGTATTTTATGGAAAGACAGCCACAGAGCAAAAGAGGCGGCCGCATGTATGAAACTGACCGCAGAGGATCTGTTTAAGCTGGGTGTTATTGAAAAAGTATTTTCGGAAGAAGAAAAACTGCCTGAAGGTCTGCCTGAACTGACGGCAGAGCTTTCCAAAGAAATAGGCTCCTTTTTGCAGAAGTATGAGGGAATAAAGCCTGAACAGGTAAAAGAAATGCGGTATGAACGGTTCCGGAAAATGGGAAATTTACAGCTGTAAATGTATGAGAAAGAAGGATATAATAGGTGCAGGAGAAAATACTTTAAAGGAAGAATAATGCATGGCTGATCTGTTTACAAAAGAATATAATACGCGCACAAGGTTTACCCGTATGTGTATCGGGGAAGCCTTGTTTGTGCTGCTGGATCAGAAGGAATACGGGCAGATCCGTATTTCAGATATTGTAAAGCGTGCAGGCGTTTCCAGGATGACGTTTTATCATTATTACGATACAAAAGAGGAGGCCATTCAGGACTATTTCCATGAAATTGTAAAAGAATATGTCTGGGAAGTGGAGAGAAGTAAAGGGAAGCTGGGACATTTTCATGACAGAAGCAGCATTATGTATGCGCTCAGTTTTTTTGACCAATACGCGGATTTCATTTTGAAAATCGTGCATGCGGGGCTGTATTCCATTGTGATAGATGCGATGAATACTTATCTGATCGAAAAGATCAAACCGGTTTACCATATTCCGGAATATGAATTGTTCTTTTACGGTGGTGCACTCTTAAATGTGTTTATCCAGTGGGAAGAGGGCGGCAAGAAAGAAACCGCTGCCCAAATCGCGCAGACAATTTCCGCAGGGATCCGGACACATACGCATTCGGTTGAGGATTATCCTGATCTTATATAAAGAATAACCATAAATACCCAATCAATGGAGAACCGTATGGACAAAATAGAAAAGAAACGGCAGAAGGAACAGTATGTCGTAGAAGAAATGATAAAATTATACTGCCGGAAAAATCATTCCGGGAAAGGATGGCAGGCAGGTGATGCGGTTTTCGGGACCAAGAATGCTGCTGTATCATCCACTGCTTGCCATATGGCATCTGGAGTGCAGCATGAAAGAAAAGAACAAAAAATAGGAGTTACTTATGATCAAAACCAGACTGGTGGGGCTTTTATCCCATGCAAAAAAGTACATTGTATATACGATATTGTGGCAATGGGCAGCACTTTTGTCGCAGGTGTTGGCAGTTTTTTCGATTGCAGCATTGCTGGAGCGGGTAATATACGGGACTGTGACAGCACCGGTTCTGGAACGGACAATCGTTATCTTACTGCTGGTTGTGGCCATGCGGTTTATCTGTGAGCGGATGGGAACAAGAGCATCCTATCTGGCATGTGTGGATGTGAAACGGATCCTGCGTGAAAAGATATACGAAAAAATGTTGAGGCTTGGCACTTCCTACAGGGAACAGGTATCCTCTTCGGAGGTCGTACAGGTATCGACGGAAGGTGTGGAGCAGCTTGAAACATACTTTGGAAAATATCTGCCGCAGCTGTTTTACAGCCTGATCGCACCACTGACGCTGTTTGTTATTTTGTGCAGGGTCAGCCTGAAAGCAAGTATCATTCTTCTGATCTGTGTACCGCTGATTCCCATTTCTATTGTTGTGGTACAGAAGATTGCAAAGAAGCTGTTAAATAAATATTGGAGCATTTATACAGGGCTGGGAGATTCTTTCCTTGAAAATCTGCAGGGACTGACGACATTGAAGATTTATCAGGCAGACCGGCAGAAAGCAGATGAGATGGACGTAGAGTCTCAGAACTTCCGCAGGATCACAATGAAGGTTCTGACGATGCAGCTGAATTCCACCAGTGTGATGGATATTGTGGCATATGGTGGGGCTGCGGTCGGAATGGCGGTGGCTGTATCGGAATTTCTGAAAGGCAATATCAGTGTGGCAGGAACTTTATGTATCGTGCTGCTTGCCAGTGAATTTTTCCTGCCGCTTCGCCTGCTGGGGTCTTACTTCCATATTGCAATGAACGGAATGGCTGCAAGTGATAAGATTTTTAAGATCTTAGATCTGCCGGAACCACAGACCGGGGAGAAAATATTACCGGATGGCGCACTGGATATATCTTTGAAGCAAGTGCATTTTTCTTATGAGAAGGACAGAGAAATCTTAAAAGGGATCGATCTAGAACTGCCAGCGGGAAGCTTTGTATCACTGGTCGGAGAATCGGGCTGTGGCAAGAGTACGATCGCAGGAATTTTGTCAGCAAAAAATCATGGCTTTACCGGTGAGATTACGATCGGCGGATGCCCGCTTGCAGAAGTGAATGAAGCGGATCTGATGAAGCATGTCGTACTGGTAAGGCATAACAGCTATGTTTTCAAAGGAACTGTAGAAGAAAATCTGAAGATGGCAAAACCGGATGCAACAAAGGCAGAGATGGAAGCTGTTCTGGAAAAGGTCAACCTGCTGGGATTTTTGCAGACACAGGATGGATTACAGACCAGACTGCAGGAAAGAGCAAGCAACCTTTCCGGCGGTCAGTGCCAAAGACTGGTGATCGCGAGGGCATTACTCAAGGATGCGGAAGTCTATATTTTTGACGAGGCAACTTCGAATATTGATGTAGAAAGCGAAGAACTGATCATGCAGGTGATCCATGAGATCGCAAAGACAAAGACCGTGCTTCTGATCTCACACAGACTTGCCAATGTGGTGAAGTCTGATCAGATCTATTTCCTGAAAGGCGGAGAGATCACGGAAAGCGGAAAGCATGAGAGTCTGATGCAGCAAAATGGGGCGTACAGACATTTATATGACAGCCAGATGGCGTTGGAGAACTATGGAAAGGAGGGCAATGCACAATGAAAGAAGAAAAAAAGATTACAAAACGCAGAAGTGCCCTTCAGATCATGGGAAGCCTGATCGGTTTAGTAAAACCGCTGCTCCACATTATGCTGGCAGCGATCCTTCTTGGCACGCTGGGTTACTTATGTGCAATCTTTCTGACGATTCTTGCCGGACAGGTCATTATCCATGGCATTTTGACAGGAGCCGTTAAAC
>DJNY01000126.1:0-3759 GCA_002441865.1 Lachnospiraceae bacterium UBA6452 | reverse complement strand
CTGCATTATGCGGAGCAGTACTGCAATCATTTTATCGCATTTAAACTGCTTGCGATCATTCGCCACAAAGTATTTGCAGCCCTCAGAAAGCTCTGCCCTGCCAAGCTGGAAGGAAGGGATAAGGGAAATCTGATCTCCATTATCACGACAGATATTGAGCTATTGGAAGTATTTTATGCGCATACCATTTCCCCAATCGCGATAGCAACGTTGACTTCGCTGATCATGGTACTGTTTATCGGAAACTATCACTGGGCAGCAGGCTTGTTTGCACTGGCAGCTTATCTGATCGTGGGCGTGGTTATACCAATGTGGAACGGCAAGCGTGGCAGTCAGATGGGAATGGAATTCCGTACCAATTTTGGGGAACTGAACAGTTTTGTACTGGATTCTCTTCGCGGTCTGGATGAAACGATCCAGTACGGGCAGGGAGAGCAGCGGAAGGAACAGATGTCAGAGCGTTCCCGCAACCTCGCCCAAATGCAGGAGTCATTAAGTAAAATGGAAGGCGCGCAGCATTCCTTCACCAATATGGTGATCCTGCTGGCATCGTTTGGCATGCTGGCACTGACGATTTCTTTATATGGAAAGGGAGCGGTCGGATTCGAGGGCATATTAACCTGCACGATCGCCATGATGGGCTCTTTCGGACCGGTGGTGGCACTTTCCAGCCTGTCGAACAATCTGAACCAGACACTGGCAAGTGGTGAGCGTGTGCTTACCCTGTTGGAAGAAACACCGCTTGTAGAAGAAATTCCGGGCGATGCAGAACCGGCAGAAGAAAAGAACGCAGACTGGTCGTTTGCCGGGGCAGAGGCGGAAAACGTAACATTTGCCTATGAAAATGAGACTATTTTAGATCATTATTCATTAAAACTGCAGCCTGGCAAAATCACAGGCATCCATGGGGCAAGCGGCTCCGGAAAGTCTACTCTTTTGAAACTGTTGATGCGGTTCTGGGATGTACAGGGCGGAAGTGTAGCTGTGGACGGCGCAGATGTCAGAGAAATACCAACCAGACATTTGCGGGATATGGAAAGCTATGTTACGCAGGAAACACATTTATTCCATGATTCGATCGCAAACAATATTGCCCTTGCAAAACCGGGAGCTTCCCGGGAAGAAATTATGGAAGCGGCAAAGAAAGCCTCTATCCATGATTTCATTATGACGCTTCCAAAGGGATATGATACGGAGGTCGGCGAACTGGGTGATACCCTGTCCGGCGGCGAAAAGCAGAGAATCGGGATCGCCAGGGCATTTCTGCATGATGCACCAATGATCCTGATGGACGAGCCAACCTCAAATCTGGATTCCCTGAATGAGGGCATCATCCTGAAATCATTAAAAGAATCCGCCCGGAAGAAAACCGTTGTGCTGGTATCCCACAGAGCATCCACGATGAACGTGGCAGATGTGGTATATGAAATGGAGAATGGGAGGATTTCGTGAGGGAATGTGTTGATCTTTTATGTCTGGCTTAGGCGGGAAGTTCTTTGTGGAAAAAAACAAGTGTATATGGTAGTATCATTTTAAATAATTGTTTTAGGAGAGGGTGATTATTTTGGAAACGCATTATTTGGTAGATTATGAAAATGGTGGGGGAAATAGCCTTAGGGGATGTGAAAATTTATCTGGTACAGATCATATTCATATATTTTATACGGATAATTCGAAAAAAGTAACACTTGATATATTTGAAAATTATGGTAAAGCGTCTTTGGAGACAAAAAAGGTTTCTGCCGGAGACCAGTCTTTAGATAAACATTTAATTGCATACTTAGGTTATTTAGTTGGAAAAAACTCCAATAAAAAAGTGGAATATGTGATTATATCTTCAGATAAGGGCTATGATAATGTGAACAGGTTTCTGCAAGAATATGAAAAAGGCATATCTGTTTCAAGAAGAAGCACTATTGCGGTGAAAAAGGTTACACAGAAAAATGAAGTGAAACAAAATACAGAAAAGAAAACAACAGTAGCTAAGGTAAATCCGGACAAGAAAACAGAGTTGAATCAACAGGTACAACAGGCATTAAGCAGAAAAAACTATGAAGCGAGGGTTATAAATGAAGTAGCAAAGGTTGTAACTTCACTATATGGTAACGAAAAGTTTATGTGTGATGTACATAATGCTTTGCGTAATAAGTATTCAAATTATCTCGAGGTATATGGAGATATCAAGCCTGTTATAAGCAAATATTAATCCTGGAAACTCTTGAAAATATTGATTTTAATGTGAAATGTTCAATTATTAATTATAAAGTATTATTACGTAAATACGAATAAATGCTTTATAACGAACAAAAAGAATTGATAAAAGATTTTAGTGATGATATAATACAAAAGGAAAACTAGAGAGCCAGGCGGCTTGCCCTCCTATAAGGAGGGGCTAACCCTCTAGACGAAAGAAAGGAGGGAGATGCCAATGTATGTTACATATGCTGAATTGATTCAGATTGGAATATTCATTTGCACTCTTGTTGGATTGTGTTACATGATCTTCCAGGAGAAAAGAAAATAGCCGCCATTACTCACAATAATGACGGCTGACCTTGTAAAAGGTTAAAAACCAATATTGAGGGTAAGCCGCTTCTCTAGCTTTCCCTTTCTATATGAATATAACACACGAATCTGAAAATAGCAATTGTTTTGTAGTGATTGTATCATTAGTGCATTGGCTGTTTATAATGATAGGAATGCATAGGGTAAGTATATGAAGACAATAAGTGATAGAATATTTGAATTATTAAAAGAACGAGACATGTCTCAAAAGGAGTTTGCGGAGAAAACAGGTATTGCAGAGAGCACGATCAGTGATTGGAAGAGAAAAAAGACAAATCCGGTATCTGATAAAATTCTGATTATAAGTGAAACATTGGGTGTATCACCATATGAGCTTTTATCAGGAGCAGAGCATGTTGGAAAGAGAAGTAATGAAAGTCAGACATATGTAGTAGATCGCAAAACAGAGCTGGGTACATTAATTGAGACATATCAGAAACTAGATGTGGCACAGCAGAACCGACTTATGGGATATATGCAGGCTATGTTGGAGAATAGTACGGAAGCATCTATGTAAAGAAAAGATATGCTTTCTAAAACATAATTAAATTGTGTTTTACATGTCAGATAAAACCAATACTACTGGAAAAAGGGTTTTCAAAATAATGTTCCCAAAATAAAAATATTGATTTTGAGAAATAAAAACAAAACAAAAATAAGGCAGACCTAACCAAGCATTTTATGCTCAAACCGGTTGGGTTTTCGGCGAAGTGTTACGATAAGCACTTCGCCTTTTTGTAAATATTGTAAGGAAGTGGCATCCTGTTTTTTTAATTAAAGTTTCCTGAGCCGGCAAAAAACAGCATGGAAATAAGTGTAAAAACATGGATTTATTGCCGATAATGTAGTATACTAATCATAGTAAGTGTGAATTTTGAAATTATGACAATGAAAAGCTCGCAGAATATGCTTTTTATCGTATGAAAGGAGGACGACAGATGCGATACCTTTCAGTTGCTGAAACGGCGAAAAAATGGGATATATCTGAACGTAGTGTAAGAAATTATTGTGCCCATGGGCGTGTACCGGGAGCATTTCTTACCGGAAAGACATGGAATATTCCAGAAAATGCCCAAAAGCCGGAGCGTTCTAACAAGAAGAAAGAGAAACCAACGACCTTGCTGGATATTTTACAGGATGAGAAGACAAATCAATACTCTGGTGGCATTTATCATAAGACGCAGATTGATTTAA
>DJNY01000234.1:1354-24846 GCA_002441865.1 Lachnospiraceae bacterium UBA6452 | reverse complement strand
AGATCAAGTGACCGGGAAAACGGGCAGAAATGAGGAAAAAATGCGATACGAAGAATTTACGATAGAAGGCAGAAATGCAGTCATAGAAGCATTTCGCAGTGGTAAGCCGATCGATAAGGTGTTTATTTTGGACGGCTGTCAGGATGGGCCGATGGTGACCATCCGCAGGGAAGCAAAGAAAAAAGATGTGATGATCAAGTATGTAACAAAGGAACGCCTTGACCAGATGTCCGAGACAGGAAAGCATCAGGGTGTCATTGCCTATGCTGCTGCTTATGAATATGCGGAAGTTTCCGATATCCTGGACAAAGCAAAGGAAAAGGGTGAAGATCCGTTTATTTTTATTCTGGATAATATTGAGGATCCGCATAATCTCGGTGCGATCATCAGAACGGCCAATCTGGCAGGTGCGCATGGTGTGATCATTCCGAAGAACAGAGCAGCAGGTCTGACCGCAACCGTTGCAAAAGCATCAGCAGGTGCGCTGAATTACACACCGGTCGCAAAGGTCACAAACCTTTCCCAGACAATCGAGGAACTGAAAAAAGAAGGGCTCTGGTTTGTATGTGCGGATATGGACGGTGAGATCATGTACAGACAGAATCTGACAGGACCGATCGGACTGGT
Source organism: Lachnospiraceae bacterium UBA6452 (assembly GCA_002441865.1). Taxonomy (GTDB): domain Bacteria; phylum Bacillota; class Clostridia; order Lachnospirales; family Lachnospiraceae; genus CAG-194. The sequence goes on along the minus strand of DJNY01000234.1, from coordinate 24,219 downwards.
GATCGGGAATGAAGGGGAAGGAGTGGGACGCCTTGTGAAGTCCAAATGTGATCTGACAGCACGGATCCCCATGCAGGGAGATATTGATTCCCTGAACGCATCTGTGGCTGCAGGTGTACTTGCATACGAAGTTGTCAGACAGAGAATGCAGGCAAAGAAATAAAAGAAGATGAGGTAGCGGATGCAGGACAGATGGAAGGATTGTTCAGATGAAGAACTGATCATACGGCTGCGGGAAGGTGAGCAGGAGGTCATGGATTACCTGATGGATAAATATAAAAATCTTGTCAGGGATAAGGCAAAATCCATGTATATTCTGGGCGGTGATACGGAAGATCTGATCCAGGAAGGAATGATCGGTCTGTTTAAGGCTGTCAGGGATTACGATTTTGGCAGGGATGCCAGCTTTTCAACATTTGCCACACTCTGTATTTCCAGACAGATGTATACGGCTGTACAGGCATCCGGACGGAAAAAGCATATGCCCCTCAATACCTATGTTTCATTGTCGGGAGAGGCAGCGCATACGGATGAACAGAAGGGAAATGTGTCTCTGGAAAGCATGCTGCAGTCAGGGCAGCTGAGCGATCCGGAAAAACTGCTCATAGACCGGGAAAATGTGGAATATATTGAACAGATGATACAGTCCCAGCTCAGCAGTTTTGAAAAGCAGGTGCTGGATCTGTACCTGACCGGTATGGGATATACGGAGATCGCAAAGGTACTCGGAAGAGACGAAAAGTCAACAGATAATGCACTGAGCAGGTTGAAATCAAAGCTGCGGAAGGTGATCGTATAACAGATGACCGAATATGTCGGAAAATCGACCGTATCTGCATGAAAAATGGGGAAAACGGGAAATAGATTTGACTGCATTTGGCATATTGATATATGATAAAGAGGAATAAAAACGGCAGCAAAGCTGTTACATAGTAGAAAAGAATGAGAGGGAGTTTCAGATGGAGAGAAATGATCCAAATACCAAGATGAGAGAGAAGATCTACAAGGAATTAAAGGTTAATTTCCAGAACCTTGAACAGCAGATCAAAGAACTGGAGAATTTAAATGCTGAGTATACGATCAAGTGTGATCTGTACGGACAGTGTCTGGCAGAACATCTGCTGAGCAGTGGCAGTGATGTGATCAAGAAGCATTTAGAGGAAACACATGCGAAGATCCAGGAAAATGAAGAAGCGATCAAACAGCTGAAGCTGGAAAGAGATGCTTATCGTATCGAGATCGAGATCTACGAAAATAACATCAAAGATAAATAAATCCGAAAGAATAAAGGGAGCGTCATGTCAGTACATGACGCTCCTTTTTTCGGAAATTCAGAGCATACAATAAATGCATGCAATAAAAAAGAGCTGCTGACGGGAATTGAACCCGTGACCCCTTCCTTACCAAGGAAGTGCTCTACCTCTGAGCCACAGCAGCTTTTTTATTACCGAACGATATTGTATCAAAGAAAAGATTCTTTGTCAAACAAAAACTGGATTCTCAGCGTAAAATATGGTAAAATTCTGAATAAGTAAAGTATGGATGAGAGGGTTATAAGGAGAAGGATACTACATGAATCAACATCTTTATCTGAGGGATTTTATAAAAGATAATAACCGCAGGATCAATGGGATTCTCGGGAAGCTGATCGCAGCATTCCTGATGCTGATCCCGGCGGCGGTTATTGCATGGCAGGTTGATGTGCTTGTTCTGGAAAAGAGCACGCTTGTCAAGGTATGCCTTTTGATCCTGGTGGCATCGGTCATTCCGGTGATCGTCTGCCGGTATTCTTATAATGAAACGATCAACCGCTGCGTCTGCCTGACGGTCATGGAAGGGCTGGTCTGTCTGGTTGCCTGTAACGATGTGATCAGTCTGAAGCTTCTTTATGTGATCGTACCGCTTGTCAGCCTTCTGTATGCGGATAAAGCGGTCTTCATACACACGGCAAGAAATTGTTTCTTTGCCATGCTTTTTGTATTTTTGTACAAATTTTATCAGACGGACAGCAGGCTACATACACTGCGCTACACATACCAGACAAGCTATGAAGAAATGCTTGCGACCGTGCTGGAGTATCTGATCTTAATGCTTCTGATGTATCTGCTCTGTACGAAAGAGCGCGATATGATCCTGTCCGGTTTTTTACTGGAAAAAAGAGAGGATGGCAGTTATGTGACAGCCGCTGCAGCCCCGGCTGCGGAGACTGAGCAGACGGCGCCGTATAATACAAAAGGCCTGTTTCTGGAAATAAACCAGAAAATGCAGAGCATGATCCGTGGAAAGGATAAAGTCTTTTTATTGCATGTGGATTATGATCTGCCCAGTGTACTCACGGGAGATACTGAAAAGATCCGTCTTGCCATGATCAATATTTTAAGTGATCTGCTGCAGTTTACGGAGCAGGGAACCGTCACAATGACCGTCACATATGAAAAGGGCATTTTGCCGAGAAAGGGACAGAATATCACACTGGTGTGCAGGATCGACTGCAGTGAGGATCTGACAGAAGATCTGCGTTACGGAAACGCACCGGGATTTGCACTTGCCAAAAATATGATCCAGAAGCTGAACGGTATCTTTCTGGATAAAACCGTGGGCGGAGAGGTCCGGCAGACCAGATTTGTGATCTCGCTTCTGCAGATGGTCGAAGATGAGAAAACGATCGGCGAGATCAAGGAGAAACATAGAGAGGAACAGAAAGAGCTGATCACGGATTCCCGCAGAAAGGCACAGAATCTGTATTATGCAAAGCAGGTGAAAGCACTTGTGGTAGATGACAGTCCGGCAAACTGTAAGCTGGTCGCATCCCTGCTGAAATCATACGGTATGCAGGCAAAGACCGTGGAAAGCGGTGAAGAGGCGATCGAAGAGCTTCGCACAAGAAAATATGATTTTGTGATTCTCGATCATATGATGCCGGTTAAGGGGGGTATCCAGACAGCAAAGGAGATCAGACAGCTGGGTGATCCATATTTTGAACTTCTGCCGCTTTTAGTCATGACATCCAATATCACGGAGGAGTCCAAGCAGATCTTTTATGACTGCGGCTTTTCCGAAGTTATCTCAAAACCGATTAAGGAGGAGGAACTGCGACAGGCACTGGCACATTGCATGTTCTTATGATCAAAATGAAAAAGTTTTTTGCGCAGTTTAAAAGTTTAGATGTATGGACAGGGATCGAAGCAGCTCTTGGAGCTGTTTTGACCCTGTTTTCCATTTTCAGTCTGTCTGTAAAAGACTGGTACGGGCAGCTTCCGGTATATAAGGATCTGATCTGTGGGCTGACAACATGGTCCGGTTATAACAAACAGGCGGATCTGTGGCTGATCCAGGGAGCGATCATCGGACTGCCGCTTTTATTTATTCTGTTTGCATGGATCCTGTTAAAAGTAAAACCGGCAAAACAGAATACAGACAGAAAAGAGAAAACAGACAGGGAAAAGGCAGTTTACGGTTTTATGACCGGCTATGCGGCTGTACTTCTTATGGTACTGACGCAGCAGAAGCATATGTGGCAGTATGCAGCGCTTTATGTGGTGCTGCTTTTTGGATATCTGATCTGTCTGCATACAAAAGCGGATTACGCAGGCTGCATAAAGCAGGCAGCGCTTATATATGGGGCATTGACCGTACTTTTTCTGGCAGCAGGCTGGAAGACGAAGATCGCGCAGCTCTGGCAGATAGGAAGCCTTGTTTTATTAGTGGCTGCAGCAGTTTTTTTCCTGCTGCTTTGTGGGATGCCACAGCTTGGCAGGCTGTTTGCAAGAATAAATCCTGAAAAATATCTGCAGATCCTGCTGCCGCTGGGATGTCTTTCTTTTGTACATTTCCGTTATCGCTATGAGGTGACGGGAGGGATCATGGAGCTGTTTTATTCCGGCAGATGGAAATACTTCTGCATCCTGCTGACACTGGTGCTTCTGATCTGGGCGTATTTTAGCAGCAGAAAGGGAAACCGGATCTATCCGACAACCTTTGTGATGCTTGCCATGCTGCGTGTATTTACACAGCCGGAAGGACTGCTCAGCATGGATTATTTCCATAATGGAGAGATCACACTGCCGATGCAGCAGCTTATGTCCTATCACAGGCTGCCTTATCTGGATCTGATCCCGATCCATGGACTTTGCGATTATTATTACGGGCTGATCGATTATCTGTTTTTTGATGGCTCGTATCTTTCTCTGAATGCGGCAAAAATAGCCGGCGATCTTGCCATGGCATTTCTGCTGGCACTGGTGATCTGTTATTTTATGGAGCATAGGGCAGGTATATTGCTTGTCTGGCTGTTTATGCCGTTTCTGGTCAAAACAGCGGGAATGCGGTATCTGTTTTTATTTATCCTGTTCTTTGTTTTATTCAGTAAGAAGCTCCGGAAGCTTGATTATCTGTATGCATGGGTTCTGCTTTCCATTTTTGCGATCGCATGGAATGCGTCGATCGGTGGAACGGCAGCACTGGCGTTTCTGCCGCTTGTTTTGTGCAGAAGCATTCCAAAGCTGGGAGAAAACTGTAAAGAAATCCTGCACAGGCCGGGTGCACTTGTGCGCTGGCTTCTGCTGATCGCATTTGGTATTGCTTTTATTCCGTTGTTTTTACAGATCGTGATCTATTTAAAAGACAATACCGGAACGACTCTGTATGTCAATGGCATGGCAATGTTTGAAAAGGTGTCGGATGCAGCAGAGTATCTTCTGCCGGGACTGACGGGAGAGCAGGGAACGTTTTTTGCAGGCACTTTCGGCTTTTTGCTGCCGCTTCTTCTTTGTCTGTACTTTGCGCTGAAAAGGGAGAAAAGAGCAGCAGGGCAGTTCATGACATTACTGATCTGTTATCTGGTGCTGGCAAATTATGCTTTTGTCCGTTTTGATGAAGGCGGCAGAGCTTTGGTATTGACAATTTTTTTCGGGATCCTGACAGCGGCGGTACTTCTATATGAGCATAAAAAGTGGCTTATGATACTGGCTCTTGGTTCTCTGATGCTCTGGCTGAGCCAGGATGCACCGCTTGTAACAGCGGACAGCCTCTGCCTGATCAAGGAGATTCCAGTATCGGTGGATACGACGATCGGCGGAAAAGAGATCGAGGATCCGGTCGTTTATGTGACGGATGCGGGAATACCTGATATGGGAACGGGATTTATACAGGGGAATACACTGCAGAGCCTGCAAAATATCGGTACGGTATTACAGGCAGAAGTGAAAGAGGGAAAGACGTGGCTGGACGCCACCAATGCAGTTGCCAATGCGGTTTTATTTGACAGGGAGTGCTTTTTCCCGTTTACATCTGTTTATAATATCAGCAACCGTACCATGCAGGAAAAAGCGATCACACAGCTTTCCGGAAATCTGCCGGATCTGATCCTGCTTGCCCCGTATATCCAGTTTGACGAGGCAACTTTCAGTGACAGAAGTATTCTGTTATACGATTATCTGTTGGAGCAGGATTATGTACCGTATAAATATGAGAACGTGATCTATCTGCTACGCACGGAAAGCCATACAGAGGCTGCACAAGTAGATTACGAAGCATATGCACAGCTGCTGCATAAAACAAGCCTGCAGATGCTGCCGGCAGTCTGGGCGGGCGTAGAAGAGAAAGGACAGGAGCTGCAGATCCCTTACCGGATCGAGCGGACAGAGGAAGGATTTGATCTTGTATTTGACAAGGCGATCACAGGAATGGAGATTGATCTTTTACAGATCGACTGTGATGTCTCCATTGACCTGCCGGATATGGACATGGATACGGCAAGCGGCGAGACTGCAGGACAGACCGCAGGACAGGCAGAGCTTTCTTTCGAGACGGAAATCGCCGCGGAGGGCAGTGCACATTTCAACTACACAATGGCGGACAGTGTATTGATACCGCTTTGCACAAGCCCGTATTTCACCTGTGAGAAGGCAATAGAGAGGCTGCATATCGCGCTGCCAAAGGAATTGGAAGATGTGGACGAGGCGCAGCTGCACTGCAGGTTCTATAAGCTGGACAGAGAGTAGAAGACAGATGGTTATACAAATGAAGGGAAGTTATAATAAGCAGATGTAGACGATAAAAAACCATGGACTGATGAATTTAAGTCCATGGTTTTCTTTCTGTTTCTATATTGTGATATCCGGCTGATATGCAGTGGCATGATCTGATGCATTCTATTCATCATCATCAGGGGCTTCACCGCCACCTGCTTCTTCTGCATCTGCCTGTGCATCGATCTGCTGCTGTGCCTGCTGAGCCTGCTGTTGCGCCTGCTGCTGGGCTGCCTGTACTGCTGCCGCCTGCTGCTGCGCGATTGCCTGCTGTGCAGCCTGGATAGAAGCAGCATTGTCAGGATTTGTGAAGTATTCCGGTGTATGCGGACAATATTTTGTTGCACCCGGTGAACCATCATCGGATGGTGCGATCTCAATGACACCTGGTACCTGATAAGGACAGGTCGTTGTAGCGGCAAGGCCGGTTGCTGCGCATACCATTCCGGAGAAGTGTACATCACATGTTTCGGTCGGTACAGTGCCTTCTGCAAAGTATTCGGTATTTAAGTAAGCATCACATACGCCTGCGATCGGCAGTTTACCTGACTTGGAGCAGACGGTTGCAGTCACGATACCGCTGGGCTTTGTAAAAGAAGCAGCCGGTAATCCTTCATGGATCCGTGACATAACAGCCTTCCACATAGTCTTGGATAAGTTCTTTTCGGCACTTGTTTCCATGGATACGTTATTGTCATATCCGGTCCATGTCGTAGCGGTATAGTATGGAGAATAGCCTGCAAACCAGACATCCTTATAATCGGAAGTTGTACCGGTTTTACCGGCGATCGCGACATCACCACCGAAGTTAACAGAACCACCGGTACCTTTTGTGACAACATCGACCATGGCATCTGTCAGCAGGAAAGCAGTGGTATCTTTGATAACCTGATGGGATTCCGGTGTTGTGTTATCTATCATTACATTGCCATCATGATCCAGAATCTTTGTAAATAAAGTTGGTTTGATATAAGTACCGTTGTTAGCGATTGTTGCATAGCCCGCGTTCAGTTCCAGGTTGGTAACTCCATCCGTGATACCGCCCAGTGCAAGAGACTGCGTGATATCGGAGAATACCTGTGTACCGCTGCTTGTTTCAACCTCACGGCGTTCTACCAGGGTAGTAAAGCCGAAGTTCTGCAGATAATCGAAACCAAGCTGTGGTGTGATCTGTGTCAGCGTCTTTACGGCTACGATATTCAGGGACTGCTCGATACCGTAGCGGAGTGTACAAATTCCTTTATAGCCGCTGGAATACCAGTTGCTGACAGGTCTTCCGTTTGCGTAATTATATGGGGCATCGTTCTGGACAGTGGCAAGAGTCATACCGGCACTGTCAAGAGCAGGTGCATAAGTAGACAGGATCTTGAAGGTAGATCCGGGCTGTCTGGTCGTATCCGTTGCCCTGTTCAAAGTACGGCTGGCTGATTTGGTACCGCGCCCGCCGACCATGGCAACAATGTAACCTGTGGACTGGTCTTCCACAGTAATGGAAACCTGTGGCTGCGGTGTGAGAGATACATTTTCGGAATAGACCTCATCACCGGGACTTAAAACGCTCTGCTGATATTCTGCGATGTCTGTATAAGCAGCATCCTGGGAAGAATACAGCAGGTTATAGGAAGAACGCTGGGTTTTGAAATACTGTTTGAACATTTCAGTTGAATAATTGACATATTCACCGCCTGCCGTCAGGACAGTCAGCTGGTAGTCAAGCAGCCATTTTGTATTTTCAGGATAGTTTTCTTCATTATTATAAATTTCATCACAGATCTTCTGGATGGAAGGATCCTGTGTTGTCTGGATCTGCAGACCGCCGGAATAGACCAGATTGTACGCCTGTGTCTCATTATAACCCTTTTCTTCCATCAGAACAGAAGTAACCTGATCGATCAGGGCATCTACAAAGTAGGAGTTGATTGATTCACTTTCTGTTGTTTCATTTACCTGTTTGATACGGGAGTAGACATCATCTGCCATGGCTTCATCGTATTCGCTCTGATCGATAAGCCCCTGATCGAGCATATCATTCAGAACCTTTGTACGTCTCTCTGCATTGTAATCCGGATGTGTGATCGGATTGTATTTGGACGGGTTCTGCGTGATACCGGCGATGACCGCACATTCGGACAGGTTCAGCTCGGATACAGGTTTATTGAAGTAACGCATGGAAGCTGCCTGTACACCCAGTGTATTCTGTCCCAAGTTGATAGAGTTCATATAAAGCTCGAGAATATCCCGTTTGCTCATCCTTTTTTCCAGCTCCAGTGCCAGATACTGTTCCTGGATCTTACGTTTGATACGGACAAGATCGGAATTTTCTGTTACCCAGCCTTCAAAAACATTATTTTTCAGAAGCTGCTGGGTGATCGTGCTGGCGCCCTGTCCGAGATGCCTTGTCTTGATCGCAGTCACACCGGCTCTGATAATACCTTTGATATCGATACCGTTATGCTGGTAGAAACGCGAATCTTCGACTGCAATAAAAGCATTTGCCATATTTTCCGGGATCTGGTCCATTTTGACATAACTCCGGTTGGAGTTGGTACCGACAAGTTTTGCGATCTGCTTGCCGCTGTTGTCGTAAACAACAGTCGCATAGCCGCTCGGTGTGACATCCAGACTGGAAATATCGGGAGCGGATGCCAGAATCCCTTTAAACATACCGATACCCAGACAGACACCGATGATGCATACACTGATCATACAGATGAGCAGTGCTTTCAAAAATGCCAGTAAGAACATTTTGCCGAATTTCGTTGATTTAGAATTAAGCTGCCGCTGTTTTTTGCGGATGCTTTTTTTACCATAATTCATGAATAAAGCCTCCTTATTCCCACTGATTATACCAAAAACAGCCATTAAAAGAAAGGAAAATCTTCCATATATAGGATTGTTCACAAAATGGTACACTTTTATACGGAATCTGTGGTATGCTTTAGTTGTAGAATTATATGTAATATAATGGGATTTGCATATTCCATGCCGGACGCGCTCTCGCTCGATAAAAAACGTAGCGGTACGTAAGGGCGTAAAATACACACCCTAAGTACCGGCGTTTTTCAACGGTCCACCATGAAACATGCAAACCCATTAAATATAGACTATATAGAATACCAGACAAATAAAGGAGCAGGATCCGTATATGAAGATCATACTGCAGCAGGCGCAGGGCGAGATTACAGAAAAGAAATCAAGATTCATCGCGACGTTATGTCCCATACAGTCGCAGGAAGAAGCAGAGCAGTTCATTGCTGCCTGTAAGAAAAAATACTGGGATGCAAGGCATAACTGCAGTGCTTATGTGATCGGGGAAAATAATGAGATCATGCATTCCTCCGATGACGGCGAACCGAGTGGGACGGCGGGCAGACCGATGCTTTCCGTGCTGACAGGGCAGGATGTGCATAATGTGGCGGCTGTTGTAACGAGGTATTTCGGTGGTGTCTTACTGGGAACGGGCGGACTGGTACGTGCTTATCAGGGCGCTGTTTCGGAAGCACTTTTACATGCCGAGATCAGACAGCAGCTTCTGATGCAGGAACTGCTGCTGACGGCGGAATACACGGATGTCGGGAAAATCCAGTATCTGCTCTCCCAGGCAGGGTTTCGCATAGCGGATACGGAATATGGGGCAAAGGTACTGTTCCATGTGCTGGTTCCGGCGGGGGAAGAGGATGCAGCGGTCAAAATGCTGACAGAAAAAACAAACGGAAAAACAGAGATTACAAAAGGAGAACTGAGAAATGAAACCTGTGAATGAAAACGCTACAAAAGAGGCAAAAGAATTACTGACATATTTATATGAAACAGCCGGCAAAAAGATCATTACCGGACAGCATACGCAGACAAATCCAATGGAAGAGATTACTTACATCCATGAAAAAACGGGAGCATATCCGAAGCTGCAGGGCTTTGAACTTTTGGGCTATTCCCCGAACATCAACTATGCGGATGCATCCGAGGCGTGTCTGACGGAAGTAAAAGAAAACCAGGGCACAATGGATACTGCCCTCAGATGGGCAAAGGAGACAGATGGCATTGTTTCCATCTGCTTTCACTGGTTTTCACCGGTTGGCGGAAGAGATAAGAGCTTTTACAGTGAGCACACAGACTTTGATCCGGAGCAGGTGCTTATAGAGGGTACGAAGGAGCGGAAAGCCTTTTATCAGGATCTGGATGTGATCGCGGAGCAGCTTGCCCGTTTCCAACAGGAAAATATCCCTGTCCTGTGGCGTCCGTTCCATGAAGTAGAAGGGACCTGGTTCTGGTGGGGCAGAAAGGGCGGTAAAGTGGCAGCAGAGCTTTACAAGCTGATGTTTGATTATTATGTAAACCAGAAGCATCTGGACAACCTGCTCTGGGTTTGGAGCTGTCCGACAAAGGAAGGCTATCCGGGCGATGCTTATGTAGATGTGGTATCGTGGGATATTTATCTGCCGGAATATGAAGCGACAGATTATCAGAAGCAGTATGAGGAGCTGATCGCCAATACGTCGAAAAACAAAGTGGCAGCTCTGACAGAGGTTGGTTATAACCCGGATGTCAAAAAGCTGGAGCAGAGCCATACACCGTGGGCATACTATATGACGTGGTCGAAGGAATTTTGTATGGATGGCGTTTATAACACGGTTGAAAAACTGAAAGAGATGTATGACAGCGATTACAGCATCAAGAGGACGAGATAAAAACGTGCAGGAGCCGGCGCGATCGTTATGGTTAAGAGGAATACAGCATGACACAGAAGGAAAGAAGAGAATATCTGATCCAATATCTGTTGCAGGAAGAAATACGATACGGAAAACAGAGGATTCATGCAGAAAAGCAGGAACAGGAAACAATGCTCCGTTCCCTTATGAATGTCAGACCGCCAAGACCGGTCAGTGCAGAGTTTTTGAAGATCCAGGACGATTATCTTAAGGAAAGAAACAGAGAACGCGGCATTACGGATGTTGCTGATTTAAAGCCTGTAAGCTCTGATCCAAGGATCTATATCTGGCAGGGAGATATCACGACACTGAGATGTGATGAATCGTAAATGCCTGTATTGATAATTATATCCATACCTATGCGGGCGTGGAGCTTCGCCTGAAGATGAGTGAGATCATGACCGGGCAGGGGCATGAAGAGGAAACAGGACAGGCAAAGATCACTCCTGGGTATAATCTTCCGGCAAAATATATTCTGCATACGGTCGAACCGATCATACAATGGTCTGTGACAGAAAAAGAGGAAGAATTACTTGCCAGCTGTTATCGGGAATGTCTGAAGCTGGCAGCGGAGAGCGGCTGAAATTGCTACGGATACGGTAAAGCAATATCTGGATAAAGACAACAGGATCAAAAAGTAATCTTTAATGTGTTCAAGGATGAAGATCTGAAAATATATAACCACATATAGAATAAAATAAAAACGACTTTCTTTTGCCTGCTTGACAAAAGAGAGTCGTTTTTTTATAATTACATCGTAATCGATTACAGTGTAATTAAAGAAAGTGAGGCGGGCATATGGCTCTTAGAAACCATTCTTTAGATGACAAGATTACGGCTGCAGCACTGGAGGAGTTTTCAGAGAAAGGCTATACGGGTGCATCACTTAGAAAAATTGCAGAGAAAGCAGGCGTCACAGTAGGTGCGATACAGACGCGTTACAAATCCAAGGACGAATTGTTTGCCTGTCTGCTAAAGCCGTTTTTTGATGAAATTGCAGTTTTGTTTCAAAATATCAGGGCAGATTATGATGCGGGTGTTGGTGCAGATTTCCTGACTGGGCTAAAGGCATCGATGCAGCATGAATCAGAGGCAATCCTTCATCTGATATTCGATCATTATGAGGCGGCAATTCTGCTTTTCTGCTGTAGCGCAGGGAGCAGCCTGGAGCATTACTTTGATGGAATCGTTCAGAACAAGATCAAAGAGAGTATTGCGTTTTTTCACAGAGCGGGATTCACAGGCATAGACGAAAAGCTGCTGGGGCTTTTGATTTCTGCACAGTTTGACAGTTATCGCAGAATCGTGATCGAATGTTCTGACCGGAAAATTGCCGAGAAATATATGGAAGCACTTATGACTTACCATTTTGGCGGATGGACTGCATTTTTCGATTCTATAAATCATGCACGGGAGGATCAGTAAGATGAAATATAATGGGTTTTATTTTTGGATGTTCAAGAGTCCTATGAAAAAGGCTCTGACAGAGAAGTATGGCAAAGCTTATGCCACGGAGATCATGAAAAAGAGCAAAAAGATCTATCGTGAGCTGGTGGATCAGGCAGATGACATTGGAGATGACAATCCAATGGCATATAATGAGTTATTTGCACTCACGTTTGTAGCACCCTATGTGGCCAGTGAGAAGAAAATCCCGCCGGAGTTCGTACAGGAAATGATGCGCCGTTCGCTCTATCATATTAAATGGTATTTTGCAAGAACCGACTTAAATACGGACAAGGGCAAAGCGGAGAACAAAAAGAGCATTGTCAAGTATGCCAAATGGTATACGCCGGAAAAGGAAAAGCAGTATCCGACCTCTTTCAAAGTGGATTTTGTCGGACAGCCGTATGAAGGCGCCTGCTATTACCGCATTACCCGTTGCCCGATCTGCACTTATGCCAAAAAGCTGGGCGTCTCCGAACTGATGCCGCTATTCTGTGAACTGGATGAAGTGATGATCACACTCCAGAGCGGTGTCTTACACAGAGAGCAGACGCTGGCTTCAGGCGGTGCATATTGTGATTACTTTATTACGGGGAATAAAGAGTAGAGAAGAGCTGGCACATATATTTTGTGTGCCAACTCTTTCATAATTTCAGCCTGTAAAGTAAACATTATCTTGTTTTTACAGTTTTTGTCTTACTCCAGGAGGAGTAGATTTTTTGCGTTTTCCCGTTTACCTTAACTGTTTTATAGGTACGGATCCTGATATAATATTTTTTCTTTGACTTTAGTTTTTTGATGGCTTTCTGTGTTGTTTTGTTGTTCGAAATAGTAACTTTTTTTGCATATTTAAATCTGGCAGAAGTTGCGTACTGTATCTGATAACCGGATGTCTGTACCGTCTGCTTTTTCCATCTGACCGTTATCTTTTTTGAGCCAGGTGTTAATTTGGCGATGCGGGTGGTCTTGGGGCTGATGGTAAACGTTTTTTGTACCGTTCCGCAGTAATTTCCCTGAAAGGCGATCGTAACGGTATAACTGCCGACTTTTTTCTGCCCTTTGGCATAGGAGACTGTATAGTCTGTACTGCGGAGCTGGTTTTGATCGTTGTCCAGTATGATAACGGCCGGTTCCCTTCTTTTTCCATTATAGGTATAATTGTCAGCTGCCAGACGGATATCCGCTATACGTGGGATGATCTCAGTCTGCAGTGCTTTTTCGCATACAGAGCATTTTGTCAGGAGAAAGCCATCCTGTTGTGTGGTTGCCTGTGTCAGGCTCTGCTGTATGGTGTGTCCGTTTACACAGGGATCTTCTTTGACCCATTTTGCGTAAAGCTGGATATCATATTGGTTTTCATGCAGATCGTTGAGCCAGTCAATGATCCATTGGGAATCCTTTGTATTTTTGATCAGGCTGGCATCATCCGCAGACGGAGAAGTACACCATCCGGCAAACTGATAGCCGCTTCGGACAGGTACACATTGGTTGATATCAAAGAACAGATCATTGCCGGAATCGGTTGTATCGATCTCGCGGACAGCAGGATCAGTTTCCTTCAGCTGTCCGCCGTTCGGCTGGAAGGTAACAGTAAAATCTTCTTCAAAACAAGCCCGCAGCGTCTGGTCGGAGAAAACTGTAAAGCTGGCTGTGCGCAGATTGTGCTCCCAGTCAAAGGTCAGGATCGTATTGTTATCTTTCCTGCTTACATCGGAAAATGTGACAAGTCCACCATTCCATTCCGTAAAATGATGTCCGGTTCGTACCGGATCCGGTAAAATGAGCTGCTGCTGTTCGCGCTGGATATAGAAGCGGTCAGGCAGGCTATTCATTTCTTCTGTCGTAAATTCACTATCAATTCCATCAAACGTATAAGATAATAAATAATACGGTTCATAAAAACGGATCACACAGCCCCAGTTTTGTAAAGAAGAAGCATAGACGAGCAGATCTTCTCCGTATTCGCCCCCGTAAACACTGCCTTCTTCTACGTTAGAGCCGCCCCGTACCTGTTCTAAAACGATGGGAAGCCCTGTATTATTCTGATATCCCGCAGTGACTTCGTTATTTCCTTTCAGTGCAGCCTGCAGGTTATCCTGTACGGTTTCATCGCCCTGAAGAGAGGATAGATCCCCTTTGTCATAGGCAAGTTTTATGAGATTGTAGGAATTGGTCCTGCATGGAACGACCAGTGATGTGTCTGCGGTACTCCTGACAAGTGCATCTGTGTACCAACGTGCTTCACCGCCTGTTTCACCATCCGGTTTATCCAGGGTAAGTGCCGTATGCAGATATCTGGGGCAGGCGGTAAGATGAAGGACACCGGCCTGCATCTTTTCATTGGAAAATTCATATTTGGGTTCTGTATAAAATGATTCACCGGGCATGATCAGATGATCACTGATATCCCAGTTATTTTCTTCATTCAGAACGTGTTCTTCAGAAGAAGATTGTGTTATGTCAACTTCTCCTGCTTCATCCGCCAAAACCGGAACAGATTGTGGAATTGAGATAAGATATAACATAGGTAAGAAAACAAAAATGGCAGACAAAAATTGCGTTATGGAAAGTTTGTTGTGTTTTTTCATAGGAATCCTCCTTCTTTGTCAGTTTTTGTTGTAATATAATTATAGCAGTGAGATCGGTTCCTATAGGAAGGATTTCCAATCAGGCAATGCCATTTTGGAAATCAGAACTTTGTCTGCCGCCGGTATTTGTATAATAACTGCCGCAGATATGTGATAGAACAGGGAGGAAAATAAAATGGATTTTAAGGCTGCGCTTGATGCATATATGGAGCAGATTAGCTGTACATCCAGGGAACTGGCGGAAATCTCCGGGCTGTCTGCAGCTACCATCAGTCGTTACAGATCCGGTGAGCGTATTCCGGAAGCCGGTTCGGAACAGCTATGCAGGCTGGTGAATGGGATCGTCCGGATTGCCCGGAACAAAGGAATCACAGATGTGACAATCAAGTCGGTGGGGGATACCTTACTGCCATTGACAAAAAAAAGTACAGTTGATATGGAAAAATTGCGGGTAAATGTAGATCAGCTGCTTTACGCGTTGTCGATCAGTGTTTCTGATCTTGCCAGATCGCTGAATTATGATGCATCTTATATTTCACGAATCCGGAAGGGACAGAGACAGCCCTCCGATCCCGTGGAATTTGCCACAGGCATTTCCCGATATATCGTCAGGCGGTGTCAGGACACATCACAGAAAAAAGATATCGCGGAACTGATCGGTTGTAAAACGGATGATCTGGAAAAAGCGGAAGAGTATCAGATGCGTCTGGTAGAGTGGCTGACAAGCGGAACCGGAAATGTCAGAAATCAGGTGGCAGGCTTTCTGGAAAAGATAGATGAATTTCAGCAGAATGAATATATCCGTGTGATTCATTTTGATGAGTTGAGAGTACCGACCGCGCCTTTTCAGCTTCCGACTTCAAAGAGTTATCTGGGGATAAAGGAAATGATGGACAGTGAACTGGCATTTCTGAAGGCAACGGTGCTTTCAAGATCCAAAGAGCCTGTCATTATGTACAGTGATATGCCGATGGGTGAGATGGCGAAAGATCCGGAATTTCCGAAAAAATGGATGTTTGGTATGGCGATGCTGCTGAAAAAGGGACTGCATCTGCATCAGATCCATAATATAGACCGTTCTTTTGAGGATATGATGCTCGGACTGGAAAGCTGGATACCGATGTATATGACAGGGCAGATCTCGCCGTATTATTTAAAAGATACACAGGATAATGCATTTCTGCATCTCCTGAAAGTATCCGGGAGTGTTGCACTGACCGGTGAAGCAATCAAGGGCTATCACAGGGAAGGAAAATACTATCTGACGAAGAATAAAAGTGAAGTGGATTATTATAAAAAACGTGCGGACAGACTTCTTGCCAAAGCAACGCCGCTGATGGAAATTTACTGTGAAAAACAGATGCAGGCATATTGGTCTTTTTTACAGGCAGATGCAGAAACACCGGGCAGCAGGCATTTTATATTGTCCGCCTTATCCTGTTATACGGCGACGGAGGAGCTGGTCGGACGGATCATGGTGCGTAACCGGATCCCGCAGAAAGAACAGGAACAGATCCGGACGTATATTGCCGGGCAGCGGGAGATGATGGATAAAATTCTGCTCCACAGTTCTGTCACGGAAGAGATTCCTGTCCTCGGAAGAGAAGAATTCAAACAATTTCCGATGCGGCTGTCATTGTCCGGCATGTTTTATGAAAAGGATATTTTTTATACATGGGAGGAGTATCAGGAACATCTTGAGCAGATCCAGGCATACAGAAAAATGCATCCGGGTTATACGGTGACAGAAAATACTACATCCGCTTTCCGGAATATTCAGATTTTTATACATGAAAAGAAATGGGTCATGGTATCCAAAAACAAAGCACCAGCGATCCATTTTCTGATACAGCATCCAAAGATGCAGAGCGCATTTGAAAATATGGTCATTCCGATCGTGGAATAGTAGAAGATTTTGAAAAAGAAATGATGTAGCGTCAGAAATGTGATCATCAAAGTTGAAGGGAGAAATAGATTATGCTTATATATACAGAAGAAAAAAAAGTCATTTGTAGATATATAGCGGATTCTCTAAATTGTACAGTAGGACAGTTAGAGCTGGAAGGAACGTTCTTTGTAAGAAATGAGAAAGAGAAAAGCGGATATCTTAAAATTTTAAGTATAAAAGATGCCAATATAATTTCTCTTTCTGAAGATCAAGAAGAAATAGGGAAAAGTGCACTAATAGGAAAAAACAGAGATGAACTATATGAGAGCGATTTAATATTGGGACAAACAATTCATTATATTCCTGATATTAAGAACATACAAAAACAGCCATTTCCTTCCACATATACATTTTTTATGTATGAAGGGAATGAGCTGATGGAACTAAAAAAAGTTACCGGTTTCGATAATTCATTAGTTTTTGATAAAAACGGGCATACAGATACGGATATTGTTTTATGTGCAAGGAAAGATGGAAACATTTTTGCCATAGCAAGTGCATCTAATGTTACAGACACTATTATGGAAATTGGTGTCGATGTCAAGAAGGAATATAGAGAAAAAGGATTAGCCAGTTTGTTAGTGAAAAATCTTACTGCTGTACTTTTAGAAAGAAAAAAGGTTCCGTTTTATAGTGCATCGGTTACTAATTTAGCTTCACAGGCAGTTGCGATTCGGAGTGGCTATATGCCATTTTGGACAGATACATATGGTGTGAGATAGTGTCATGGTAGAAGCATCTATAGGGTTGGACTTCATTTGTATATTGTATACAAAGCGCAACAGCTGACCGAAAGGTCAGCTATTTTCTTCATCACGAGGCTTACTGTATCGGAAGTCGCAGAAGGCTGCTCCTTCTGCAATGGTTCCGGTTCTCACTAATTTCATGTGCATAATATCTGCAAGCACATAGTCCATTCTGCACAGATAGACTGCCAAATTTGGACATCTTTCATCCTGACACAGTTTACAGATACCGCATTCATGATAATCGTAACCAAGATCATACGATTCATTTCCCGGCAGAATATCCACAACCCAGTCATTTTCATATTTGCGTTTATGGCTGTCCTCAGACCATTTCAGTCTTGCAGGCATTCGCTTGGGATCCAGATAACTATCTGCATCGCCCATTATTTTGTGAAACAGCTTAGAGGCATACAGTCCATCACGGAATATTTCATAATTTTCTTCAGCGGATTTGCCGGTGCTGCGATTTAATGCAATAAAATAACTTCCCATGATGTAAGAACTTAGCAGATTGGATTTGCCGATATCCTTTGCCCGTTCCACGATCAATTTATGTTCTTTTTCAATCTTTTTGACTGTATTCTTAGAGAAACCACGTCTTTTCAATTCTGCCTTTACGGCGCTGTGATAAAAACGATAGATCAGTTTTGCTTGCAATGTATTTTTCATAATTTGTCACCTCTGGTTTAATAATGGATGCCCAGTTCTGCCTCTAATCCACGGAGCAGAACAGTCATTGCTTCTGTAAATGCGGCTTTCATTTCCTCTGTGATCCCATTCTGGCAGGCATCATCAGCGATTATTTCACAGATCATGGAAAATTCTGAGGAAGAAAGCATATAGATGGTCTTTTCCGATAACGTCTTAGAGGAAATACCACGGCGGTACAACTCCTCATAATAGTTAGTTGCAAATTCGGTACAGCGTTCTACGTAGATGGTGCGGAAATGATCGAGATAAGTACCGGAATCATTCTTTAATAACATATGAAGAAGCTGCATGTCTTCCTGTAATAGATTAAGTGTCTGCAAAGATGTTTTAGAATACAGGACATGGATCAATTCTTCATCTGACAGGGCAGAAAAGTCAACGCCGATCATAGATTCGGTAATGCTCATAAGTTTTTTGCCGCATGCATGAAAGAGTTCTCCAAACATTTCTTCTTTGCCGGAAAAATGTTTATAGATGGCTCCGGCAGTGATACCGGCCCGGGCAGCGATCTTTCGCATGGAGGCTTCCTGATAGCCTGTTTCAAGAAAGATATCCCTGGCACTTTTCAAGATCAATTCTCTTGTTTCTTTTGTACTTTCGCGGATAATATACGCCTCCTTTGCTTTATAAAAATAGTTTGGTAAACATTGTTTACTTTATAGCACATCAAATAGATAAAGTCAAGACACCACGGATTCTCTATTGACATCGGGTTACTTGTGTGTCTGCTTGTAGGTATTATGGTATAGCTTGTGAATTGGATCTTTGTATAGTATATTTTATATACGAGGTGATTTTTCATGCAAGCAAAAACATCAATCAGATTTTTTAATAACAAGGCTGTACGAGCCAGATGGGATGATACAACGAGTAGTTGGTGGTATGCAGCAACTGATATTATTGAAGCTTTAAAAATAAGTGCAAATGCAAGAATTTATTGGAACACTTTTAAGAAAAGACATAATGAGTTGTTATCATTTTGTAGACAACTGAAACTTACCGCACAGGATGGAAAAAAATATAATACAGATTGTATCAGTCAAGAAGGAATTGATGCATTATTGATGTTACTTCCTGCAAAAAACAAAGTTATGTTCTTTGATTGGATAAAAGGAATGAATGATCCAATAGATGAGAGAAGCAAAAAAAAGGCATACGAATTATATGAAAATTCAATTTTGGACAACATTGAGGTAGGAACAATAAAGGGACTTCAGCAGATTCACGCATTCCTATTTGAAGGTTTATATGATTTTGCAGGAAAGATCAGAAATAAAAATATATCAAAAAAGGGCTTTGCCTTTGCAAATTGTATGTATTTTGATTCTATTTTTAAGCAAATTGAAAATATGCCTGATAATACCATTGATGAAATAGTGGATAAATATATAGAAACCAATATAGCCCATCCTTTTATGGAGGGAAATGGAAGAGCTACAAGAATATGGTTAGATAGCATTTTAAGATCAAGGTTAAAGAAATGTGTTGATTGGGAAAAAATTGATAAGAAGGAATATCTTTCAGCAATGGAGAAGAGCCCGACTGATGCGAGACCCATTAAGAAATTGATTGAAAATGCTCTTACCGAAAAAATTACGGATAGAGAAATTTTTATGAAAGGGATTGATTACTCTTATTATTACGAAACAGAAGAAGATTAAAGAGGCTGTAAAAATTTTCCCGACAGACAAATCGCCTAGACCATGAGGTCTGGGCGATTTTTTGTAGACAACTGAAATTTAGTCAAATATTTAATCAAACACCGTTTCCTCTGTGATCATACTAAGAGATGGTGTGCATACTGTTTTGTATCTGCCATCAATGTGAACAAAGATATCATCTTCATAGCACCCTACATAACCATCATATACTGCATCAGCCACAGCATCGAGAAAGGGATCGGAGATATTTAACTGTACGAAATTACCATAATCTTTATAAAAGCTTAAAACTGGATGATTTAATTGATATCTGGCATCTTCCAGCAGAGCCATTTTCAGTTTGTCAAGATGATATTTTTGGATGATTTCATCGTCTGCAATAAGCCGATTTGGAATATCATCGTCATTGGGATAAGAACCAAAGACCTCATAATATTCTTCATCCTCTTTTTTATAATATTCTAAAGTAGAAATCCAAGTATCTGGTATATAATCGGATTTAAAATAGTCTATTCCGGCATTCCAGCAGGAAAAGGTATCGATATCGACTACTTTGTTGTGATCATTTAATGTAAGTGTATAAATGGTTTCGCCAATATAGACATCTCTATCAAACAAGCCGATATCCCGTAAATAAATATGATTTCCTTCGGCATAATCAAACTCGATCGACCATAGCGGCTCATAAAACTCTTCCTTTAATCTGGATAACACCTCCTGCTCATTATCACTGATATCATAGCAGTATATATAACATCGATCCTGACAGATGTCAAAATCAGGTTGATAAAAAAAGGTATTGGGAGTATCTTTTTGCGCTTCATATTGCGCTAAAAATTCTGCATAGGTTTGTGATTGAGAATCAGGTAAATCATAATCGATATTATTATTTGGTGTCATACAGCCATAATCCATTGTGAAAATGGGATAGCGGTATGTATTTATCATATGATATTCCGGTTCATCCATTCCGAGAGAGGAGACATCAACGCCTCCGTTTGCCCGGTATTCCTGTATTTTACGTTCCAGCAGGGACGGATCGATATAGTCTGCATACTGATCGTAGGTATTTTGCCAGTAGACAGGACCGGCATTAGGATTTAAGAGCCACTTGACAGCCTGAATATAGTTTTTGCTGTCTGCGTTGGGATCCGGCGTATAGTTTTCTTCTTCTGTCGGTGCTGTGTAATTGTTGTCAATAAATTCCTGTATCTGTTCAGCGACGCTTTTCGTCGGATCCGGGTGACTGGTAGAAGAAGTGTCGTCCGCTGCGCCGGTCTGTGCTGCGTCTGTTTGTGCATCCATTGTACTGGTATCGGCAGTGGGAGAGGGACTGTCAGCCACTTGACTGACAGTCGCATTTCTTCCGCATCCGACCAGAAGAACAATACAGAACAGGATTCCTGTTAATTTTAGTTTTTGAGATATGTGCATTATTATTTCCTTTTACTGTGTATGAGATGTTTCGGATTCCTGCGTATCAGCAGATGCAGAGGAATCTGTATCTTGTAATAGTTGCTTTTTCAGGGAATTATATTCCTGCTCATTGATCAGCTTCTGTGCATATAATGTAGACAGCTCTTTTAAAGATCCTATTTTGTCCTGCGCGGCAGATAGCGGAGTTGCAGGTATCTGCTGCGGGCTTCTGTCCGGTATATTACTGATCTCACGTTTCCTTTCATGATCCTGCACTTTGCTGATCACACGGTAAAACTCCTTTGCTTCCAGCTCGCCAACTGTGTAGATCGGAAATGCAATGGTTATGTTGGCAAATTCCATGCATACAAATGTTTTTCTGGAAATAAATATTTGTATGAGAGAATAAATGAAAAAGATTATAAGGAACGGTAATGAAATAATGTTTAGAAAGACTATAATCAATATTTCCTGATTTTCATTAAACTGGCTTATGTAAAAAAAAGTGTATCCTCCAAGTGCTATGAGAAAAAGAGAACTAATGGTAAAAACGAAATTTTGAAATTTTAACATAGCATCAACTTTAATACCTTTTAATTCGGAATTAATGATTCTATGTTGATTATTTTCTCGAAATAAAAATATGCCTTTCTTTTTATAAATTTTTCCCATAAAATAGCATGCTTTGTTAGTAATAAAGCAGAAACCTCTTTTTGTACTGTCAGTTGCCAAGTATTTTTCCACACTCCTTGCACATAAAATACCAAGGATCTGTTCGTCAGAAGAACTCATATATTTCAGAAGTGCCTTCATAAGTGTATCCTTATCCATAGAAAGTGTTGCATCATCATAGGGTTTGTTTGGTTCTTCCGAAACAATGGAAATGAAAGCCAGGATTAGGTATATATAAACTGCCACGGAGGTAAGAAGGAATATGGGGTTATTCATTTGAAACCTCCGTTTCCGCTATGTTTGCAAAAAGCTCAAGCTGATTTTTTTTGTTTTCTTTGATTTTATTTTGTATAAATCGGATAAAAGTAGTAAGGAAAAAAATAATTCCGATGACTGCATACAAAATATAACTTAGCGACAACGGCTGAGCAAGACTCAGGCAAAAATAGAAAAAGCAAAGCACTTTAAGAAATGCTGCATATTTTTTTAGGCAATTTTTCAGATCAGGCATTTCTTTGCCGGATTTCTGTTTGAGATGAAAAATGGCACACACAAAGTAGTAGGGGCAGACATAACTTTCAAGGAAAATTCTGAATCCTCCTACAAGAGGATTGGAGCTCCAAAAATCAGAGTAAAATATAGAGCTAAATGTTTTGTATAAAACAGATAACAGTATTCCCAGCAATATGTAACATAGAATATAAGAAATAATAATATGAAAATATATCGTTTTCTTTTTCATTATCTTTTTCATGGTTTCCTCCTAATTGATCAGATTCTTGATAAAATCACTGCCACTTTGCATATAATAATGATATTTACAGTAGCCATCCTGATAGATTTCGGTTTCGTCACAGCCTTCGGCTTTGCAGGTTGGCTGCAAGGAACAGGCAACCATCTGCAATCCGAGTAAAAGTGCAATGCTTACAGTTAATA
>DJNY01000234.1:0-1327 GCA_002441865.1 Lachnospiraceae bacterium UBA6452 | reverse complement strand
TTGTAAAATGTGTTTTTGTTTTTTCTTATTTTGCTACTCTGACTTTCATTTTGCTGCTCCATGGTCCATATACTTTAGCACCTGTGGAATCGGTTTTATAGGCTCTGACACGGATATAATAGACTTTTCCGCGGGACAGCTTGTTGATCGTGGTTGTCAGCTTCTTCGTGTTTTTGATGCGTGCAGACTTCATACTCTTACTCTTTGCATACTGGATCTGATAGCCTTCCGCATTCTTTGTCCGTTTCAATTTGAGCTTGATCTGTTTTGCTTTTCCATTTTTAGCAGATGGCTTGGACGGTTTGGAAACATTTACTCTGCTCCAGGAAGCATACAGGGTAGAGTCTGTTTTTGTTGTGACAACAGTAGTAGGCAGTATCTGGGTGCCACCGTTTGGGGCTGTAAACCATCCATTGAACCGATAACCGCTTCGGACAGGGGTAGGAAGCGGACCGTATAATTCTTCCGACATCAGGCTTTTATGGTCTGTATCCACAGATCCGCCATTGGCATCAAAATATACCGTAGATGGGTAAGGAATATATTTGAAGGTGATATAGGAGTTGAGGTTGGCATATTTCTCTGCACTGGATCCCCTGTTAGCGATCAGTGTGGAAGAACTGCCGAAGGCACCATCTGCGATCATAACATCCATGGAATAAATCGTGGCAGTGACATCGGGAAATGCACCGGTTTTAATGATTGTGATATTTTGCGGAATGGTTACGGTTTCTAAAGAGCTTCCATTAAATGCATGTTCGCCGATCATTGTAATTCCATCCGGAATGGAGATAGATTTAAACTGGGCATTTGCAAAAGCACAATTATCAATTATCTGGAGACCTTTATTTAAGGTACAGCTTGTGAGACCGCTGTCTCCAAAAGCCCAGATACCAATCTTTCTGACTGAGCTTGGAATTGTAACTGAATGTAATGCTGTGGCACCAATAAAGGCTTGTTCGCCAATAGAGGTAACACTGTTGCCGATAGAAAGAGATTGTAATTTGTAAAATTTATAAAAAGCAAAATCGCCGATACTGGTAATGCCATCATTGACTACTATTTTATAAACCAAATTATCAATATAAGTATCTGTACCTGCAATATTAACTGATTTGGTTAGAGATGATCTATAATATGTTCTATCTTCAGATCTACCCGAACCGTAATATATACGCTGGGTATATGCAACTTTCTTCCCATCCCACATAGCCCCGGTTCCGCTCAGTGTCAGTGTACCTGTCTCATCCAGCGTGGCATATATATTGTCACCGTACT
Organism: Lachnospiraceae bacterium UBA6452; assembly: GCA_002441865.1. Taxonomy (GTDB): domain Bacteria; phylum Bacillota; class Clostridia; order Lachnospirales; family Lachnospiraceae; genus CAG-194. The sequence goes on along the minus strand of DJNY01000234.1, from coordinate 49 downwards.
GAAAGGTACCGAGTGTTTCTGCCTTCGTAGCTTTTGTAGAGCTGAAGGT
>DJNY01000110.1:7385-16570 GCA_002441865.1 Lachnospiraceae bacterium UBA6452 | reverse complement strand
CCGCAATTTTGATATCCGTTCTCCGAGTTCACGCATACGTATCCTCCTCTCATAAAAGTCCCTGCATACTTTTTTTCATAAATGTTGTATTCAGTATACCTTATAGGCAGAAAAAAGGCACGCAAAAAATCTTTGCATGCCTTTTCAGAAATATATAAGGGAAAATATAAAGGGGGACAAATTTATTCGATGTTACGATGTCTCTTTTCCATATCCGCGTGAGATACCTGCATCTTCTCTTCGAGCATCATAACGATCATATCAAAAAGCATATATAAATGCTGTTCAAACAGATTTCCCATCGGCTGGATGGATGGTACTGCCCTGTCGTCTGTTCCGTTAAATACCGCTGCCGGAACAAATAAGGTAAAATCAGCAAGCTGCGGACAGGTCTGTTTTGGTGAGCCTGTCACAACTGCTACTGTGGCACCTGCTTTCTTTGCCTGCTCTACCACATAGGTGATATGTCCGATCGCACCGGAACCGTTTGTGGCAATGAACAGATCACCCGGATGCATGCCCGGTGTCGTATCATCCCAGATCCAGTGTGTCTCTTTTCCGAGATGCATCAGACGCATGGCAAATCCTCTGGTGGAAATGCCTTCTCTTCCGACACCCATAAGAAAGATCCTGTTTGCCTTGCAGATCAGATCCATAAACTTGGAAAGTTCCTCTACATCCTGTTTTTCAAATACTTCCTTATGCTCTTTCAAAAGTGTCTGATAAAGTTCTGTATATTTTTCTTCTACGTTCATAGCAAACCTTCCTTTCTACTTTGCAGCACTTGCAAGTGCTTTCATACTCTTCTTTAACGTACTCTTCTTTGACTGGATCGCAATGATATGATTCAATCCAAGTACCAGGATCAGCATGATGCCCCAGATCAGCTTCTTTGTATAAGGAGACAGTGACATGATCGTAAAGGCACTGGACATTACCTGCATCAGAATGATCGCGATCACAACACCGCCGACCTTTCCTTTTCCACCGTTCGGATCAATACCGCCGATCACACAGACGATCATCGTCTGCAATAGATAAGAATCACCATAACCAACCTTTGCCGAATTGACACGGCTTAAAATGATCAGTCCTGCAATACCGGATAACACGGCTGTCAGCATGAATACAAGCACGCTCATCTTTTCATTATGGAAGCCACTGAATCTTGCAGCCACCGGATTTCCGCCGTATAAATACAGCTTCCGTCCAAAGCCTGTCAGGGATAAGATCAGTCCCAGCACAAGTGCTACGATCAGAAACAGCCAGAAAATTACCGGAAGTCCTAAAAATATTGCCTTACCAAAAGAAGAAAACAACGGATCGATGTCTCCCACACTTGTACCGCCTGTGATCGCCATGCCGACACCCTGGATTAGTGTCATGGTACCAAGTGTTGCAACAAGTGACGGTGCTGAAGTTTTTGCAATGATCAGACCGTTTAGCAGACCGAATACAAGGCTTGTGCAAAGTGCAACCAGAACGGCAAGAGCAACTCTGGCACCTCCCTGCGTTCCGAATGCCCATGTACCGTTTAATACATAAGCCGTAAAAATAGCTACCGTATTGGCGTTGGCAATGATCGAAAGATCAATGCCGCCTACCATATTGGATAACATCATTGCCAGTGCCAGAAAGCCGAACTCCGGAATCTGGAATGCCATAGACTGAATATTTCTGGCTGAGTACATGGATGAACCGAATACAAACGCCGCAATCAGAAGAACTGCTGCAGTAATGCCAACCAGAATACTCAGATCGATATCTTTTTCCAAAAAGCTTTTCACTTTTTTCATTCTCGTTTCCTCCTATTCCGTAAATATCAAATGCTTTCTGTTCTTTACTCTTTCCTGATATGATGTGATCGCTACCGCAATTACCAGGATCGCACCAACGAACAGGTTGTTCCAGGAAGAAGAAAGACCGATCATGATCAGCGTGGAATTTAACAGGTATGTAATCAGTACACCAAGTACTGCACCAAAGATCTTACCCTGACCACCGGTGATCTTTGTACCGCCGATAACAACTGCTGCAACAACCATCAGTTCATCACCGACCATCTTATTCGGATACAGTGCGTTTACCTGTGCTGCATAAACAATACCCATCATACCGGCAAGTGCTCCTGAATAAGCGTATACAAACAACCGGATCCTGAAAGGATTAAATCCTGCTCTTCTTGCCGATTCTTCGTCATTGCCGATTGCTACGATACCACGTCCGATCATAGTCTTCCGCAGGATGAAATAAGTTGCAAGTCCTGCGATCAGTACAGGGATCAGAGAAACGGTAAGTCCTGTAGAACCGTTAGCCGTTGCTACCTTAAATAAGGTTCCCTGCCCGAACTTATGCAGGCACTCCGGTAATACACCGGAACCAAACGATTTATCACTGATAAAGGTTGTCATGATACCATGGAACAGATTCTGTGTACCGAGTGTAATGATAAAAGGCGGAAGCTTCAGCCAGCTGATCAGTACCGCATTAATCAGACCAAGTACAACACCGATCGCCATGGAAACGGCAAACGCAAATGCCAGATTATTGATGCCTGTCTGGATCATGATATACAGCGAAGTATAACTGCCAAACAATGCAATTGCCATAAATGATACATCAATACCGCCCGATATCATAACGACCAGAAGTCCCATTGCCACGATCATTGTGGTAGAAGATGTTTTGATGATATCAAACACCGTCTGGATCTGGAAAAATCCCGGATTCTTGATCGTTACGAATACACTGTATACCACAATGATGATCAGCAGCATTCTCTGAAACGGATCTATTTTTTTAGTCATTGTGCCACCTCCTGGGATAACGCCTTTTCCTTCTGGTTACCGATGATCTCTGCCAGATGCTTGTCAGCGCCTTCCTGCATTAAATCTTCCTCTGAGAGTTCCACAACACATTTGCCATGTGCCATAACAAGTACTCTGTTACAGTTTGCCATGACTTCCTGTATTTCATCGGAGATCAGTATGATCGCCATTCCCTGATCGGCAAATTTGTGGATCTGCTCGTAAATCTCCGCTTTGGAACCGATATCAATACCGACTGTCGGGGTATCCATGATAAATACCTTCGGATTGGTTGCAATCCATTTACTGATAACAACCTTCTGCTGGTTACCACCTGACAACGTACCGACAACTGTCTCGATCGATGGTGTACGCACCTTTAATTCCTCTACATATTTTTCTGCGATCTCATTTTCTTTTTTCCGGTTTACAATACCTTTTTTGCAGATCGCATCAATGATGGGTGCGGAAATATTTTCTTTGATCTTACGTTCAATAAATAATCCTTCCCGTGATCTGTCCTCCGGCAGAAGTGCGATACCGTATTTTTTTGCCACCATCGGTGAGTTGATATCGACCTCTTTTCCGTTTATCTTGATCACGCCTGCCTGTGTTTTATTCAGACCGAATAAGGACATTGCAAGTTCTGTACGCCCCGATCCCAGAAGACCTGTCAGCCCGATGATATCGCCCGGTCTGATACTAAGACTCATGTCTTCGTACTGTCCCTTTCTGGTCAGATGCTCTACGGAAAGGATCGGTGTATTGTCCTTATAGGTTCTGTGATAACGCGGATATTCGATCTCTCTTCCCGTCATATAATAGGAAAGGCTCTTTTCATCCAGATCACTGCTGTTAAAATCGCCGATCTTGTTACCATTACGGAAAATAGTGATCTTATCCGCTACTTCGAATACTTCGTCTAATTTATGACTGATAAAGACGATCGCCAGTCCTTTTTTCTTCAGCTCCAGCATGACCTTCATCAGATGACTTACCTCTGTTTTGGTCAGTGCTGTCGTCGGCTCATCCATAAACAGGATCTTGGCGTTCTGGGCAAGTGCCCTGCAGATCGCTACCATCTGCTTGTTCGCCATGGAGATCTCTCCGACTGTCTCATCCAGATCCATGGTCACGCCGATCTTATCAAGCTGCTCCTTTGCGATCGCTTTGATTGTTTTCCAGTTGATAATTTTTGTATTTTCAAATTTCAGCTTACTGATCGCAATATTTTCCGCAACCGTCATATGCTGAAACAGTGACAGATCCTGATAAATAACCTGAATGCCATGATTCATGGCTTCGATCGGTGTCATTGATCTGCAGGTCTGTCCTTCTATCTGTATTGTTCCTTCATCCGGTGTATATACGCCTGAAATGCATTTTACAAGTGTTGATTTTCCACAACCGTTTTCTCCCGCAAGGCAATGAATTTCCCCTGCATTGATCGTAATATCAATATTGTTTAGCGCACGAACGCCAATAAAGGATTTGCTTATATTACTGGCACTAAGAATAGGTTCCATCGTCCTGCCTCCCAAATGTAATTTCTTGTTTTCCCTTAGGAATAAGAAAAACTGCTGCTTACGCGAACAGTCTTTCTTATTCTCAGGAATTCTGGATTCTTTATTTCTTTACTTTAGAAATTGTAATCGTCAATATTGTCTGCTGTAAATTCAAGTGGTGCATTACCATATCCAACATTGCCATCAAGTGAAATGCTTTCATAGCCTGTTGCCTTTAAGTCTGTTCCATCAGATACGCCCTGGCCTGATGCGATCAGATATGCTGCATAGCATGCTGCGTAGCCTGCATCTGCCGGTCTCCAGCAAAGACCGTTTGCCATGGAGCCATCTTTTAAGTATGTTGCTGACATAGAAGGAAGTGCAAGGGAAACAACTTTTACAGTTCCGCCCAGATCATTTTCCTGTAATGCTTCACAGATACCGCCACCCTGTGCGGAGCAGTCAAAGAAGCCTGCAATGTCAGGATATGCTTTTAATACTTCAAGGGCTTTATCATGTGCGCCTTCTACGCTGTTACCATCTTCATATGGCTCTTCTGCTACATTTTCCATATCCGGATAGTTTGCTTTCAGGTAAGAAACAGCTGCATCATACCATGCCATGTGTGTTTCCATTGTAAGACCGCCTACAAAGCCTGCATATTTACCTTTGCCGCCCATAGCTGTTGCTAATTTTTCAGCAAATAATTCACCGAATGTTTCATTTACGAATGCTTCTACATCCAGATCAACACTGTCTGCAATACCAGGTGCTTCATGTGTTACAACTACGATACCTGCTTCTCTTGCCTTTTCGATCGTCGGTACCAGTGCATTAGGATCGTTAGGTACAACGCAGATCGCATCTACATCCTGTGCGATCAGATCTTCCATAATGGAAATCTGGCTTGCTGCATCTCCTGTTTCCGGAACCTGTACAGATACATTTAATCCTGTATCTTTTTTCAGTTGCTCAATACCTGTTGCCATATCATCGAACCAGGAATCGGACTGCTTTACTACCATGACTACTTTGTAGTCTGCAGGATCAGCACCTTTGTCTGCTGCAGCATCTGTACTGTCTGCTGCCGCATCTGTGCTTTCTTCTGCTGCCGGTGTCTGTGTGTCACTGCTGCTGTTGTCGCCTGTACTGCCTGTACTGCCACAGCCTACTAATAAAGTAGCTGCCATTGCGACGGATAATACCACGCTCAAAAACTTTTTCTTCATATCTGTTACCTCCTTAGTGATACATCTTTTGCAACATTCTTTGTATCTCCTGTAATGTTGCTTTTGCTTTACAAGTGTTATTATAGTGTAGAAGTTTTCAAAAACATATACACAAATCCGAGGTCAACCTTTAAAAATCCGACTTCCGTTTTTGCCACAAATGGGGAATTGTATTTCCCGCCGTTTTCGGCTATACTGCTAATGAATTCAAAAGAAAAGAGGTCAGAATGTGCGTAAAACAAAGCATCCGCTGCGAATGTGGTTTCGCAATGCACCCTTAAAAATAAAGATAACACTTATTACCGCTTTTGCCATTTCACTGACAAGTATGGCTTCCCTGATCGGTAGTTTTATCTTCATGCATTCCTATAATAATCTGCTCTATCAGGCACTGGCAGGTTCTTTAAGTTCCAGTGCGGAGGATATCTCGTCCAAGCTTGCCAATATCGAATCCATGACAAATTCGATCATCTCCAGCCAGGCGATCCGGAAAACCCTGATTTCCCTGCTGGACGAACCGCCGACCGATATCCTGGATCAGAATGCAGATAATATGATAACGTCCTCTCTGATCGATTACTATCAGAACTATAAAAACAACGATATCAATTATATCAGTCTGTATAATCCGCGTTTTACTTCCTCCAGTTATAAAGCTGCCATCAGTGAGCTGCCCGATACCATCAGAGACACGGTCATACAGGCTGCGGGAGAAAACTCCGGTTATGCATGCTGGATTACGGACTACTGCAATACATACGGTCTGTTTCTCAGCAGAGATTCCCGCCGGGTACAAAATCTGAACTTTGAAACACTCGGTACCGTCATTGTCAGCGTAGACCTGGAAAAACTGATCAGCTCTTCGACCCAGTCCATCCTAAACAACGGCTCCGCACAATATATTCTGTATGAAAACGGGCAGGAGATTTTCCACTCACGCTCTCTAAATACAGCACAGATCCAGACTGTTCACGAAGATCTGCGCGGAAATTATGAGATCCTGACTCTGGGCGGTCTTCCTTATTTCTGCACGAAAGGAAAAATCGCCAATAACAACTGGGACTACATCTGTCTGATCCCTTATACTTATATTGCACATACACTCAGGCTGACCAGATGCCTTTCCTTTGGCATCCTGCTCTTTTCCATCCTGGTCGTATTTATTCTTTCCAGATTCATGATCCGCTCCGTAACCGCTGATTTTGCCTCTCTTGTCGATAAGATGAAGCAGTTCGGACAGGATGAATCAACACTTCCCGCCTCAGAGGAAGCCTATGCAAACCGTGTGGATGAAGCAGGGATCCTGCACCAGCAGTTTGACCAGATGACCGTGGAGATCCAGCGGCTGATCCAGCAGAACTATGTCAATGAGATCCTGACAAAGGATGCCCGCCTGAAGGCACTGGAAAGCCAGATCAACCCGCATTTTCTGTACAATGCGCTCGAATCCGTCAACTGGCGTGCCAAGGCGATCGGTGCGACCGATATTTCCGAGATGGTACAGGCTCTCGGCGATCTGCTGCGTGCCACACTCAGCAACAAAAACAGTAATTTTACCGTCAGACATGAGCTGCACATTGTAAATGACTACATTACGATCCAGAAAATCCGGTTTGACGAGGAACGCCTGGACTATCAGGAGGAGATCGCACCTGATATCCTCGATGCGGAGCTCCCGCAGATGACCATACAGCCGCTCATTGACAACGCGATCAACTATGCCATGGAAGTCATTACGGAAACCTGTCATATTATTCTGACAGGGTATGCTGTAGATGGTATCATCCATATCAGGGTGACCAACAACGGTTCCCAGTTTGAAGATCATTTGCTGGAAAAACTGGAAAGCGGTTCTGTAAAATCACACGGTATCGGTATCGGGCTTTTAAATATCCATCAGCGTATCCAGCTGATCTATGGCAGCGACTACGGACTGACTCTGTATAATACGGATGAAGACCACGCAGTCGCAGAAATTATCATTCCACAAAGTAAGGTGTAACATATGTTAAAATTATTAATTGCAGATGACGAAAAAACAATCAGAGAAACGATCCGTTCTTTTATCGACTGGGAAGCACTTGATATTGAAGTTGTCGGAACCGCCAAAGACGGGATTGAAGCTTATAATATGATCCTGGATCTGTATCCGGATATTGTTCTGACAGATATCCGGATGCCCGGTCTTTCCGGTCTGGAGCTGATTGAGAAGATGTATGAGATCAACAAGGATATGCAGTTTATCATCTTGTCCGGCTATAACGAATTTGAGTATGCCAAGACGGCCATGCAGTACGGTGTCCGCCACTATCTGCTTAAGCCGTGCAGTGAGCAGCAGATCATAAACAGCATCAGGGAGATCAAACAGGACTATCAGATCCGCATGGCCCAGAAAAATATCCTTGCAGAACACGATCAGCTGAAAAACCAGTTTTATACCAGTATGCTGATCAACATCGTCAACCATTACCTGGCACAGGGTTCGGATCTGACGCCGGAACAGGAAGACAGCTTTTACACAGAATACCGCAGGCATTTCGGCAATGCCAGGCAGCCTTATGAAGTCTGTTATCTATACTATCTGGAGCCGCATAACCACGTGGAAGCATTTGAAAAGATCTGTGCTTTCTGGGAAGAAACTTATCCCGGTGTCCGCCTCCATCTTTTATATGTCCGGAATACCATGGTACTGTTTTTCCGTTCTTTTGCCGATTCTTATGCGGAATTGTCCACCTATTTATCAGCACTGTCCTTTGCCAGACAGGCAACGACGCCGCTTGCCAGACTGTGCAGTTTTCCTGATCTGAAAGCAGCCATGCATAAGCTGACCTCACAGATCCGGCGCTATGAGGAAATCCTCTATTACAATGGGCAGACGAGCCTTCTGATCAATAACTATGACAATATCCTGCGGGATATCCAGGCATGTGCGGACCGGATCTTTCACAGTACAGAAAATACAGATGCCGATCTGTCCCTGCTGCTTTCGCAGATTGAAAATATACAACAGCTCAGCTTTTTAAAGCAGATAGCACCTTCCCTGATCATGAACGCTGCTTCTGTTTTGCCGGCCTTTGGTATTGTGGATGCAGTGGATTTTCTGATCGCACTTGACCGGGAAACAGACACTGCTGTCTACCGGGAAAAACTGATACAGCAGCTCACCAGACTGCAGCAGATGAAAACACCTGTTTCCTCGACCGGAGAGATCAGCGACAAAATCAAAAACTATGTCAGGGAACACATCGAAAACCCGGAGCTGTCTTTAAAATGGATTGCGGAGCACGAACTCTATATGAATGTAGATTATATCAGCAAGAAATTTGTCAAAGAAACCGGGCAGAAATTTTCTGCCTACTTAACGGAAATGCGTATCAAAAAAGCCAAAGAACTGCTGTCCGGTTCCAATCCTGTTCCAATCGCGGATGTCGCCGGGCTTGTCGGCTGCGGTAACAATCCGATGTATTTTTCCCAGATCTTCAAAAAAGGAACCGGTATGAGCCCGAGTAGTTATGTAAAAATGATACAAAAACCGCAGTCGTAATGACTGCGGTTTTTCGCAACTATTCATATTCTCTCAAGATATTCAGGAAATACTCTACATTTTCCATTGGTTCGCCGCGGAATACCGCAGAACCGGAAAC
>DJNY01000110.1:0-7313 GCA_002441865.1 Lachnospiraceae bacterium UBA6452 | reverse complement strand
AAAATATTGGCACCGGCTTCAATGATATGTCTTGCATTTTCCTTGTTGACACCACCGTCGACCTCTACATCGACATTTAAGTTCCGCTCTGTGACCGCCTTACGGACCGCTACGATCTTCTGCGTACAGCCTTCGATATATTTCTGTCCGCCAAACCCGGTATTGACCGTCATGATCAGCACTTTATCTACCTTATCCAGATACGGCAGGATCGCGGAAACAGGAGTCTGCGGATGCAGGGAAATGCCCGCCTTACAGCCAAGGCTTCTGATCGTTTCCAGTGTCTCTACCATGCATTTACAGGCTTCCACATGGATCGTGATCCCATCTGCACCTGCTTCGGCAAATTCCTCGACATAACGCTCCGGCTCTGTGATCATCAGATGGACATCAAAAAATTTATCCGTCAATTTGCGGATCGAGCGGATGATCGGGAATCCGAATGAAATAGACGGTACAAACACACCATCCATGACATCAATATGGATCTGCTGTGCACCTGCTTTATCGATCTGTACAATCTGTGCACCCAGCTTGGCAAAATCTGCCGCTAATATAGAAGGGGCTAACATCATCATTTGCTAATATCTCCTTTTTCCCTTGCATTCTTCATACATTTTTACATAGCTGTCATAACGTGACTTACTGATCTTCCCCTTAAGAAGTGCCTCCCTGACGCCGCAATCCGGCTCATGGATATGAGAGCATCCGGCAAACCGGCAGTTTTTATACTGCAGTATTTCCCGAAATCCCTCTTCTATTTCTTCTTTTTCAAAATCATCCATGCGAAGCGACGTAAATCCCGGTGTATCCAGGATATACGTGTCTTTTTCGACCTCGATCAGCTCACTGTGGCGCGTTGTATGCCTGCCACGCTCTGTCTTTTGGCTGATCCCGCCGGTTTCCATCTGCGTACGCTCCTGCAGCATATTGATGAGGGACGATTTTCCCACGCCACTCGGCCCTGCCACCGTAGAACATTTCTTTTGCAGATATCCTTTCAGCACATCGACACCTTCTCCTGTCTTTGTGCTTGTAAAAATAACCGTATACCAGGGCTCATAAATTGCCCTGATCTGCTTTTGCAGACTGCTGTCCACATCCAGATCCATCTTGTTAAAACAGATGATACTGTCAATGCCTGCAAGCTCCATTCTGGCAAGAAACGTATCCAGCAGCATGAAGTTCGGTGCCGGACTTTTTACCGCAAAGATCACGATCGCCTGATCCACATTGGCAACAAGCGGCCGGATCAGTTCGTTTTTCCGTTTCATGATCCGGTCAAGGCTGCCCGTCTTTTTTTCCTCATCAAGAATACTGATCGTTACATAGTCCCCGACAAGCGGTTTTTTCTTTTCATTACGGAAACTTCCTCTTGCCTTACATTCATATAAAGAGCCATCTTCTGTCCGGACATAGTAAAAGCCCGCGATTCCCTTTATGATTCTTCCGTTCTTTTCCATTCCTTACTCCTGCTCAAACTGAACAGTGACCGGTGATGTCGTGACATCTTCTGTGATCGGTTCCTCGGATTCTTCTCCGGTTTCGGAGTCGATCACGGTCTGCATGGTTGTTGCTGTATAAGAATAAGTCAGTGTACCACTGCTTACATTAAATCCTGTCTCATTGACTGCACAAGGGAATGAAGAAGTTGTAAAGCTTCTTGTTGTACCGTCACTTGCTGTGATCGTTACGGTTACATTACCGCTTGTATAACCGCTCGGTGCATTTAATGTCGTTACATATTTATAGGTGTGTTTTTCCGGTCCGACACTCAGCTGGATATTGACGCTTGTGCCTTCATCCACTTCACTGTCCGGGCTGTAGCTCTGGGAAACAACACAGCCTTCCGTTACGGTATCACTGTAGGTCTCTGATACAGTACCACAGACTAAGCCTTTTTCAGCCAGCTTACTCTTTGCTGCGGACTCTGTCATACCTCTCAGATCCGGTACCGGTACTTTCTTTACTTCCGGGCCGGTGCTGACAGTCAGTGTGATCGTTGCACCGCTCTCTGCCTTGGAATCCGCTGTCGGATCCTGTGAAATAACAAGTCCTTCCTGTACACTGTCGGAAGAGGACTGTGTGACAGTTACTTGAAAGCCCGCTGCTTCCAGTGTACTCTTTGCTGCAGCTTCCTCCTGACCTGTTACATTAGGTACTGCCACACCGTTACTGCCGCTGGATACAACAAGAGCGATCGTAGAATACATATCTACTTCTTCTCCCTCTTCCACATCCTGGCTGATAACCTGATCTACTTCATAGGTATCGGACTCTTCCTTTGTGACTCTTGTGCCAAGCCCGATGTCATTCAGTGCCTTCTTGGCATCCTCTATATTCATGCCTACAACACTGATCATCTTTACCTTACTGTCATCTGTTGTCTCATCCTGTGTGATATTACTGTCTGCTTTTGGCGAGCTCTTGAATACACCAAGTGCATTTGCAACGAGCACCAGTGCCAGAATACCGATGATGACTGCTGCCACGATCGCCAGGATCGTTGTGATCCGTTCCATTTTCGGATCCATATCGTCATCTTCGTATTCTTCCTCATCGTCTTCGTCATCCGCATCTTCCGGTTCTTCTTCCTCAACCGGCTTGTATTTACTGTTCATCCGTTCCGGTCTGACCGGCTTTTCAGGCTTCACTTCTTCCTCTTCCTCATCCTTCTGGGAATAGGAACTTCTCTGTACCTCGCGGTCTTTCAGACGCATCGGTGCATCCAGATCGATCCGGTCTGTCCGCTGCTTGATCTCTGCAATATCCTCTTCGGAAATTGTCCTTGTCTCACCGCCTGCATCAAACGGAACCATTTTGACAAAATCCTCATCCGGCGTGATCAGAGCTTTCTTCAGATCCACAATGAGCTCACCCATAGACTGGTATCTGCGGTCCGGACTCTTCTGCGTACATTTGAATATGATCTGCTCCACGCAGACAGGGATTTCGGAAACATACTCTCTCGGGGACGGCATATCCTCCTGAATGTGTTTGATCGCGATCGCAACAGTCGTCTCCCCGTCAAAAGGGACACGTCCTGTCAGCATTTCAAACATCGTACAGCCGAGTGAATAAATATCACTTCTTTCATCGGAGAAGCCGCCGCGTGCCTGCTCCGGTGATGTATAGTGTACAGATCCCATGACATTGGAAGTGATCGTATTGGAAGTGGCTGCCTTTGCAATACCGAAATCCGCGATCTTAACCTTTCCTTCTTTTGAGATCATGATATTCTGTGGTTTAATGTCTCTGTGAATAATGTGATTATTATGAGCTGCCTCAATACCCATGGATACCTGAATTGCGATACTGAGCGCTTCCTTCACGGAAAGACGTGCTTTCTTTTCAATATAATTCTTTAATGTAATGCCTTCGACAAGCTCCATGACGATGTAGTAAATACCGTTTTCTTCGCCAACATCATAGACGTTTACAATGTTCGGATGCATCAGACCTGCTGCAGCCTGTGCTTCCACCCGGAATTTGGATACAAAATTTGTATTTTCCGAAAACTCCTGCTTTAATACTTTGATCGCCACATAACGGTTCAGCTTATGACACTTTGCCTTATAGACGTCACTCATCCCGCCAGTTCCGATCTTCTCCAGAATTTCATATCTATCGCCAATAATCATACCAATTTTTATCATTTCTTCACCTCATCTGCAAAAGGTTTTATAAGCACTACTGCAATATTATCCTTACCGCCATTTTGATTTGCCGTATCGATCAGCGCTCTCGCCGTCTCCACTAATGTCTTGTCATCCTGATGCTCATTCAGAACCTTCAGGATCTCCTGATCCTCTACCATGTTGGTCAGTCCGTCAGAACACATAAGTATCCTGTCTGAGGGGCGAAGCTCCACAGTAAAGAAGTCGATGTCCACATCATCCTTTGCACCGATGGCTCTCGTAATGATGTTTTTATCCGGATGCAGCCTTGCTTCTTCCCGCTTGATGCCGCCAAGTCTGACCATTTCCTCTACCAGAGAATGATCTCTTGTGATCTGGCGTATCTCCTGCCCGTTTGCAATATATAATCTGGAGTCTCCCACATTGGCGACCTGCAGATATCTGCCTATCACCGTCGCAACAACTACCGTTGTTCCCATGCCATAAAGATTCGGATCTTCACTGGCCCGCTGCCGTATTTCTTTGTTGGCAGTCCGTATCGCCTTCTGTATAATAATAGAAGGATTCTTTTCAAAGGATGCTTTGATCTCGCGTTCAATCGTCTCTACCGTATAGCGTGATGCATAATCTCCTGCCTTATGTCCTCCCATTCCGTCTGCTACGATGAACAGATTGGGCATATTTCCAATCGGTTTTCCGGATGAAAATACATAATCCTGATTCAGTTGTCTTTTCCTGCCGATGTTAGTCTCGGAATACGATTTTAACACGAAGAGTCCTCCCCGCCCATTTCATCTAAATGTCTTTTCCTAAGTTGTCCGCACGCGCCGTCAATATCCCGGCCCATTTCCCTTCTAATTGTAACATTGATTCTGTTTTTTTCAAGCTTGTTTTTAAACACCTGCACATAATGCGTATCAGGCGCCACAAAATCACGTTCCCTGATCGGGTTGACGGGGATCAGATTGACATGACTGCCTACACGCTTTGCCAGTGCGGTAAGCTGCTGTGCGTCCTCCGCGGAGTCATTGACTCCCTTTACCATGCTGTACTCAAATGTAACGCGTCTTCCGGTCTTCTGATGATAGTATGCACAGGCTTCCATCAGTTCATCAATCGAATATTTGTTAGCGATCGGCATGAGCTTTCTGCGCTTCTCATCCGTTGTCGCATGCAGGCTCAGCGCAAGTGTAATCTGCAGATTTTCCTCTGCAAGCTCATAGATCTTAGGTACAAGGCCGCACGTAGAGACCGTCACATTCCGCTGGCTGATATGCAGTCCGTTTTCATCGGTCAGAAGACGGATGAATTTCTTTACATTGTCAAAGTTGTCAAACGGTTCTCCCGTTCCCATCACGACCACATTGGAAACACGCTCTCCCGTCAGAAGCGTAATTGCATAGATCTGGTCAAGCATTTCGGAAGGCAGCAGATTTCTCGTCAGTCCGTCCAGTGTAGAAGCACAGAATCTGCAGCCCATCCTGCAGCCGACCTGTGAACTGATGCAGACACTGTTTCCATGCTTATACTGCATCCAGACAGATTCCACCACATTACCGTCCGCAAGCTGGAACAGAAACTTCTGCGTACCATCGATCGTGGAGATCTGCCTCTCTAACAGCTTTACCGCCGTAAAGGCATAGTTTTCCTTTAACTGCTCCCGCAGCTTCTGTGATATATTTGTCATCTCGTCAATGCTGCGCACAAGGTGCACATGCATCCAGCCATAGATCTGTCCGGCGCGGAATTTTTTCTCGCCCATGGCAAGCAGCTCCTGCGTCAGTTCTTCCAGATCCATTGATTTGATATCTTGTTTCTCCATTGTATTATGCCTTGTTTCTCCTGCATTTTATCATGTAAAAGCCATCTGTTTCTGCCGATGGCAGCAGTTCTTTTTCCTCCAGTAAGGTAAACGGGCAGTTTTCCAGAAACCAGTCCCTGTTATCCTGATTTTCCGCTTTTGTCAGTGTGCAGGTACTGTACATCAAAATACCGCCCGGCTTTACATACTGCCATACCACGGAAAGGATCTCCCGCTGCAGCGCAGCAATATCCGCCACCTGCTCCGGGGTCATCCGGTATTTGATATCACTCTTTCTGCCGATCACACCAAGCCCGGAGCATGGCAGATCCGCAATGACCACATCCGCTTTTTCTACAGCCTGCGGATCCAAAATACGTGCATCCCGGACAAGTGCCTCGATGGCATCTGCCTTTTTGGCACATCTTGCGATATTTTCCTCGATCAAGCTGACCTTATTTTCCGTCAGGTCACGCGCCTGTACACTGCCTTTTCCGTTCAGCTTAGCCAGTGCATGCATGGCTTTTCCGCCCGGCGCCGCACAGACATCGATCACCGTATCGCCCGGCTTTATGCCCGCAAGCTCCACAACCTGCATGGAACCAATATCCTGCATGAAAAAGCCGCCTTGTGCATATCCCGGCAAAGCGTCAATATGATCGACCTGTTCCAAATAGTAAGCATAAGGTAACTGTTTGGACTGTGTTACCTTTACGCCGGTTTCTGCGATCTGCAAAAGCATCTTATTTTGCGATTCCTTCGGCAGTGCTTCATTGACCCGGATCGTCAGCGGTCTTTTTTCAAGCTGTGCCCTGAGCATATCCTCTGCTTTGCTGCCATACTGCGCCTGCCAAAGCTCCACGATCCAGAGCGGCATGGAATACCGGACAGACAGATACTTAAGCGGTTCTTTTTCCCGGTCTGGCAGAGTGATCTGTCCTTTATTGCGGGATATCGTCCGTAAAATACCGTTGACAAAGCCCTTCAGCGGACCAAAGCCGCGCTTTGTGGCAAGCTTTACGCATTCATTGCACACGGCTGCATCCGGTACGCCGTCCAGAAACAGGATCTGATACGTTCCCATGCGCAGGAGCGTCCGGATGAGCGGCTTCATCTTCGGTGTTTTGGTCTTGGCAAAGCTGTCTATCACATAATCAATATAAATCTTATTTTCTATCGTCCCCTCACAGGTGCGCTTGATGAAGCTGCGCTGCTGCTTGGGCAGATAATCGTACTTTTGTAAAACACTGCGCAGCACAAGATGGCTGTACTGTCCTTTTTCCAGTATTTCCATCAGGCTGTCCAGTATGATCTCGCGGTCAGTCATCTCTTCTGCGTCCTCCACCGAAAAGCAGAATCAGCCGGAGCAGCTGTATGATCGCGGATGCTGCGGCAGCCACATAGGTCATGGCAGCGGCGGTCAGTACTTTTCTGCACATGCCGACTTCTTCTCCCTGCAGGATGTGCTGCTCGTCCAGAAGCCTTACCGCACGTCTGGAGGCATCAAACTCGACCGGTAATGTAACAAGCTGGAACAGTACCGCAAGAGAAAATACCCAG
This sequence comes from Lachnospiraceae bacterium UBA6452, assembly GCA_002441865.1. GTDB lineage: Bacteria > Bacillota > Clostridia > Lachnospirales > Lachnospiraceae > CAG-194. Next base: position 314 of record DJNY01000110.1, on the reverse strand, counting down.
ATACCGATCTGCACCAGTGTCATGTTATAGCCAAGGATACAGCCCAGAATGATGATCGGAATGCCCGCCTTGGAGCCCAGGTTAGCGGCTGGTACCAATGTCGAACGGAGCCGCAGCGGCGCGTAATTTTTATTGTCCTGTATGGCATGTCCGCATTCATGCGCCGCTACACCGACTGCTGCCACGGAAGAAGATCCGTAGGTGGCATCGGAAAGGCGGAGCACTTTGGCTGACGGATCGTAATGGTCTGTCAGAGAGCCGCTCACATGCTCTACAGTCACATCATAGATGCCCGCACTGTATAACAGTGTCTG
>DJNY01000115.1:8401-9212 GCA_002441865.1 Lachnospiraceae bacterium UBA6452 | reverse complement strand
GTTAGCTCCGGGTAATCTTCTAATGCTGTTACCGGTGTATACTGATTCATCAGACTGATATAGATTTTATCTCCGTATGTTTCATGCAAATACTGCACGACCTGCTTCGCTTCTCTGACCTTTCCGGGCAAAAGCAGATGTCTGACGATAACTCCATTCTGTATCTTACCCTGCGCATCAAACACACATGCACCGGTCTGTCTCACCATTTCCGCTATCGCTGCCTTTACCACTTGGGGATAATCCGCTGCATGGGAATAACGCTGCGCCGTTTCCGGCTGTATGTATTTAAAATCCGGCAGATATACATCGATCAATCCTTCCAGCTCCCGCAGTGCTTCCACGGTTTCATAACCGCTGCAGTTATAAATAAACGGAAGTGCAAAACCTTCCTTTTTTGCTTTTTGGATTGCCCAGACGATCTGCGGCAGATAATGATCCGGTGTGACCAGATTGATATTATTTGCGCCCTGCTCCCGCAACCGGTAAAAGAGCTCTGTCAGATGTTCTTTTGTGATCTCCTGTCCCATCTGCCCATTTGAGATCTGAAAGTTCTGGCAGAACACACAATGAAGGGAGCAGCCTGCAAAAAAGACTGCCCCCGATCCTTCTTTTGCTGAAATACAGGGTTCCTCCCACATATGCAGGGCTGCCCGGCTGATCATTAACCGGTCGCTGCTCTGGCATACGCCCTTCTGTCTGCTCCGGTCAACCCGGCAGTTGCGCGGGCAAAGCGTACACGACTGAAATGTCCCCACGGTTTCTCTCCTTTTTCGGTGCAGACGCATTTATATGCGAACTTCGTTCGCGG
>DJNY01000115.1:3593-8278 GCA_002441865.1 Lachnospiraceae bacterium UBA6452 | reverse complement strand
TTGGTGGTAAGGGATCCTCCCATTACATGGGTCCCTCCTTACCACATATCATATCATATTATACATCATCAGCTGTTATTTTAACAGTAGCATATGTTTTCATGCACACACGAGAGCATCTGATCCTCTTTTCGGTCATAGTAATAGACATGATCCGCGAGGATTTCTTTCGGATCTACCTGTGTTTGATTAACCTCTGCTACCATATCGTTTAGATCACTGCCTTCCGTTCCACTTTCCGGGACAAGGATCACCTCATGGATACTGCTGGGGATCACATACAGATTTTTTCGGATTGTTTCGGCAAAATTCCGGATCACACCCGGATATGCCATCGTCGCTGCCCCGTTCATTTTGATCGGATTGGACATGATATACATCGGGATCTCATTTTCAAACAGCGCCTCCTCCATCTGTCTGCCCTTCATCATTTCCCGCACAACATCCTGCATTCTGCGGATCGTTGCAGGCAGAAGCCTCGGTGTGTTTTCCAGTGCCTGTCTGAACAGTTCTTCCTTCGTGATCTGCCACATTGTCAGATGGGAATTGTGGATCAGTATCGTTGCATGATGAAACGGCATGTCATCCAGCAGATAATAAAATACCATGGAAAGATCCATATAAGATAAAGATGGTACCTCCTTTAAAAGCTCTTCGTTTTTCTCCCGGTTGACAAGTTTATAAACAATATGCTTTTTCGCATTTTCAAAAGACAGGAAAAAAGAAATGTCCATGCTTTTATAGGTCTTGCACCGCTCCAGTTCTTCCATTATCTCATTTGCCAGAGCAGGCAGGGGTTCTCCCTGCAGAAATCTGTCATAGTATTCCCGCATATAAACAGTCGGTGAAATATTTACCCCTTTTTCGATCAGTGTGATCCCTTCTTCCCGTATCCCGTTATTTTTCCATATGGTATGCGACTGCACCTTCTTCGTTTCTGTGTTCACTTTGCATTTGATAAGGGTAACCATTTGATTTGTAAATTCTGTGATTTGCATATTTTCCTCCTAAGATTTGAATGGTAGATGCTCCGAACGGCATCTGATTATTATTTTTTTAGTTTTGTGGTACTTTTTTGGTAATAGGGAACTTTGTTCCTATTACCAAAAAAGGCAATGGATCGATCAAATCCATTGCCTTTAAAAAACTTGTCCAGTCTTTATAAACAAAACGATTATACACGGGAAAGATATTCACCTGTACGTGTATCAATCTTGATAATATCATGCTGATTTACGAATAACGGTACAGATACAGTAGCACCTGTCTCAACTGTCGCAGGCTTTGTAGCACCTGTAGCAGTATCACCCTTGAAGCCCGGCTCTGTCTCAGTGATCTCAAGCTCAACAAATAAAGGTGGTTCTACTGCAAAGATATTACCATTGTGAGATAACATCTTAACCATTTCATTTTCTTTTACAAACTTCATTGCATCGCCGACTGCATCTTTGTTTAATGCGATCTGCTCATAGGTTTCTGTATCCATGAAGTTGTATAAATCACCATCTGCATATAAATACTGCATTTCTTTTCTGTCAATACGTGCCTGAGGGCATTTTTCAGTAGGTCTGAAAGTCTTTTCTACAACGCCGCCACTCTTGATGTTTTTCAGCTTTGTACGTACGAAAGCAGCTCCTTTACCTGGTTTAACATGCTGGAACTCAATAATCTGATAGATATTGCCTTCCAGTTCAATGGTAACACCATTTCTGAAATCACCTGCAGAAATCATAATCTATTCCTCCTAAAATTTTCACGTCATAATTCTATACTAGTTTATACTAAATTTTCACATTTTTCAACTACTTTTTTTCAATAAGCCAAAGTATTTTGTTTCTGCCCTGATCTGTGCTAAAATAGGTTTGTTTCAAAAAACTGCTGTTATATTGTACAGAGGTATCACATATGTCTCTTATTCATAAACCGGAACCAAAAGAGCCTGCATCTTCCGCTGCTCTTTCCACTACTAAAACAGAAATGCTCACGCTGATCTGTCATATCAGCCACACAGAGCTTCTGCAGCTTTGCCGGACAAATAAACTGGACGCAAGGCAATTACAGCTTTGTCAGCAGCTTGCCAGGCATCTGTCCTCCTGCCCGGTCCATGTCTATTACAGACCGCTTTGCAGTACGCAGATACTGACTGCCATGACACTTGGCTTGCAGACCGATACCTGGCTCAGTGAAACCGGGAAAAAAGATCTGCTGAACGCCTATCTTGCCGATCAGCTTTGCTGGCAGCTTCTGGAAAACGGCTATCAGAGATGGGGCGAAGCTCTCTTGCAGCTGACCGGTCAGTCCATGACCGGTATGCAGTTTATCGGGAACGACGATCCTGCAGAGCTTTCCTCTTATCTAAAGCTGCTCTCTCAGTCTGAGATCCGGCTCCTGCCCGGTGGTTGTATGCAGCCGCTGAAAACGGTTCTGTTTCTCGCCGATCTGGCACCGCAGGATGCAGGCAATAAAGAACATCCCAATGTCTCAGCCTGTGCAGACTGTCCGCATCCATGCGCTTACCGGAAAAGCAGCTTATAATACTTCCCGGATCGGTCTGATCAGAATGCGCAGAATACTGTAGATGATCTTTTGCGATCCGGACATTTCTTTTTTCTCATAAAGGTTTCCTGCCTGTGCTGCTTTACCGGATTTTTCATAGACACTCTTTTCCTGATAGGTGACTGCCTGTTCTCTGAGCTGTCTGTTCAATTCTTTGCTTTTCACAAGCAGCATCAGCTCCGTATCCAGATAGGTGCTGCGCAGATCCAGATTATAAGAGCCGACAATACACGTCTCATCATCGATCAGCACTGTTTTCGTATGCAGTGACTGTCCTGCCATACAGGCATATACGCCCGCTCCCGTCTTCAGAATATGCTCTCTTTCATTCAGATAATCCGTACAGCCCCATGGGTTCGCACCACTTTCCACTGCATTCGTTATGATATCGATCCGCTTACCGGCATTACAAAGCGCTGTCAGATCTTCATACATCCCCTTATCACAGATGATATACGGTGTCTGGATCAGGATATCTTCTCCCTGTTCCATCTCCTGACAGATCCGTTGATAGACAGCTGGCACTTTTTCATCTGCATATAGCGGATTATGCAGAAACTGAATGGATTCTACCCGGATCAGATCCTTCGTTAAAAGTGTTTCTGTATCCAAAAAGGCTTCCGGATACGCAGCCTGCAGTTCTTTATAATGCTCCCGCAGCAAAGAAAGCCCTTCTTTTGTTTTTTCCGTTTCCTTTTTGCGGAATGTTTTCTGATCAGGCTGGACCCAGATTTTCTCAAAATATGCCTTGATATCCTGCAGGGAATTCTGTTCCTTTATCTGCGTAGCATCCGATGTACTGGTTTTCGTATCTTCCCGCACATACAGATCCCTGTCTATATTATATGTATCCCTGTAAGACCCCAGAAACAGATTATTACTGTTTCTGCCGCCTAAAATATAAGCAGTATCATCTGCGATCAGATACTTGTCATGCATTCTGTAATTGAGCTTCCACAACTTTGTCAGCCGGATCGGATTATAAAATCTGATCTCAATATTCCGGTGTGTGGAAAAGGCCCCGAACAGATCACTTCTCTCCAGCTTCAGCCATGCATTGATGCCATCCACCATAAGCCGGATATGCACACCACGGTCTGCTGCCTGCAGCAGGGCAGACATCAGATCCTGTCCGCTTTCTCCGTCACTCATATCAAAAGTCGTCATGATCAGCTCATGCTGCGCACTTTCGATCAGTGCCAGCCTGTAAACAAGTGCCTGCGTGTTATCGTCCAGACAGTGGATTGCCGCACTCCGGTCTATTGTCTCTTTCACAGCATGCTCAGTCGTCTTGCTTTTCTGTTTTAATACATGTCTTTTAGTTAGAAGTGGGTAACATATCAGACTGCCGATCATATACAAAAGTATAAAAACAAGCAGGAAGATAGGGAGCTTCTTCCCTATCTTCCTAATGTATTTCTGCCATTTTTTCTGATTCATCATTCTTACATTCTTTCCGGTGCATCAAAGCCCAAAAGATCAATACAGGTTTCCAGGATTTCCTTTGTCAGCTTCAGAAGCGCAATATAACCAGCCTTCTTTTCCGCATCCTCTTCTGTCAGGATCTTTGTCTCATGATAAAAATGGTTAAACGCATTTGCCATTTCGTAGATATACGCACAGATCTTATGCGGTGCCAGTTCTTCGTAAGCGTTTCTGACCATGGCCGGGAATCGTCCGATCACCATCATCAGATCCTTTTCATCCTTATTAACAGGCACTTTGATCTTTACTGTATCCAGACTGCCCCCTGCCTGTACATACTTGTTTAAGATAGACTTGATACGCACGATCGTATAAAGGATATACGGACCTGTATCTCCTTCAAAGGAAGTAAACCTGTCAATATCAAAAATATAATCCTTACTTGCCTGATTGGAAAGATCGCCGTATTTGATCGCCGCAAGTGCTACCGTTTTTGCGGTCTGTCTTGCTTCCTGTTCTTCCACTTCATGGTTTTCCGTGATTTTTTCAAACATCTTCTCATTGATCTGGCTGATCAGATTTTCCAGACGCATCACGCCGCCTTCACGTGTTTTGAAAGCATGTCCGTCTTTTCCGTTTACGGTACCAAAGCCAAGGAACACAAGATCCAGGTCATCACGGACGATCTTTGTCTTTCTGGCACA
>DJNY01000115.1:0-3490 GCA_002441865.1 Lachnospiraceae bacterium UBA6452 | reverse complement strand
CGACGCATCATCAGTGTTGCAAGATCAGTTGTGTTGTAAAGGGAAGCCCCGTCTGATTTTAAGATCATACAAGGCGGAATTTCCTTTGTATCTGTATCTTCTTTGACATCTACCACAAGCGCGCCGTCAGACTCATGCGCATACCCTTCTTTTTTCATATAGTCTACCATGCCCGGGATGATATCATGCACGGTAGATTCCCCGTTCCAGAGATCAAAGTGAACATTTAAGTTATTGTAATTCTTTTTCAGGTCACTGACGGATACTGCAATAATGTGGTTCCAGAGAGCACGATAACCGCGCACCCCATTCTGCAGCTTTTTCGTTGCTTCCATTGCCTTTTCCTTGTAGGCAGGATCTTCCTTTGATTTGCCGCTGGCTGTCGGATAGATCTCCTCCAGCTCGGAAATCGTAAACGGTGCTTCCTTCGGGTACTCTCCCGTATAAGTATCGTCAAAATAAACCAGTTCCGGTTTTCTTTCCTGCAGCTCTGTAATGATCAGACCCATCTGCAGTCCCCAGTCGCCCATATGGATATCGCCGGTCACATCATGCCCCATATAACGCGCAATACGCTTTACACTTTCTCCGATCACGGCTGAACGCAGATGACCTACGTGAAGCGGTTTTGCCACGTTCGGCCCGCCATAATCGATCACGATTTTTTTGATCTTTTCCGGTTTTTCCAGACCAAACTTGTCTGCTTCCTCCATCTGCTGCAGATAAGAAGCAAGAAAATCCGGTGCGATATCACAGTTCAGAAAGCCGGGCATAACAGCCTCAACCCTGGAAAATACCTTGCTGTCAGCCAAAACTTCCGCTACTGCGCCTGCGATCATGATCGGTGCTTTCTTAAACTGCTTTGCCAGTGCCATGGCACCGTTACACTGCAGCTCGCACAGATCCGGCCTGTTGGAAACATTCACCTTTCCGTATTCTGCCGGATAACCGGCTTTTTCAAACGCCTGTTTCATCTCTTCCGAAACAATCTCTAAAAATTCTTTCATTTTAATTCCTCCAGTTGTTCCTTTTCTTTTTCCTGCTTTTCTCTTTCCCGCTGTAATCTGGAATACACGCAGCCGCAATAATCCTGTCTGTACAGGTTATATTCTTTTGACAGTCTGATGGAAGTCAGATAGCCGTTTTTCTTCTTAAAATCCGAGAAAAGATACGGAACCTCATATTCCTGCTGCAGCTGCAGCCCGATCTCGTTTAATTTATCCGCCCGTTTCAACGGTGAAATGGAAAGTGTCGTCGTAAAATAATCAAACTGCTTTACCTTTGCCAGCTTTGCCGTTTCCAAAAGGCGCAGCCTGTAGCAGCGGAAACACCGCTCGCCGCCTTCTGCATAGTCCTCATAACCGCGGACAGTCTCATAAAACCGCTGCGGTTCATAGGTTCCTTCGATCACATCGATCGGATAGCAGGTATCCGGCTGTTTATTCAGCAGTTCGATCAGCCGCTTCTGTTCCGCTACACGTTTGCAGTATTCTTCCTGTTCCGATATATTCGGATTATAATAGAAAACCGTGATCGCAAAATATTTTGACAGATAAGTCAGCACATAGCTGCTGCATGGTGCGCAGCAGCTATGTAAAAGAAGTCTTTTTCCTTTGATCGATTCCTCTAAGAGCAATTCATCCAAAAGCTTTTGATAATTAATCTTTCCCTGCATCCTTACTCTTTCTCTCTTCCTGCATCAGGACCTTCTGTTCTTCTGTTGACAGCTTTGGTCCTTTTGTCTGTGGTGTTCGTCTCTCCTGTACCGGCTTTTCCACATAACTTTTCTTGAATTTCTCCACAGCACTGAGTGCAGACTGCGCCTTTACAGCCTCTGCTTCCTTCAGAAATCTTTCTTCCCTCTGCGCAGCTTCTGCTTCATACAGATCATCATAATATTTTTTGCCATCCGGCATAGATTTACAATAGGTTGTAATAAACTCTTCCATTGGCATCGGTTTTGCAAAATAGTAGCCCTGTACATAACAGCAGCCGAGCTGTTTCAGCAGATCTACCTGATCTTTTGTTTCAACGCCTTCGCAAAGGACACGGATTCCAAGTCCTTCCGCCATTTCGATGATCTTTCTGAGGATCAGGATACTGGAGCTTGAAGTGATCGATTCACTGAAAAACTCCCGGTCGATCTTGATGACATCAAACGGTACGTCCTTCAGCATATTCAGGGAAGAATATCCACTGCCGAAGTCATCCATGGATAACTGCACATCCTGCTGCTTTAAGAGATTCATCGTTGTGATCATGGTCTCTCTTTCATCCTGGAATACCGTTTCTGTGATCTCCAGCTCAATATAGCCGTTTGGGATCCGGTAACGCTTTAGGATCTTCTTGATCTGATCCACATAATTCGGGTTATGCAAAAGCAGCCTGCTCTGGTTGACGGAAATCGGGAAGATCGTAAAACCGGAATCGATCAACACACGAAGTCTCTTGCATACTTCTTCAAGCATATACAGATCCAGTTTTTCCACAAATCCGTTTTTTTCAAAAACCGGAATAAATTCATCCGGAAATACTCTGGTACCATCTGCCTTGATCCAGCGCACCAGCGCCTCGCCGCCATAGATCCTGTCATGGACAATATCCCACTTTGGCTGGATAAATACCTGGAATTCTTTATTTTTGATCGCCGCTTCCATTTCGGACTCGATCTGATCTACCTTATACATCTGGTTGACGATCTTGTCACTGTACATGGCAACCATCGTTTTTTCGTCCCCATTCAGAGACTTCCGCGCAGCATTTGCACGGTCAATGATAATATTAACATCCGTATCATCTTTTCTGACCGGATAAATACCTCTTTTCAGGCGGATTGGAAACATGATCGCCAGATCTTCACGCGCTCTTTCGTTGATCGACTGGATCATATCCTCACATTTCGCTTCAAATTCCTGATCGTTTCTTGCCAGAAGCACAAACTGATCCGCATTCATACGGGTACAGATTTCAACACCGTTAAAATATTTTTCACTTTCCTCCACTACAACCTTCAGAAGTCCGTCCGCTCTTGCATGACCGTATGCTTCATTAATATAGCGGAAATTGGAAATATCAAACCGAACGACAAGATATGGGATATTGGAATTTTCCCAGATGACTCTTGCCGCCACATCCCGGAAATAATTATCATTTTTGCCGCCCGTGATCGCATCCTCATAAGCAAGTACCGAGATCATATCATTGGAATGCTTTGTCGTACCCCATATATACAGGAACATGACAAACATCATGAATATGATCGCCAGACAGGTCAGGAGTGTCCTAAAGATGATCGGCTGGACATCCGCACTGTAAACTGTCTCCGGATACACCACTGCCAGATAAAAATTATTGACAACGGGGATCGCCTCTATTTCCAGATAATTGGTTATACTGTCTTTATCCACAAAGGATGTTTTCTGGTACTGTTTCCGGTGCATGCTTCTTGCAACATCACTGATATTTCCCGCTGCATAGCTGTCTCCGGCCC
>DJNY01000079.1:182-5528 GCA_002441865.1 Lachnospiraceae bacterium UBA6452 | reverse complement strand
CCGCTTGTACTGGAAAATTATAATATCGGCACAAGGGCATACGTAGCAGTTCTGGATATGCCTGCGATCGTACCGTTCACAACCTTTGACAGAAAGTATGAAGGCATTGCAAAGTTCCCGGCAGTCAGCCGAGATCTTTCCATGGTAGTGCCGCATGATATTCTGGTCGGTCAGATCGAAAATGTACTTGCTCAGCGTGGCGGTAAGATCCTGGAGCACTATGAGCTGTTTGATATTTACGAAGGTGAACAGATCAAGAAGGGCTACAAGTCAGTTGCATACTCTCTGTCTTTCCGGGCAAAAGACAGAACATTGGAAGAGGCAGATATCAATGCAGCCATGAAGAAGATCTTAAACGGTCTTGAACAGCTTGGCATTGAACTGCGCCAGTAATTTTTAAAGAATAAAAGGAATTAAGTCATGACAGAGTTAAAAAAATCAGATTTTTATTTTGATCTGCCGAAAGAGCTTATCGCACAGGATCCGCTTGCGGATCGTGCGGGCTCCAGGCTGCTTTGCCTTGACAAACATACAGGAGCGACCTCACATCATGTTTTTCGTGAGGTCGTAAACTATTTAAAGCCGGGTGATTGTCTTGTTCTGAACAATACCAAGGTTATTCCGGCGAGACTGTACGGTGTCAAGGAAGATACAGGCGCAGCGATTGAAGTGCTCCTGCTGAAACGAAAAGAAGACAATCAATGGGAAACTCTTGTAAGACCGGGGAAAAAATGCAAACCGGGCACAAGACTTGTATTCGGAGACGGTCTTTTACATGCACAGGTACTGGATGTGCTGGAAGAAGGAAACCGTCTGATCCGGTTTGAATATGACGGTATTTTTGAAGAAATTCTGGACCGGCTCGGTGAAATGCCGCTGCCTCCTTATATTACACATAAGCTGCAGGATAAAAACAGATATCAGACTGTATATGCGAAATATGAGGGAAGTGCCGCAGCACCGACGGCGGGACTCCATTTTACAAAAGAGCTGCTTGCACAGATTGAAGAAAAGGGTGTAAAACTTGCTTATGTAACGCTGCATGTCGGGCTTGGTACGTTCCGGCCGGTGAAAGAAGACAATGTGCTGGAGCATCACATGCATTCCGAATTTTATCAGATCTCAAAAGAAGCGGCAGATACGATCAATGAAACAAAAGCAAACGGCGGTCGTGTGATCTGTGTCGGTACGACAAGCTGCAGAACGATCGAGAGTGCGGCAGATGAAGATGGCAGACTGCATGCCTGCAGCGGTAATACGGAAATCTTTATTTATCCGGGGTATCGGTTTAAAGTGCTGGACGGACTGATCACCAATTTCCATCTGCCGGAATCCACGCTGATCATGCTGGTATCCGCACTTGCCGGACGGGAGCATGTTCTGGCAGCTTATGAAGAAGCCGTAAAAGAAAAATACCGCTTTTTCTCATTTGGTGACGCTATGTTCATTTCATAGCAATGTGCACGTGCACATTTAACGAAAAACCTTGCATTGTCGACGGGAATTTGGTAATATAAACATAAGTAGAGCAGGAAATGTATATATTTTCGGGAAGGAGATTTCTTTGGAAGACAGAAGAAAAAACAAAAGGATCGAATTAGAATCACGCCTCATCATAAAGCGTCTGGACGATGCTGCTTCAGCGGAAGAAGTCAGCATTGATATTATCGACGTTTCCAGAACCGGTGTTGGATTTACATGCAGTAAACCATTGGAGATCGGGGCTGTTTATGAAGCGTTTCTGACGATCTGGACAAAAGAAGTGCTCCATGCTTTTATTGAGATCGTTCGAATTGTAAAAGAGGATGCAACCTATTCTTACGGCGGTATTTTTATTGGCATGCCTGAAATGGATGCTACGAGAATTTCGGTATACGATACGGTAACATCTTCTGTTACACAGGAGTAGAATAAGACAAAGGAGAGTTGACGTATGCAGTGTTTAATTTGTGGAAAAGATTCTGCCGGTGAGGTTTGTAACCAGTGTATCCGTGCAGAGCAGGGAATTTATGCAAAAGACTGGACTTATAAGGAAGGTCTGATCGTAAAGAAAACAGAAGATTTCAGGGTAAATGTTACAAATGTCAGAGTAAACGGCATTGCTGTTATCAGTACAGCATCTAACGGAATGAATGCAAAGATTGATAACTTTAATCATTATATCGGTTGTGTGGTAGGTGTAGAGCAGGGCTCTTATAACAATAAGCCGGCTCCGGTGATCCACATCAAAACGCCTGCGGGCATGGAACGTTATCTGATCTTCCCGCAGATGCCTGATGAAAGCGGACTGAAAGCTGCTGTTGAAAAGGCAAGGGCTGAAAAGATGACGGGCGGCGCAGGCGCAGCTGCTGCACCTGCAGCTGCAGCAGCAGATCCGAATGCGGCAGAAAAGCTCAACAAGCTGAACCTGTTAAAGGCAAATGGCATTCTGACAGAGGAAGAGTATCAGAGAGAACGTGCGAAATTAGGAATCTAATTACATATGACAGATTATAAAAAGGTAAGCCAGGGGCGCGATTATACAGTTGAGTTATGGAGATTTGTATTTTGTATTGTTGTCCTTGGCTTACATTTCTTTTCCAAAACTTCATATTCATTTTTCAGGGCCGGTTATCTGGGGGTGGAATTTTTCTTCCTTTTGAGCGGATTTGGTATCTGGCAGTTTTATTTAAAAAAGATGGCAGGGCAGAAACTGTCTGACAGACTGTATCAGTTCGGTCTGTATATCGGCGGTCGTTTAAAACGCCTGTATCCGTTATATTTGCTGAGCCTGCTTTGTATGCTTTTCCTGCGGACATGGCAATATCACTGGTCGATCGGAGAGATCATTGCTTACCTGAAAACCGGCTGGGCAGAGTTTTTGATGCTGCAGTGCGGCCCGCTTGGCAATGAAGTACTGATCAGTGCCAACTGGTATGTGGCAGCCATGTTTATGGGGAGTATCCTGCTGTTATGCCTGCTGATGCTGGCCGGCAGATGGGGCGGTCTGCTTATATGCCCGGTCTTATCGCTTTCAATCTATTATTATTATTATTTCAGACTGATCCGTAAGATCGATGTGATCTATTCCTATCATGCAGTGCTGCGTGCACTGGCGGGACTGGGCATTGGTATTTTTATCGGCAGTCTGATCCGGCTGTTACAGGAAAAGGTTAGCCAAGGTAAACTTTCTCTTCGGATAAGCACTGGGAAAAAGAAACTGCTTCAGGAACTGATCTACTGTCTGGCAAACGGCATTCTGGCAGCCATTGTGATATATACGAATTTCGGCAGACGCAGCGCGGGTGATTTTGTTGTGATCGCTTTATTTGCAGTCTGTCTGTTTGGACTGTTTCTGGTAAAAAAAGAAATACCACAGAAACTGTCTGTGGTATTTCAAAAACTCGGAGCAGTGACATACCCCGTTTATTTATTTCAGATGCCCATAATCGAATGGCTCGTTATTATCGGTATCTTACATACATGATGCCAGATCCTGATAGAAATCGGGATAAGAAATATTGACACATTCCGCATCTTTCATTTCGGTTTCACCGTCAGCTATGAGAGCAGCAACCGCAAAACTCATGGCGATCCGGTGATCCAGATGAGAATCCAATTTGCCGCCGTGCAGCGGTTTTCCGCCGCGGATGATCATTCCGTCATCCGTAGGTGTCACATCAGCTCCCATCTTTCTTAAATTTTCAGTGACGATCGCAATCCGGTCAGATTCCTTTACTTTCAGTTCAGCCGCATCTTTGATCACGGTTTCGCCCTGTGCATAGGCTGCCATGACAGCAAGTACCGGAATTTCATCGATCAGTGTCGGGATCACGGTACCACCGATCTGCGTACCATGCAGGGTAGCGGAGCGTACGAGCAGATCTGCCGTCGGTTCTCCTTCTTCCACGCGGTTTAGTAAGGTGATGTCAGCGCCCATTTGTCGGGCGATCCGTAAGATGCCGTCTCTGGTCGGATTGATTCCTACATTACGGATCAGAAGTTCGGAACCAGGCACGATAGAGGCTGCGGCAATAAAATAAGCGGCAGAAGAGATATCTCCCGGTACTTTGAAGTCGATGGCATGAAGATCCGGTTCCGGATAAATGGTCGCGGTTGTATCTTTGCTTTCTACTTTTGCACCGAACATGCCAAGCATCAGCTCAGAGTGATTCCGGGAAAGAGCCGGCTCTGTCACACTTGTGGTTCCATCCGCATATAAGCCTGCCAGTAGGATCGAAGATTTGACCTGCGCGGAAGCAACCCTGGACTGATAGTGGATGCCATGCAGGTGGCTTCCTGTGATGAGAAGCGGTGCACAGTCGTTTCCGTTCAGGCTTTTGATATTTGCTCCCATCATGGTAAGCGGTTCCATAATACGGCGCATAGGACGTTTACAGATCGAAGCATCACCTGTCAGCGTCACGGAGAAATCCTGCGCAGCCAAAATACCGGAGATCAGTCTTGTTGTCGTACCGCTGTTTCCGGCGTCGAGGATCTGTGTCGGTGCGGTCAGGCCGTGCAGCCCTTTGCCGTGTACCAGAATCTCATTTTCGTTATTTTCAATCGGAATCCCCATTTTTTCAAAACAGGATATTGTGGAGAGACAATCCGCACCCTGCAGAAAATGTGTCAGTCTTGTTGTCCCTTCGGAAAGAGCACCGAACATAACACCGCGGTGGCTGATGGATTTATCGCCCGGAACAGTTATTTCTCCCTGTAATCGATTCGCTTTTTGAAAAATCATTGTATATTGTCCTTTCCGCTATCAGCTTACGCGAAGATCTGATAGCCGTTATCTTTTAACACGCGGACAGCATCATTTGCTGTCTGTTCTTCGTAGAATTCAATTTTAAGAGCACCCTGCTGAAATTCTCTGGAGTGCATGATACCGATATTTTTGATGCTGAGATCGTGGTCTGCAAGAATCGCGGCGGTCTGTGCGATAGAACCCGGTACATCGGGAATATCCACAAAAATGACATTGGTCTTTTTGATCGGACCGCGCCCTTCATTGGAGAAGCCGTCTCTGTAATTTTTGGCATGATCAAACAGATCGTACAGCTTTTGGGCATCTTTATTCTCAAGCTCCGTCTTTACCTTTTGCAGGCTTTCTATATAAGAAGAAAGCAGCGAGAGTATATTTTCGGTATTGGTCATGCAGATCGACTGCCACATCACAGGGGAAGAAGAGGAAATACGTGTAATGTCTTTAAAACCGCCTGCAGCGATCATTTTCATCACGCCTTCCGCACTGTCGGAATCATGTACCAGATTGACAAGCCCGGCAGAAATGATATGCGGCAGATGACTGACTGCGGCGGTGACATAATCATGCGTGTGATAATCCATGATCAGCGGGATCGC
>DJNY01000079.1:0-130 GCA_002441865.1 Lachnospiraceae bacterium UBA6452 | reverse complement strand
GATCGCGCCAATGGAGCTGATCAGCGTCTGCAGTCCCTGGATTGCCGTAACAGGGCTTTCCTGTGTCGGTGTCAGAATATAGTAGGCATTTTCCAGAAGCCGTTCACTGGCATTGCGGTAGCCTGTTTTC
>DJNY01000004.1:10840-28175 GCA_002441865.1 Lachnospiraceae bacterium UBA6452 | reverse complement strand
CTGCTCCCGAAGAACGGCAGACATCAATTCTGATATCCTTATCATCAATGACAACGTCCACTTCCTCTGCCTCCGGCATTACCGCAACGGTGATCGTAGATGTGTGGATACGTCCGCCGGATTCCGTTTCCGGAACACGCTGTACACGATGTACACCGGATTCATATTTCAGTACGGAATATGCACCCTGTCCTGTTACCATGAAAGTAACGGACTTCATACCGCCGATACCGATCTCTTCCATTTCCATCGTCTCGACCTTCCAGCGCTTGCTTTCCGCATAATGCACATACATACGGTAAATTTCTGCAGCAAACAGAGCTGCTTCGTCACCACCCGCGCCTGCACGGATCTCTACGATTACGTTTTTATCATCATTCGGATCCTTTGGAAGTAACAGGATCTTCAGTTCATGATCTAATTCCTCAATACGTTTCTTTGCTGTGTTCATCTCTTCTTTCAGCATTTCACGCATTTCCTCGTCGCTTTCTCCCTCCAGCATGGAAAGAGAATCTGCAACAGTTTCCTTGCATTCTTTATATTCCTTATAAGCATTGACGATAGGTGTCAGATCACTCTGCTCCTTCATCAGCTTGCGGAATCTTGCCTGATTATCCGCAATACCCGGAGAACTAAGTTCTCCCATGATCTCTTCATATCGGATCAATAAATCTTCTAACTTATCAAACATTTGAACTTCCTCCAAGAAATGTGCCATATACGACTCTGTCGAGCCCGGCATAATCTTTTACTACTGCAATCTCTGTATATCCGTTTGCTGCAAGAAGTGCTTTTACAGCCTCTCCCTGATCACAACCGATTTCAAAAAAGAGCTGACCACCTCGTTTCAGATGAGACGCTGCCCCCTTTATGATCTCTCTGTAAAAATGCAGACCGTCTTCTCTGCCATCCAGTGCCAGATGCGGTTCATGCTCACGCACCTCAGGCATCAGCCCTGCGATCTCCTGCGATCTGATATAAGGCGGATTGGAAACAATCAGATCAAAGCTGCCCTCTACCTTTTCAAACAGATCACTCTGTATAAACACCGCCTGCTCTTCCGCAAGCCTGTCTGCATTCTGTCTGGCAACTGCAAGTGCATCCCCGGATACATCCACGCCAACGCCGCTGCAATCATTGGAATAATGCAAAAGGCTCAACAAAATACAACCGGAGCCTGTACACATATCCAGAATCCGGATCCCATCATGCAGATCACGCATGATCTCTTCCACCAGAATCTCCGTATCCTGTCTGGGGATCAGCACATGTTCATTGACCAGAAAATCCAGTCCCATAAAATTCTGCTCCCCCGTCAGGTGCTGCAGTGGAATGTGGGCTGCCCGTTTCTCGATCAGCTGCAGGAAATCCTGCATTTTTTCCTCTTCTATTTCCAGATCGCCATGCGCATATAAGGCATTTCGATCTGTATGACATATAAATTCAAGCAAAAGTCTGGCATCAAGCTCTGCATCTGTAATGCCTGCTTTTTGTAATTGTTCTTTTCCGGTTTGATAGAGCTTTGCGTACTGCATCTGATCACCCTATCCTTATTCTGCTTTCCCGTTTTCTGTATCTGATTCTACAACATCTGCAGTCGCATCCTGCGTAGCACCATCTGCAGTTTCAGTCACAAGCTCTTCCGCGATCTTCTCGGACTCTGCTTCTACTTCCATCGCTTCTTCCACATCATAGCCGAACTCTGTCTTGAAATAAGCCTTCCAGTCAAATACAGCTTCTACCGATGCGATCGCCACCTCGATCATATCTTCATCAGGCTCTTTCGTTGTCAGCTTCTGCAGCCAGAGCCCCGGTGCCGAAATGACCCGAACGATGATGTTGTTGCTTCTGCCCGCAAGACGGATGATCTCATAAGAGATGCCCGCGATCACAGGGATCAGTAAAATACGGAGAACCACACGTAAAACAGGCTGCTCCACGCGGATGAAGAAAAACAGAATAATGCTGACCAGCATAACAAACAGCAGAAAGCTTGTACCACAGCGTTTATGCTGTCTGGAGCTTTTCTTGACATTCCCCACATTCAGGATTCTGCCCTTTTCGATACAGTTAATGCATTTATGCTCTGCACCATGATACTGGTAAACCCTTCTGATATCTTTCATCAGGGAGATCAAAGATACATACAAAAGGAAAATGATCAGCCGGATCAGTCCTTCAAATAATGCCAGTAATGTTTCATTGGCAACTACCTTTGCCAGAAAGCCTGCCAGAAAATACGGAAGCAGCATAAACAGTGCAACCGCGATCACAAGAGACAATGCAACAGTAATACCCATCAGTACATTTTCCGCCTTTTCGCCAAAGAGCTTATCTCCCAGCTTATCCAGAGCAGTATCTTCCTCCTCTTCTTCCTCATAAAAAGAAGCGGAATAAGTCATGCATTTCATGCCAAGTACAAGCGAATCCCAGAAACTGAAAACACCACGGATAAACGGAAGTTTTGTCCATTTTGCGGTTCTTGGTTTGTATTCCTCTTTCTTGATTTCTATCTTTCCATCCGGCTTACGGACTGCAACTGCATAGGTATCCTGATTCTTCATCATGACACCTTCCAAAACCGCCTGTCCACCAATACCGGAGTAATGATCAATTGTTTTTTTCTTAGCCATTTCTATATCTCCTCTCGAAAATCCCGCTGCTTCATAGCGATGCAGCTTCTCTACTTCTGATTTTCTCGATGCATATCAGATGAAACTTCCTCGTCACCATAACACAAAAAAGGTTGAGATAAGAAATCTCAACCTTTTACGTCAAACTATTTACTAACAACGCCGTATTTCTTATTAAACTTATCAATACGTCCATCAGTTCTAGCTGATTTCTGCTGGCCTGTATAGAATGAATGGCATTTAGAACAAATTTCAACGTGGATATCTTCTTTTGTTGAACCTGTTACGAATGTATTGCCACAGTTACAGGTTACAGTTGCCTGATAGTAGTTTGGATGGATTCCTTCTTTCATCTTTTTCACCTCTCTATATGAATTTACTTTCGTTTCTACATAAACAGCTTTATTATTGTAGCATAGGCTTTCCGCTATGGCAAGTCTTTTTTATTAAATAAATTTAATTTTCTGTATCATCTTGACAAATTCATCATTATTTCTTGTTCTGACAAACATATCGATGACCTTTTCCACTGCTTCATCCGGCTTCATGCTGTTCAGTGCTTTACGGATCACATTGATCGCCTGCAGTTCTTCTTCCGAAAGGAGAAGATCCTCACGCCTTGTACCGGACTTCGGAATACTGATTGCCGGGAATACACGTTTTTCGGAAAGTTTACGGTCAAGCACCATTTCCATGTTACCGGTTCCTTTGAATTCTTCGTATACAACATCATCCATCTTGGAACCTGTCTCTACAAGTGCAGTTGCCAGTATAGTAAGGCTTCCGCCCTCTCTCATATTTCTGGCCGCACCAAAGAAACGCTTTGGCATATGCAGCGCCGCCGGATCCAGACCACCTGATAAGGTTCTGCCACTCGGTGGTACAGTCAGGTTGTAAGCCCGTGTCAGTCTGGTGATACTGTCAAGCAGGATCGTGACATCTTTTTTCAGCTCAACCAGTCTCTTTGCACGCTCAATTACCATTTCAGATACTCTTTTATGATGCTCCGGCAATTCATCAAATGTAGAGTAGATCACTTCTACATTCGGTCCTTCGATTGCTTCCCTGATATCTGTTACTTCCTCCGGTCTTTCATCGATCAGAAGAATGATCAGATGCATATCCGGATTATTTGCTTTAATGGACTTGGCCACCTCTTTTAAAAGGGTTGTCTTACCTGCCTTGGGCGGTGATACGATCATACCACGCTGTCCTTTGCCGACCGGACTGATCAGATCCATGATACGCATGGCAATGGAAGACCCCTTTGTTTCCATCTTCAGTCTTTCATCCGGGAAGATTGGTGTCAGGTCTTCAAAGCTGACCCTGTGCTCCAGTTCCGCCGGATGCAGTCCGTTGATCTTTTTGACATATAACAGTGCGCTGAACTTTTCTCCCTGCGTTTTCACTCTTGTATTGCCGGTAATAATGTCACCAGTCTTCAGTCCAAATTTACGGATCTGGCTTGGTGCCACATATACATCATTTTCACCCGGCAGATAATTTGCACTTCTGATAAATCCGTATCCGTCCGGCATTACCTCCAGGATTCCGCCGACTTCCATTCCGCTGTCCAGATCCGAGCTGAGTTTTTCCGGATTTATTTTGCTTTTTTCATCTTCTGCAAGCATTGCTTCCACAACATCCGCTTTTTTCATCGTGGAAACGCCTTTGATTCCTCTGGATTTTGCAATTTCTTTTAAATCCGCTAATGCCAGAGATTCATACTTTTCTCTCATCAAATTTATTACCTCCTGTTCCAGCCAGATTTTATCCCGTCATCTGCTCCGTTATTTCCATATTATATTCGATTCTAAACTCATTGGGGATTTCGTCTGCATATAACCGCACACATCTACAATATGAAATAAGAAAGAACATTCCGCATTACGATTTGCTTCTATAGTATAACAAATAACTTTAAATAGTAAAGTACTTTTTATATTTTCTTGTGGTAAAGGATTGCAGACCTCAAAAAGATGTTATATCATTATAGGTAATCGCGAATCAATCAAATATTATATTACAGTAAAGAAAGAGGAAAATAAAATGGCATCAAAAGAGCTGGCGTTAAAGCTTCACGAACAATGGAACGGTAAACTGGAAACCACTGCAAAGGCATCTGTCAAATCAAGAGAAGACCTTGCGCTTGCCTATACCCCGGGTGTTGCAGAGCCGTGTAAGGTGATCGCAGAGGATCCGGAAGCCGCCTATAAATATACGATGAAAGCAAATACGGTAGCTGTTATCTCAGATGGCAGTGCAGTTCTCGGTCTTGGTAATATCGGTCCGCTTGCCGCCATGCCTGTCATGGAAGGAAAATGCGTTCTGTTCAAGGAATTTGGCAATGTCAATGCCGTTCCGATCTGTCTGGATACACAGGATACGGAAGAACTGATCAAAACAATCACCTACCTTGCTCCAAACTACGGCGGTATCAATTTAGAGGATATCAGTGCACCAAGATGTTTTGAGATCGAGGAACGCCTGAAACAGACCTTAAACATTCCCGTTTTCCACGATGACCAGCACGGTACAGCTATCGTTGTACTTGCAGGTATCATCAATGCCTTAAAGGTTGTAAATAAGAAAAAAGAAGATTGTAAAGTTGTTATCAACGGTGCGGGAAGCGCCGGTATTGCGATCACCAAGCTTCTCCTTACCTATGGTTTTAAAAATGTGATCATGTGCGACAAAGCAGGTATCATTTCAAAGGATTCCGAAAATCTGAACTGGATGCAGCAGAAAATGACAGAAGTAACCAACCCGAATAATGAGACAGGCTCCCTTGCCGATGCCTTAAAGGGTGCAGATATTTTTGTCGGTGTTTCCGCTCCGAACATCGTAACGCCTGAAATGGTAAAATCCATGAATCATGATGCCATCTTATTTGCCATGGCAAATCCGGTTCCGGAGATCATGCCTGATGTTGCAAAAGCCGCAGGTGCCAGAGTCGTTGGTACAGGCAGATCCGATTTTCCGAATCAGGTCAATAACGTCGTTGCATTCCCGGGTATCTTCAAAGGCGCACTGGAAGGCCGCGCTACCCAGATCACAGAGGATATGAAGCTTGCCGCTGCGCTTGCCATTGCTTCTCTTGTTTCAGATGATGAGCTCAGCGATGACAATATCATGCCGGAAGCTTTTGATCCGCGCGTTGCAGAGGTTGTTGCAAATGCTGTCAAATCCCATATCTGATCCAATAGAAAACCAGCTTCGGGAAGAGGCAATGTATAAGCCGTACCGGAGCCTGAATGCCTATTTAAAAAAGAAATATGGCGAGAAAATATATAAGATTGCACTGGATGGCGGATTTACCTGCCCCAACAGAGACGGAATATGTGGCACACGCGGCTGCATCTTCTGCTCTGCCGGCGGCAGTGGTGAATTCGCCACTGCTATTCGTCAGAACAGTTCCATCGATGCGCAGATCAGGCAGGCACTTGCCCGTTTTGGCGACAAACAGACCGGGCAGCGTTTTATTGCCTATTTTCAGGCCTATACCGGTACATATGCCGAGCCTGAGCGGCTGTATACCCTGTATCACATGGCGCTCTCCCATCCGAATATCGTTGGAATTTCCATTGCCACAAGACCGGATTGTCTGCCCATACCTGTTCTCGATGTGATAAAGCAATGCCAGATGGAATTTCCTGATAAATTCATCTGGATTGAGCTGGGACTGCAATCCATGCATGAAAAAACAGCTCTTTATATACGCCGTGGCTATCCGCTCTCCTGTTTTGAAGAAGCGCTTACAGCACTGCAGGTATTATCCGTCCCGGTGATCGTCCATGTCATCCTGGGACTTCCGGGAGAAACACAGGCTGATATGCTCGCTACGATCGACTACTTAAGTCAGAAAAATATCTTTGGCATCAAATTGCAGCTTTTGCATGTTCTGCATGGTACGGATCTGGCGGCAGAATATGAACAGGGGGCTTTTTCCTGTCTCTCAAAGGAGGCTTATATTGACCTGCTCTGCAGCTGCATCGATCATTTAAACCCTGCAATCATTCTGCACAGAGTTACCGGCGACGGGCCGAAGGATCTGCTGATCGCACCAACCTGGAGTCTGCAGAAGCGCAATGTTTTAAACAGTCTGCACAAGGCACTAAAGGCAGGCGGACATTATCAGGGAAGGGATTATATAGAAAGGAAGAGTATCCATGACACAGGATCCGTTGACACTTTATAAACTGATCGTGCTTTATATGCTGAACCGCGTAGATTTTCCGCTGACAAAAGCACAGATCACTGACTTTATATTAGAAAAAGAATATACGACTTATATGAATCTGCAATCCGTTCTGGCGCAGCTGAGAGACAGCAATATGATCGCGGAACGCACAATCCGGAACCGGACACAGCTTCTGATCACAGAGGAAGGAAAAACAACACTGGGATTTTTCGAAAACAGGATCTCCCCGGAGATCAAAAAAGATATCGAAACTTATCTGCGGGAGAAATCTATTTCCTTAAAAGAAGAAGCATCCTTAAGCAGTGAGTTTTTCAAAGGTACGGATGGAGAATACAAAGCCCATCTGATCGCCAGAGAAAAACATGTGACACTGCTTGATCTGACTATTTCCGTTCCGACAGAAGCGATTGCGCAGTCGATCTGTGAAAAATGGGAACGCAAAAGCCAGGATGTATATCAGTTTCTGATAGAGCAGCTATTTTAAAAGCTGCTCTATTATTTTGCCATCTGCATCCGGCAGGGATACGCCCAAAACCGACGCAAGTGTCGGGCCTTCGTCCCATAAATACATCTCAGGGATTTCTCCCTGTCTGACACCATATCCACTCATCATAAAGAAGGTTTCATATTCCGGCAATGTTGGCAGATACCCATGAGTTGCCAGCATTCTTTCCCCCTGCATCTGGCTGACTTCTTCCTGTGGTTTTTCCATGCCATTCTGGAAATAATATCCTGGCTCAGCTTCCAGCATACAGATACAGTCACCATCTGCCCCAAGAGCGGCCGCATGTTTTCTCGAAAAGATCTCATGCAGGTGCGGAATCTGCTGCAGGCAGCCTCTCAAACGCTTCATTACGGCTTTCTTTTCTTCTTCCGACATATCTGTCATTTGCTTTTTCAGCTTCTTTCCGGCATAAATATAACAGCTGCCATCGCAATGCTGCGCAATAAAATCATAATCTTTTATCTTTCCGTCCGCCGCAGCCCGGATCAGCCCTGCTTTTTTCAGGTAATAATTCGGATACAGCACTGTATGGGTATCGATCTGACAATGATCTCCGAGCACAACGATCGTCGTTTTCTCCATATCTCCCGTTTCGGCAAGTGCCCTGCAGATGCCACCCAGTCTTTCATCATGACGTTCCAGTGCTTCTTTGATCTGCGGTGCATCCAGTCCGTACAGGTGCCTGTTTGTATCCACATCCGTCAGATGGATCAGAAACAGCTGCGGATCATACTTGCGGATCGTATAATCTGCCGCCGCATAAGCAAAGTTATCAAGCTGCGGCTGTTTGATCCCATCGATCAGATGTCCGAACTTCTTTAGCAGCTCGATCTGGTACAGCAGTGGACCGTTTGCAGCCGATACTGTGACCTGATTCTGCCACCAGTGATTGGCAAAAATCTCCGGAACGCAGTATCGGATCCCGCTTTTTCCTGTCACAGGCCATAAAACAGACGCTGTGACATATCCCTTTTCCGCCGCCGCTTCATATAAAGTCTTTCCATGGATAAAATGCTTCTGCCACATCCAGTCCGGACTCTTTCTGCCGGGCTGCAGCTGCAGATTATTGATAACACCGTGATGCAGCGGTTTTTTTCCTGTCACGATCGATGTATGCGCCGGATAGGTAATAGACGGATACACACTTTCCACATGATCACAATAACCGCTCTGTGCACGCAGTTTTTGGAAATTTGGTAATGTTTTTAAATAAGCAAGATCTCTTGCTCCGACTGCATCCAGCGAAATAACAACCATCCGCTGGTCTATTTTTCTTCTTTTAACCATTTCATATGCTCCTGTACTTTACTTTCATAGCCCATTGTTGACGGTTCATAAAAAACAGAATCTGTCAGTTCGTCCGGCAGATACTGCTGCTTTACATAGTGTTTATCAAAATCATGCGCATATTGATAGCCCAGACCATGCCCCAGCTTTACAGCACCCTTATAATGAGAATCCTGCAGGTGCGTCGGCACTTTCAGATTTCCGGTCTTTCTGACACAGTCCATCGCAGCAACAATCGCATTGTTGGCACTGTTACTCTTGGGCGCAGTTGCAATATAGATCACCGCTTCCGATAAAATGATCTGCGCTTCAGGCATTCCGACACGTTCTACCGCAAGTGCCGCACTGGTTGCGACCTGAATAGCATTCGGATCTGCCATCCCAACATCTTCCGCCGCACAGATCATCATGCGGCGCGATATAAACGTAACACTCTCTCCCGCATACAGCATCTTTGCCAGATAATAAACTGCCGCGTCCGGATCTGAACCGCGCATGCTCTTGATAAATGCGGATACTGTATCGTAATGATTGTCTCCTGTTTTGTCATACTTTACAACGCGCTTCTGGATACATTCGGAAGCAACCGGCAATGTAATGTGGATTTTTCCGTCCTCGCTGCGCTGCGTGGTCAGAACACCGATCTCGATTGCATTCAGTGCATGCCTTGCATCGCCGCCTGCCATATCTGCCAGAAATTCCAGTGCATCCGCATCAATCTCTGCCTGATAACTGCCAAGCCCCTTTTTCTCGTCTGTCAACGCACGCCTGATCAGATCCTTGATATCCTCCTGCTCCAAAGGCTTCAGTTCAAAAATGATGGAACGTGACAACAAAGCGCCGTTTACCTCAAAGTATGGATTTTCTGTTGTTGCGCCGATCAGAATGATCGTTCCGTCCTCTACAAACGGAAGCAGATAGTCCTGCTGTCCTTTGTTAAAACGATGGATCTCATCAATAAAGAGGATTGTCTTTTTCTGATACATCCCCATCGTATCCTTTGCTTTTGCGACGACGTCCTCCATATCCTTTTTACCCGCCACAGTCGCATTGATCTGTGTAAATTCTGCGCTCGTCGTATTGGCAATCACTTTGGCGATCGTCGTTTTTCCTGTCCCCGGAGGGCCGTAAAAGATCAGAGAACTGAGCTTGTCAGCCTTGATCGCACGATACAGCAGCTTGTCCTCTCCCAGGATATGTCGCTGTCCCACGATTTCCGACAGTGTTGTCGGCCGCATACGCGCCGCCAGCGGAGATTCCTTTTCCATTGTATTTTGTCTCATGTATTCAAATAAATCCATTCTATTCCTTCTCTCTGCATGCTCTGCTGCCTACTCCAGCAGCAGTTCGTCTACTGTGACAAACTCGTAGCCCTGCGCCTGCAGGCTGTCTACAATGGAAAGCGCCGCGGTCACAGAAGTCTCATAGCAATCATGCAACAATATAATATCATTTTCCTTCACAGTCGTCACTACTCTTTGATAAACACACTGGCTGCTGTTGCAGCACCAGTCAAGCGGATCCACTGTCCATAAAACAGGAAAGAGATTTAATTCTTCCTCGTACTTTTTATTCCAGCTGCCATACGGTGGTCTGATAAAGGTCGGTGTTTCTCCGGTAATCTCATAAAGCACCTCATTTGTCATAAGGATCTCTTCTTTGAACTTCTCCTCTCCAGCCTCCGTCAGCTGTACATGATGGTATGTATGATTCCCGATCAGATGACCATCCTCATACATCGTTTCTATGACATCCGGATAAGCTTTCGCATTTTCGCCCACCACAAAAAAGCTGGCTTTTACGCCACGCTCGCGCAGTCCGTCCAAAAGCTGTCTCGTCAGATTCGGATAAGGACCGTCATCAAAGGTGAGCGCTATGCGCTTTGGTACCGTATCTTCCGACCATGCGACGGTTCTTTCAGGCATACGCCAAAACGCAAGCAGACTGGCAAGTACATACACTGCCAGAACGCCCGCTCCCAGAAATAATTTCCGTTTTCCGCTTTTTCCCATGTCAGGCTTCTCTACGCTCTGTGTTCTTCCTGTATCTTATGCAGTGCCGTCTGATCTGTGCCTGTCTTTGAAAATTCCACCATATAATCGCGGTAACGGATCGGACACATCGTCCGCTGACAGACATAGTTTTCCCGTTCTTTGATGGCAATGCTGTGAAAGAATGTCCGAAACAACTCTTCATATGCCGTGTCACGCTTTTCCCGCCACAGTCTGTCTATCTGCGCGATATCCACCTTGGACAGAAAAGCCGTCTCCCCGTGAAAATAGCCCATTGCCCTTTCATCATCTATAATGGCAAAATTTTCCTGTCCAAACCGGTCTGCAAAATGCTGTCCTAAAAGCGGAAGAAGCTGATTCTTCGGTCGGATCCTGGCAAGCAGTATCTTCTGCCCCTGTCTGCCGATCTCCGCAAACCTTACAAAGCCTCTGTATTTCTGATTTTCATTGCTCACCGCCCGGTACAGCTCATATACCCTGCACACCTGTGCAAGCCCATGCATATCCAGAACACGGGCACCATACCGGAAGCCCTGTTTTAAAAAGTGATAGATGGCATCCACCTTGTCCTCTTCGTCCGACAGGGATGCGTAATATACCTGCACATATGCCTCATCTGCGATCTTCTGCCGGATAGAACGTGCCACCCTGACTGCTTTTTCCTGATCCGTCTCTACCTGCCGGTATTCCGTAAACAGGCTGAAATTCATCTCCTGCTCCGTCATCAGATGAAGCCGGTCATCCGGAATCCTTGCTGCCCAGGCATCATAGACCGCCGTAAAAATGCCTTCCGGTGTATCCTCACAAAGATAAGTGATCATCCTGTCATCCCCTCCTTCCGGTCATCAAAAAGTGAAAGCTGCTGATAAGTCATCTGATACTCCATCTGCCAGTTTTTGGCATGATCGAGCTCTAAGATCCTTCTGGTGATGTAATCTTCTTCGATCTTTGTATGATAAAGCATTTTCCCGTTACAAGTGATAAAGTAATGCGCCCGCTTCAGTACCACACCGATCCGTTTTAACTGGTCAAAATCCAGCTTTGCAGATCTGCGCGCCCGTATGATCCGCTGGGCGGACTTGACACCGATCCCCGGAACACGGAGCAGCAATTCATAGCCTGCGCGGTTGATCTCAACCGGGAAATATTCCAGATGCCGGATCGCCCAGTCACACTTCGGATCGAGGTACACATTAAAGTTCGGTTTTTCCTCTGACAGGAGTTCCTTTGCCTCGAACCCATAAAAGCGCAGTAAAAAATCTGCCTGATACAGACGGTGCTCACGGAGCAGCGGCGGCTTTGTCCCTACCTGCGGCAGATCTCTGTCTTCATTCAGTGCCACATAGGCAGAGTAAAAGACACGCTTCAGTTCAAACTTCCGGTATAAGGACTCTGCGATCGTGAGGAGCTGATAATCGTTCTCCTGCGTTGCCCCTACGATCATCTGGGTGCTCTGTCCCGCCGGTACAAACTGCGCCTGCTTTCCACGAATCTCACTGACACCATAGCTGCTCCTTTCGCGTAAAAGCTGCCCATTCCCGGGCAGATACAGGCTGCTTCCATTCTCCTGCTTCTTTGCTATCCGGCCACCATCCGTCAGCAAAAGCTTCTGCTCCCGAATACCATTCTGGATCTGGCGCATCGGCGTCAGGATCTTTTCCCGCGTCTTGCCCGGTGCCAGCTTTTGCAGCCCCTGTGCAGTCGGAAGCTCCAGATTCAGACTCATGCGGTCTGCCAGATACCCGACTGCCTGCACAAGCTCTGCAGATGCACCCGGGATTCCTTTCACATGGATATATCCGTTGAAATGATACTGCCTGCGCAGCAAAAAAAGAACCCGGTAGATCTGCTCCATCGTTTCATCCGGCGAACGTCTGATCCCGGAGCTCAGAAAGAGCCCCTCAATGTAATTGCGCCGATAAAACTGGATCGTCAGCTCACAGAGCTCCTGCGGCGTAAACGATGTACGGACTGTATCATTCGAGCGGCGGTTGATGCAGTATTTACAGTCATAGATGCATTCATTGGTCATCAGAACCTTCAAAAGAGAAATACACCTGCCATCAGCCGCAAAACTGTGGCAGATGCCACAGTGCGTCGCATTTCCCATGTCGTCCTGTCTGCCCTTGCGCTCTACGCCGCTTGAAGTACAAGCCACGTCGTATTTTGCCGCATCGGATAAGATCTCCAGCTTCTTTTCAATTTCCAAATCTTCTAAAACGATCATAATCTTCCCACCTGTTTATACAAAGAACGTTTGTTCGAGTTATATTCTTATTATAAACATGTGTTCGAAAATTACAAGTCCTTTTTCACCAAAAATATTCTGGCAGAAAATGGTGCAATATCTGTGCTGATGCGGTATGGCATTCCATCATACACCTGCGCCTGTACATGCACCTTCATATCTGAATGTTTTGTTTTGCCACTGTACGCTTCCCAGTCACTGTTGATCAGCTCTTTCAGTGTGACATTTCTGTCATATCCAAATGAGAAGCTGCTCCAGTACTGATCTGAGAAGTTTAACATCACGATAACCGACTGTCCCTCGGCGCGTCTTTCATATACATAGGTGGAAAACTGTGCTGCATGCACCTGCAGCCAACGGAAACAGTTCGGATTGTATTCCCCATTATATAAAGCAGGATAGGTGGTATAGATCCGGCTAAGCTCTCTGTAATAATGATAAAAACTGTCATGCATCGGATACTTCAGCATATCCCAGTCCTGCTGGCGGTTTTCATCCCACTCCCGGAGCTGCCCGATCTCATTGCCCATGAAATTCAGTTTTTTGCCCGGATGGGTATAAAAATAGGCATATAAGGCTCTTGCCTGTGGAAATTTCTGCTCATAATCGCCCCACATTTTCTGGACGATCGTTGCCTTTCCGTGGACTACCTCATCATGTGAAAACGGCAGCAGGTATAATTCGTTATAAAAATACTGCATGGAAAAGGCAAGCTTATCATAATTTGCCGGTCTGTGTACCGGTTCTAAGCGGAAATAATCCAGTGTATCATTCATAAAGCCCATGTCCCATTTGTAATCAAAACCCAGTCCGTCATATTCCACAGGTGCTGTTACTTTCAGATAATTGGTGGAATCCTCTGCCACGAGAATTGCGGTAGGATTTAAGCTGTGCAGCCCTGCATTCATCTCCTTTATGAATGCGACACTTCTGTCATTTATGCCACGTTTCGGATCTCCCATCCAGTAAATGGCACGGCTGATCGCATCCATACGGATTCCATCAAAATGAAACTCCTGCAGCCAGTAATTTGCATTGGATTGTAAGAAGCTTGCCACCTCTCCGCGGGAATGGTTAAAATTGCATGTGCCCCACTCACTCTCGCCGACATCCTTATTGTCATATTCATAAAGTGCCGTTCCGTCAAACCGCCGTAATCCATAGTCATCCATTGCGAAATGGATCGGCACAAAATCAAGAATGACGCCAATGTCATTCTGATGGCAGCTGTCGATCAGCTTTTTGAGTCCGTCCGGGCTGCCGTATCTTGCTGTTGGCGCATAAAATCCGGTATCCTGATATCCCCAGGAACAATCTGCCGGATGCTCCGCAAGCGGTAACATTTCAATATAATTAAAATGATTTTCTTTCAGGTAAGGGATCAGCTCCTCCGCGATTTCCTCATAGGCCGGGAAATGCATTTCTTCCCCCTCTTTCCGCTCCCTGGTGGCTTTTTTGTTTTTCCAGGATGCCAGATGCAGTTCATATATGTTCATCGGCTTATCATAGGATTTATCCCGTTTCGCCATCCATTCCCGGTCCGCAAACCGGTACTTGTACAGATCAGTAATGATCGATGCAAATGCCGGGCGTTTTTCCATTGCAAAGCCATACGGATCACAATGTTCGCGCACCACTCCGCTTTGTTCTTCCACCAGGTATTTATACATCTGTCCTGCCTTTGCACCCTCTACATAAGCAGTAAAGACACCGCCATCATACCCGTGATCCATCCGAATCCTGTTCCAGCCCGAAAAATCACCGATCACATAAACTGCTTTTGCCGCCGGTGCATACACGCGGAACCAGACGCCTTTTCCTTCGATATGAGCTCCAAAATATGTATACGCATCAAATGCCCGTCCTTTGTAAAAATCCTGAAATAACATACTCTTTCTCCAACCCTGTATTTCTTTTTATTCTGCCATTTCCGCCAGTGACATTGCCTGCAGATAGCATGCCTGGAAAGCATCCTGCTCTGCCAGGTTAATACTTTCCGTCTGCTCCTTGATCATAGCGGTTTCCTGCTCTGCATGTCCATTCAGAAGCAGTCTGCCATATGCATAAGCACCGGAAAGTGCTGTATTTCCGACTGCTGTGATCTTTCCCCGCAGCTGCGCAGGCAATAGTCCGATCCTGATCGCACTTTCTCCGTCCAGCAGATAGCCAAATCCGCCTGCCAGATAGACCTGTTCGATCTCCTCTATTCTGCAGCCGGCTGTTTCCAGCAATACATGAATCCCCGCATAAACAGCAGCCTTTGCGATCTGCAGTCCACGCACATCCTCCTGCCTGATGCAGACATGATCCACAGTCACGCCATTATGGAAGTATTCCTCACAGATCAGCCCTGTTTCATCTATAATACCACCGGATAACATACGGGCTACCAGCGCGATCATATCCGTTCCCGGTACGTTAGCACTCGCGCCGCCCTCAAAAGCAGGCCCCGCTGCCGTCGCCGTACATACTGTCCTGTCCTTACCGATCAGCGCCATCTCTCCGTTTGTTCCAAGATCAATAAAAAGCGCTTTTTCTACCTTCTCTTTCTGCATCTGTTCCCGCACGGACAACATGCCAGCCATGATATCACCGCCGACAAATGCAGAAATACCGGGCATCACATAGCATTTTACCATTGCAATGTCCGTGACTGCCAGATCAGTCGTTACCGGTGTAAACGGTGCATGGGAAAGTCCGCTTACGTCCATATGCAGCAGCAGATGATCCATAACGGTATTCCCCGCAAGCACAATAAACAAAGGGGAAAAACCGGCCTGCAGCCACTTTTCCACCGCACCTTCCAAAAGATAGTGTACGCAGTCTGCCAGCAGATGATCCATTCCGGAAAGGGCATATTCCATACGGCTGATCACATCACTTCCGTACTGTCTCTGCGGATTGAGTGCCCGATAAGTGTCGATCACATGCCCGCTCTCAGCCTCCACAAGCTGCAGGACGATCGTTGTCGTACCCAGATCGGCGATCACAAATGTCTCTCCGTACTGCCCCGGATCTTCCCGCAGAAGCACCTGTGACTTCATCTGCGAAGAAAGCGCATCCGACGGAAGGGCTGAGGAAGTCAGAATAAATTCCTTCTCCTTTTCAAATGCCATCTCCACAATGCAATCCTGCGCAGGCTTTGCCAGACATGCCAGCCTGTATCCTTCCCTGAGCTGCGACGGCGAAAACCGTTTGCGGTCTGCCGGCAGCGGAAGCGGTGCCCCTTTCAGAAAACGCACCGCACATTTTCCGCACGTTCCGTGCCCGCCGCAATTGGAAAATGTCGCAAGATTCCTCTTTTTCAGTACAGAAAGAACGCTTTCCCCTGCATTAAGAGAAAACGTTCCTCCGTTTTTTACTACCATCTGCATTTTTTTCTCTCCCATAACTCACCCTATACATCAAACTCAATTAACAGAACTGATTCCTGTCCGCATCATAATGATAATCGATCTGTGCCAGTTTTTCTGTGATCTCCTGCTTACTGACATCCAGTCCGTCACACATATCATCAAGACTGCTGTAATAGTCCCGCAGCTTCAGATTCACAAAACTCAGCAGCATAACCGGATCCTTTGGTATCATCATCTCACCCCTGTTCATTCTGAAAAAAATATCAAAAAGAGCCTTAGCCATAACGCTTCCGCATAAATAGCTAAGGCTCTCTTATAGATTACCATGAAACCACTGATTTTAAAAGATGATCAGCTGATTTTCTTCCCATTTTTTCGCTTAAGAGTGACTCTCACAGCTGGCTGTCAGCGCACCGTCTTTTTCATCGATCACGATCGTATCTTTCGGTTTTACTTTATCCTCCAGAATCAGTTTTGCAGACAGTGTTTCCACATATTTCTGCATATAACGCTTCAGCGGTCTTGCACCATAAACAGGATCATATCCATTTTCCACAATGTGCTGTTTTGCAGCATCCGTCAGTCTGATGGAGATCTCCTTGTCGGCAAGACGTTTGTTCAGATCGTCTACAAGCAGATTGATGATACCACTGATATTACTCTTTGTCAGAGGTTTAAACAGGATTGTTTCATCCAGACGGTTCAGAAATTCAGGTCTGAAATGATTACGCAGGTCATTCATAACCGCAGCCTCTGCTTCCGGTTTGATCGTGCCATCTTCATTGATACCATCCAGCAGATAGGATGCACCGATATTGGATGTCATGATCAGAATGGTATTCTTAAAATCTACCGTTCTGCCCTGTGAATCTGTGATACGTCCATCATCAAGCACCTGCAAAAGCACATTAAATACATCAGGATGTGCTTTCTCGATCTCATCAAACAGAACAACACTGTAAGGTCTGCGACGAACCGCTTCTGTCAGCTGACCGCCTTCTTCGTAACCAACATATCCCGGAGGCGCTCCGATCAGACGGGACACAGAGTATTTCTCCATGTACTCACTCATATCGATACGCACCATGTTGTT
>DJNY01000004.1:5509-10743 GCA_002441865.1 Lachnospiraceae bacterium UBA6452 | reverse complement strand
CCGGTAGGTCCTAAGAACAGGAACGAACCGATTGGCTTTGTCGGATCCTTGATACCCGCTTTGGAACGGATAATGGCCTCTGACACTTTTGTCACACCTTCATCCTGACCGATTACTCTCTTATGGAGTTCTTCATCCAGATGCAGGGTTTTATTTCTTTCTCCTTCTGTCAGTTTTGCAACAGGAATACCTGTCCAGCGGGATACGATCTTTGCAATCTCTTCTTCATTGACATTTTCATGTACCAGAGAGAGATCTTCTGATTTTACCTTTTCCTCTTCCATCTCCAGCTGCTTCTTCAGGTCAGGCAGTTTGCCATAGGAAAGCTCTGCGGCTTTCTCCAGGTTGCCTTCCCGCTGTGCGATCTGGATCTCGTTATTAACAGACTCGATCTCTTCACGCATTTTCTGCAGTTTCTGTACGGAATTCTTTTCATTTTCCCAGGTTGCTTTCTGACTGTTAAATTTTTCTTTCAGTTCTGCCAGTTCTTTCTGCAGGTTGGCAAGACGCTCTTTGGAAAGACTATCATCCTCCTTCTTCAGTGCTGCTTCCTCAATCTCCATCTGCATCACTTTACGACGCATCTCATCCAGCTCTGTCGGCATAGAATCCAGTTCCGTCTTGATCAGCGCACATGCCTCATCTACAAGGTCGATCGCTTTATCCGGCAGAAATCTGTCCGTGATATAACGATTGGATAAAACTGCTGCACTGACAAGTGCATTATCCATGATCTTAACGCCATGAAATACTTCATAACGTTCCTTTAAGCCACGCAGGATGGATATCGTATCCTCAACAGTCGGCTCTTCAACCATAACGGTCTGGAAACGACGCTCCAGTGCTGCATCTTTTTCAATATATTGTCTGTATTCATCCAGTGTCGTAGCACCGATACAATGCAGTTCACCACGTGCCAGCATAGGCTTCAGCATATTGCCGGCGTCAAGTGCACCGTCTGTCTTACCGGCTCCGACGATCGTATGCAGCTCATCAATAAACAGAATGATCTGTCCTTCACTCTTTCTGACATCTTCCAACACAGCTTTCAGACGCTCTTCAAATTCACCACGATATTTGGCACCAGCAACTAGTGCGCCCATATCCAGTGCAAAAATCTTTTTATCCTTTAAGGTCTGCGGTACATCACCTCTGACGATACGCTGTGCCAGACCTTCTACAACCGCCGTTTTACCAACGCCGGGCTCACCGATCAGTACCGGATTGTTTTTCGTCTTACGGGACAGGATACGGATCACATTACGGATCTCATTATCACGTCCGATGACCGGATCAAGCTTCTGCGCTCTTGCACGCTCTACCAGATCCTGTCCGTATTTCTCCAGTGTGTCATACGTTGCTTCCGGATTATCACTTGTCACGTGCTGGTTGCCACGTACTGTGGACAATGCCTGTAAAAAACGCTCTCTCGTCAGTCCGTATTCCGAAAACAGCTTTTTGATCTCTGCATTCGGATGTTTTAACAGAGATAAGAACAAATGCTCTACGGAAACATATTCATCCCCCATTGCCTTTGCCTCATCCTCTGCCATAAGCAATACTTCGTTTAAAGCCTTGCTCATATAAATCTGTCCGCCGCTGACCTTTGTTTTTTTCTCGATCGCAGCTTTACTTCTATCTAAAAAGTGCTCTTTATTAATCTCCATTTTCTCGATGAGCTTTAAGATCAGGCTGTCATCGATTGTAAGCAGACTATAAAGAAGATGCTCCTGATCCACCTCCTGATTGCCAAACTCATAAGCGAGCTTTTCACAGCCATTGACAGCTTCCAGGGATTTCTGTGTAAATTTTTGAATATTCATACTAGACACCTCCTCGTTGTATCTGTTCTATTTCAACTATAACACAGAATAATATATTGTCAACATTTATTTTTAATTTTTTTAAATTTTTGTTTTATTATTTTCCTCGTCGCCATAACAAACAGAGTACAGCAGCTTAAGCCACTGTACTCTGTTTAGGATTTTTGTTTTTATTTCAGTTTTAACGCCCTCATTGCATTCAGGATTGCAATGAATGCAACACCGACATCGGCAAATACTGCCCACCACATGGAGGCTACACCAAGCGCTGCCAGGATCAGTATTAAAATCTTTACGCCGATCGCAAAGATAATGTTCTGTTTTACAATTTCCAGTGTCTTCCTGGAAATGTGCATTGCAGTCGTGATCTTAGCCGGCTCATCCGTCATGATAACAATGTCCGCCGCTTCGATCGCTGCATCGGAACCAAGACCGCCCATTGCAATACCGATATCCGCTCTTGCAAGTACCGGCGCATCATTAATACCGTCGCCGACAAAGATGAGCTTGCCCTTTTCTGATTTTTCAGCCAGCAGTTTTTCTACATGATCTACTTTATCACCCGGTAAAAGTTCTGCATAATACTCTGTAATGCCGAGCTGGCCGGCTACTTTGTCTGCAACACCCTTCTGGTCACCCGTCAGCATAACAAGCCGCATACCTGCTTTTTTCAGCCCTGTTACACATTCCGCCGCATCATCCTTGAGCTGATCTTCGATCAGTAAAAAGCCCCAATATACATTATTGTATGCAATATGGCAGATCGTTCCTTCGGATAATGCCTTCTCACCTGCCAGATATTTTTTCTTGCAGACAGCCCATGCATCTGCACCAAGCACCTGTGCCATGAGCTTTTCATTACCAACGGCGATCCTGCCGTCACCTTTGTGTGCGATCACACCAAATCCTGCTTTTTCTTCTACCGCTTCATTCGATGACATAATTGTCATATCACCGTTTTTCTGCTGATAGGCTGTCATAATGGATTTGGAGATCGGGTGTGTGGATAGTCTTTCCGCAAATGCGCTATATTCAAGTATACGCTGCTCAGATTCATTCACTGCCATGATCTTTGTCACAGCGAATTGTCCTTTTGTCAGAGTACCGGTCTTATCCATAACGATCGTCTCTGCATTTGCAAGTGCCTCTAAGTAGTTGCTTCCCTTTACTAAAATACCGGCTTTACTTGCTGCACCGATACCACCGAAGAAGCTGAGCGGAATGGAAATAACAAGTGCACAAGGGCAGGAAATAACCAAAAAGCAAAGTGCACGGTAAACCCATTTGCCCCACGCGCCTGTGATAACAGATGGGATAATTGCAAGTGCAACAGCTAAAAATACGACGATCGGTGTATAGTATTTTGCAAATTTTGAAATAAAGTTTTCTGCTTCTGCTTTCTTTGCAGTCGCATTTTCTACCAGATTCAGGATCTTCGCTACTGTAGATTCACCAAATTCCTTATTGGTCTTAACCTCAATTACACCGGATAAATTGATACAGCCGCTGATGACCTCATCTCCTGTATGGATCTCTCTTGGCAGGCTTTCTCCGGTCAGTGCCATGGTATCCAAGGACGTTTCTCCCTTGATGACTTCTCCGTCCAGCGGAATCTTCTCGCCCGGCTTTACTACGATAGTCGTACCAATGCTGACTTCGTCCGGATCTACACTGACAAGTTCTCCTGCTTCATTATATACATTTGCATAATCCGGTCTGATATCCATCAGTTCCTTAATAGATCCTCTGGATTTATTGACCGCATAAGACTGGAACCATTCACCGATCTGATAAAACAGCATTACTGCTACTGCCTCCGGATACTGGCTGCTTAAAAATGCACCGATCGTTGCGATCACCATCAGGAATTTTTCATCAAAGATCTGTCCTTTTATGATATTTTGTGCTGCACCCTTCAGTACATCCCCACCTATAATAAAATAGGTAACCAGGAATGCGATCAGTAATACGTTGTTACTGACAGGTGCCAGTTTTTCCATTGCCATGCAGGCTGCGTAGCATACTGCCCCTGCTATGATCCTATAGAGTCTTTTTTTCAGTTTCTTTGTCATACTTCTTCCTCACTTACCAGGCATACTTGTATATTCTCTGCATATCCGATACAGCTTCTGCCTTACCGCTGCCATTTACTTTACAGTAAATGTAACATCCGGCTCAATTTTCTTTACGATTTTCCTGGCTTCTTTTAAAATACCATCCATTGCGGCTTCATCTGCATCAATTACCATCTTCTGTGTCAGGAAGTTTACGCTGCATTTTTCAACGTCTTTCAGCTCGTTTACCGCTTCCTCGATTTTACCTGCGCAGTGTGCACAATCCAGATCCTCTAAAATAACTGTTTTTTTCATGTTCCTTACCTCCGTTTGATTTTGTTTTATT
Source organism: Lachnospiraceae bacterium UBA6452 (assembly GCA_002441865.1). Taxonomy (GTDB): domain Bacteria; phylum Bacillota; class Clostridia; order Lachnospirales; family Lachnospiraceae; genus CAG-194. The sequence goes on along the minus strand of DJNY01000004.1, from coordinate 6,520 downwards.
CGTTGATATGTTCAATTCCCTGACTTAAGATCGTCTTGATATGACCGTCTGCCAGAGAATAGAATACCGTTTTGCCTTCCCTTCTGTTCTTCACAAGATCCATCTGCTTCAGCACCCTGAGCTGATGGGAAATTGCGGACTGTGTCATCCCCAGAAGTGTGGCAATATCGCAGACACACATTTCCGAACACATCAGCACATATAAGATCCGGATCCTCGTCGCATCTCCGAAGATGCGGAAGAACTCAGCCAGATCTGCGAGCTGTTCATCCTGTGGCATTTTCTCTTCTACCTTTTCCACGATATCTTCATGAACGTGAATGCAATCACATTTTTCAGCATCGCCTTCTATTTTCTTCATAGCTTCCTCCTTTATATGTGTATCTGTTCATATGAATATCTGTTCATATGTTCATTATAGCATTTGTTTTTTTTCTGTCAATATTCTTTTTTATTATTTATCATATTTTTTTCACAATTATTCTTTACAATAAGTACAGATTTTCATAAAATACCATTATATCTAACAGAAAAGAGGATTTTACCATGAGCCAGAAGAAAATGGAGGCTTACAAAAACGCCAAAAAGAATAAGAAAGAACTGGAAAAGAAAGCCAGGAAGAAACGCATCATCAGCTGGATCTGCGGTATCGTGACCGCCCTTCTGATCGTTGGCGGATGCGGCTATCTGGTTTACTATACCAATGTTGTATTGCCGAAAAAGCAGGCTGAACAAAGCACTGCTTCAGAAAATTCAACAGAAGATATCGCAAATAATATCATGGATATTTTAAACAACAGCGAAGCAACTGACAGCACGGACGCTGCTACAGATGGTACAGATGCTACAGCTTCTGATGAGAATGCTGCAAGTGATTCAGCTTCTGACGAGAATGCTACAGACGCTGCAAGTGACACAGCAGAATAATTACATAGTATAAGTATAATAGAAGTAAATTTCGCAAAGACAAAGAACAGGGTAGATTTCCTATCCGTCCTGTTCTTTTTTTAT
>DJNY01000004.1:0-5417 GCA_002441865.1 Lachnospiraceae bacterium UBA6452 | reverse complement strand
CAGGCAATTAAATAACAGCTGCCACATAATCTGCATATTCCTCTCCCACCGTCTTAGCGGCATATCTGCCTGGCAGATCTGTACATTTCCGGATCGTCAGATGCTGGCTCCGTCCGTATACCGTGTTGACACTGTCCTCTTTTTCCGACAGATCCAGGATCACTGTATCAGGCTGCATGAGATTGAGCAGCTTTCGTCCCAGTTTCATTTCACCCGTTATCTGAAATACATAATTCCATCTCATACAAGATTCCGAAAGCTGCGCTTCGTCCATTCCGATGCAGCCATATGCCTCTGCCTCCAGCCTGCGCCGCCCAATCGTTGACGCAACTGTCACATGTGCCCCAAATGCTTTCAGATACTGCACAAGCAGTCTTGCTTCCAGTGTATAGCCTATGAGCAGGCAATTACTGCCCTGCAGCATTTCATCACTCAGCAACTTTGCCTCCAGCAAGGCAGCTTCTGCAATAAGAGCTGCATTTTTGATCTGCAATCTTTCATTTTGCACGAAATCATGCAACCGGCAGTTATTTTTTGCCGCAGCCGCCACCATATCGACCGGAAACCTGCCGCCAAAAAGCTGCTGCCCATCCACATGCGCCATCACCTCTGCCAAAAGCACAGGCGTCTCCAGCATATTTTCCCGGACCGTCATGCCATCCCGGCTGACCGGATCCGGTAATACAAGTGCGTCCGCTTCCCGCAGGGCAGACCACAGAGCACCTTTATCCCTACACCGACGCGCTCCCTGCTCCTCCTGTGGGAAATTCAGTCCATAATAAGAAATGGCAAAATCCTTACGAATAAGAGATTTTGCCATATAATACTGTCTGAGATCTCCTCCCAGTAGCACGATTCTTTTCTTCATAGCCGCTCCCCCTATACATAATTTACTATATGAGGGAGACGGCTGTTTTGTTATTGTTTTCTGCTGCCTATTTAAAGTAAGCTACACCGGATTCAAAGATCTTCAGATCCTGCTCTCCATAAATGTTGATCGCTACTGCATCGTCACGTCTTTCCGCATGTGCCATCTTGCCGAAGCATCTGCCATCCGGAGAAGTGATACCTTCGATAGCTGCGTAAGAACCATTGACATTCCACTCTTCATCCATGGAAACATTGCCATTGAAGTCTGCATACTGTGTTGCCACCTGCCCGTTTGCAAACAGCTTGTCGATCCATTCCTGCGGTGCCACGAAACGGCCTTCACCATGAGAAGCAGGCGATACGTAAGTCTTTCCGACCTCTGCCTGTGCCAGCCATGGGGATTTATTGGAAACAACCTTTGTATAAACCATCTTGGAGATGTGACGGTTGATCGTGTTATAGGTCAGTGTCGGAGAATCCTCTTTCTGTCCGCAGATCTCGCCATATGGCACAAGCCCCAGTTTGATCAGTGCCTGGAAACCATTACAGATACCAAGTGCAAGACCGTCACGCTCGTTCAGCAGCTTTGTTACAGCTTCTTTGATCTTTGCATTCTGGAATGCGGTTGCAAAGAACTTCGCGCTTCCGTCCGGCTCATCACCTGCTGAGAAGCCGCCCGGGAACATGATGATCTGTGCCTGGCTGATTGCTTTTTCAAAAGCATCTACGCTTTCTCTGATGTCTTCTGCTGACATATTTTTAAATACCTTTGTGATGACATCCGCACCGGCTCTTTCAAATGCTTTGGCTGAATCGTATTCGCAGTTTGTACCCGGGAATACCGGAATGAATACGGTCGGTTTTGCCACTTTATGCTTGCATACATATACTTCTTTTGCTTCATATAAAGGAGAAGCAACCGGTTCTGTGCCTTTTTCTGCCTTTGTCGGGAAGACACGTTCCAGTGTAGAGCTCCAGCTCTTCAGGGCATCGTCTTCCGTTACGGTTGCATCCTTATAAACAAATCCGCTCTCTGCTACGCTGCCGACCAGTTTATAAGCCGGAAGCTTTGCAAGATCTTCCTGTGCGGCTTCTGCAACGATCGCACCGATCTGATTACCAAATAATTCTTTTTCTGTCAGGCTGTCTGCATAGCTTACACCCAGCTTATTACCAAATGCCATCTTGGCTGTTGCAGCCATAACGCCTGTTCCGTCTACTGTATAAGCAGCCTTCAAAGTACCGTCTACAACAAGAGTATGCAGCTTCTCATATAAAGCCATTACCTTATCGTATTCCGGCAGATCATAGGCATCCTTCGGGATCTCAAATAATACAAGTGCATCACCTGTCTTTTTCAGCTCCGGTGTCAGGATTTCCTGCTGCAGTGCGGTATCTACTGCAAATGACACAAGTGTCGGAGGTACGTCAATATCATTAAATGTACCGGACATACTGTCCTTTCCGCCGATACTAGGCAGTCCGAAACCGATCTGTGCATTATAAGCACCAAGCAGTGCTGCAAATGGCTGGCTCCATCTTTCCGGATCTTCTGTCATGCGGCGGAAGTATTCCTGGAATGTGAAACGAACCTTCTTATAATCTCCACCGGCTGCAACGATCTTGGATAACGATTCGAGAACTGCATAAATCGCGCCGTGGTATGGGCTCCAGCTGGAAAGATATGGATCAAAGCCATAGCTCATCATTGTAACAGTATCTGTCTTGCCATGCAGAACCGGAAGTTTGGCAACCATGGTCTGTGTTTCTGTCAGCTGATACTGTCCACCGTATGGCATAAATACGCTGCCTGCACCGATGGATGCATCAAACATTTCCACAAGCCCCTTCTGGCTGCAGACATTGAGGTCATGCAGCGTATCCAGCATAGCAGCCTTGACGTCCTTCTGCTCCAGATCCTTTTCTACTTTATCAATTGCGATCTTTTCTAAATAGTTATCTTCTTTCTTCGGTACATCAACCTTTACGCTTGTTTCCTGATGTGCACCGTTTGTATCCAGAAATGCTCTGGAAAGATTTACAATACTCCTGCCTCTCCAGTTCAGTACCAGTCTCGGCTCTTTCGTTACTGTTGCAACTTTGACAGCCTCCAGATTTTCCTCTGCCGCATAGCCTAAGAATTCATCCACATCCTTTGGCGCTACGACAACTGCCATTCTTTCCTGGGATTCGGAAATAGCAAGCTCTGTACCATCCAGACCTGCATATTTCTTTGGTACCTTATCAAGGTCAACGACAAGTCCGTCTGCCAGCTCACCGATTGCTACGGATACACCGCCTGCACCAAAGTCATTACATTTCTTGATCAGCCTGCTGACTTCTGCTCTGCGGAACAGTCTCTGGATCTTACGTTCTGTCGGTGCATTACCCTTCTGTACTTCCGCTCCGCATGTCTCGATGGAAGTTGTTGTATGTACTTTGGAAGAACCTGTTGCACCGCCGCAGCCATCACGTCCGGTTCTGCCGCCGAGCAGGATGATGATATCGCCCGGATCGGAATTTTCACGAATGACATTCTTTCTCGGAGCAGCACCCATAACAGCACCGATCTCCATTCTCTTTGCCACATAATCCGGATGATAAATTTCTTTTACATAGCCTGTTGCAAGACCGATCTGATTACCATAGGAGGAATAACCGCTTGCTGCGCCTCTGACAAGCTTCTTCTGGGAAAGCTTTCCTTTTAAAGTCTCTGTTACCGGAACTGTCGGATCTGCAGCACCTGTGATACGCATTGCCTGATATACATAACCACGGCCTGAAAGCGGATCACGGATCGCACCACCCAGACAGGTAGCTGCACCACCAAACGGCTCGATCTCTGTCGGATGGTTATGTGTTTCATTCTTAAAGAAGATCAGCCATTCTTCTGTCTTACCGTCAATCTCTACCGGAACAACGATGGAGCAGGCATTGATCTCATCTGATTTTTCCATATCATCCAGCTTGCCTTCTTTTTTCAGCTTGCGCATTGCCATAAGTGCAAGATCCATCAGGCAGACAAACTTATCGTCTCTGCCCTTGAAGATTTCTTCCCTGGCAGCCAGATAGTCTTTATATGTTTTTTCAATCGGAGTCTTATAGTAACCGTCTTCAAACGTTACATCTTTCAGTTCTGTGGAGAATGTTGTGTGACGGCAATGATCAGACCAGTATGTATCCAGTACGCGGATCTCTGTCATGGACGGATCTCGTTTTTCTTCCTTCTTGAAATAATTCTGGATATGAAGGAAATCCTTAAATGTCATGGCAAGTCCCAGAGAATCGTACAACTTTTTCAGTTCGTCCTCCGGCATATCCTGAAAGCCTGTAAAGATCTTAACATCATCCGGCTCGTTATATTCAGAAACAAGTGTTTCCGGCTTTTTCATACCGGTTTCTCTGGAATCTACAGGATTGATACAGTATGCTTTGATCTTTTCCAGATCCTCATCCGAAACATTACCCTCCAGTACATAAGTTACAGCTGTTTTGATGATTGGCTGTTCATCTTCCTTTAAGAACTGGATACACTGCAGTGCTGAATCCGCACGCTGGTCAAACTGTCCCGGTAAAAACTCTACCGAAAAGCACTTTGCATTTTCAGGCATTGGGAACTGTTCCTCGTACAGCATATCAACCGGCGGCTCACTGAATACAGTCTTACAAGCTTTCTGAAAAGTTTCATCCGAGATATTTTCCACATCATAGCGGATCAGTACTCTGACCTTATCGATGCCTGTCATTCCCAGATAGTTCTTCAGATCCTCCTGCAGTTCCTTTGCCTTGACTGCAAAAGCATCTTTTTTCTCAACATAAATCCGTCTTACGTCTGCCATTTGATGACTCCTCCATTTGTAATCTTTTCCTATGTTAATGACACATCATTTTCATTATACAAGAAATATCCCTTTTTTCAACCGCGACCATACATGACAGATGTTTTTTATTTCTGTTTCTGACATTCTCCCCTATCCTTTTTCATTTTATGTCACAGACTTCCCGCCGTGTTTTCCGGATTGTAGTTTCGTCGTTGTTCACTGTTTTGCCGTATTTTCCATTGAATACGCATGTCATTTATAGGTATACATAATATTTATTGTAGATTTTTGATTGTAGTGTTATGAAATGCGGCTTTATCATATTTTCAAATGTTAATATTGTTATTTTAATAATTTGTACTATTTTATGTAAACATATCTGTTTCAATCTTTGTGTTATTTTTTTCATATTTATATTGACTATTTCAGTCATCATTTTACTGACAATCTAATCATTTTCTATATTTTTTCTTCTTTTCTGAATTATAATAAATGCTATTTTATTTTTTCAAAATTTTTATGACCTAGGTATCAGTTTTGTATCTTAGATTTTCTAGTTATTTTGCTGCAACATAATATAGTGTATTTTTTGACCGAGCCAAACAATATATGGTATATTACTGCCTCTTTTGTTGCAATAAACCGGTTTGTTATTTAATATTATGTTATTGACGTTATGTAAATTAAACAAAGAAAATTATTTCATCCCATATGTTACGTTACAGA
>DJNY01000035.1:2741-3702 GCA_002441865.1 Lachnospiraceae bacterium UBA6452 | reverse complement strand
CTGTTCTGTCCTTTCGCTCCAGCCATTCCAGGGTCTTCCGGTTTCTTTCGTCCTGATTTGTCAGCCTGATCTCATCAAACCCCAGCATGTGACCTGATTTTACAAGCGGCAGTTCTTTTTTCAGCCGGTATATGAGTTTCAGGAAAAGCCGTCCTGTCTGCGGTACAGAAAGCTTCAGTCTGATGGCCGCATCATTGTGCGGTAGAATCGAAACAGCCGGTAATTTTCCGGTCTCTATGAGTTGTCCGTCCCTTGTCAGTTCATAAAAGATCTCTGCATACGCTCCCAGGTCATCAAAATCCATATAATTGTGAAGCAGCAGTTCACCGCTCTCCTTGTCATAAGAAAGCACCCTTGCCGGTCGATATACGTTCCAATATTCCAAAAGTCCGGTATGCGGTGTGCGATCCGGATAAACAAGACCATCCATGCAGAAATTTCCATCATGCAATATTTCTCCATGATCTCCTCCATACAGAAATCTCTTTTTCCCGTTCTTTGCCGTTCCCTGTGCGATCGCATGATCACACCATTCCCAGACAAAACCACCGCACATTCTGTCATCCTTCTGGATCATCTGAAAATAATCTTCCAGATCCCCGGGCCCATTCCCCATACTGTGACAATACTCCACGAGTAAAAACGGTTTTCTGCCATCCCGTTCCAGATAGTCTTTTATTTCCTGCAAAGACGGATACATCCGGCTGTACAGATCCAGATTTTCATAATGATAGGTTACCGCATAATTGCGATAACGCGCACTTTCATACTGTGTCAGACGCTGTGGATCGTCCTGCTTTGTCCACGCCAGTGCCTTTTCAAAATTACAGCCATAGGCACTTTCATTTCCCACTGACCACATAATGATACAAAAACGGTTTTTATCTCTTTGTACCATCTGCTGCACACGGTCTAAAATTGCGGCTTCCCAGACCGGATCATCCGCGATTTTTTCATTCCA
>DJNY01000035.1:0-2658 GCA_002441865.1 Lachnospiraceae bacterium UBA6452 | reverse complement strand
CCATGTGCTTCCAGATCTGCTTCATCGATCACCAGAAATCCATATATGTCACACATCTGGTAAAAATAAGGAACACTTGGATAATGACTGGACCGGATGGCATTAAAATTGTGCTGTTTCATCAATGTCAGATCTTTTTTGATCTGTTCTACACTTGTAACATACCCTGTCTCCGGATCTGTATCATGATGATTGACACCGCGCAGTTTGATCTTTTGCCCGTTAAAATATACAACCGCATCTTTGATCGCAATCGTCCGGAATCCGATCCTGTCCACGATCACTTCGTCCTCTGTCTGTAAGATTACCTTATACAAATATGGATTTTCGGTATTCCATAAGACCGGGTGAAGCACAACCAGTTCCAGCTCCCCATCCTGCTCCGATTCTCCTTTGGCTACAACCGTTCCCCCGGCATCTTCTATCCAGATTTTCGTTTCTGCCGGTGCACAATATTGAAGCTCCAGCTTTACAACAGCACTGTCTCTGCCAACATCTGTTGTGATACGATAATCCCGGATTGCTTTTTCCGGTCTCTTTAACAGATAGACATCCCGAAAAATCCCACTCATGCGAAACTTATCCTGATCCTCCAGATAAGAGCCGTCACACCATTTCAACACCAGAACCGCCAGTATATTTTCTCCTTCCTGCAGATAAGAAGTTACCTCAAACTCACTGGTTGCATGCGACACCTGGCTGTAGCCGGCATATCTGCCGTTCAGCCACACATAAAAACAACTGTCTACACCTTCAAAATTTAAAAAAGCTTTTGGTGCCTTTTCATCCTTCTGATAGCCAAATGAACGGATATAAACTCCACAGGGATCATCCTGTGGCACATAAGGCGGATCAAACGGAAACGGATATCGGATATTTGTATACTGATGCCGGTCGTATCCTGCCATCTGCCACATACCCGGTACCGTTATTTTTTCAAACTCCGTTCTGTCATATCCCGGTGCATAAAAGGGCTCCGTTACCTCATAAATGCTTTTATAATAACGAAAATCCCACTCACCGTCCAGTAATTGAAAACGGTCTGATCTTTCTCTGTGTTCTATCAGATCATCTCTCCTGACAGACGCCGGTATAAAATAAGCTCTTGCAGGCATTGTATGTTCATGTAAGATCTGCGGATTTTCATAAAAATGTGGCACGATCATTCCTTGTCCTCCTTTTATATATATATTTTGGTCTTTCCTCTCTATCAGCCATTTTCAACAGCTGTCATGGTATATATCAGTTTTTTCCTTTTCTTATAGAGATATCATATAATTATTTTTCATACATGTATATAAACAGAATTGGACATAATATGCACAAAATGATACGATTAGTTATAAATCATTTATCATTGTTTTTCAGGAGGTACTCCATGTATATCAATTCCGGCTATAAAAATCACTCCGTTCGTGATTTCAAAGATAAAAGCAGACCTCTGATCGTAGGAAGCTGCGGTACGTACCGTCTGCTTTCTCATCCATGTCTGCCAACCTACCGTCCCAGAGGCCGTCTGGATTTTCAGATGATCTATATTACCTCCGGACAGGCTCATTTTCATTTTGGTTCTCCGGAAAATGAAACGATCGTTACTGCGGGACATGTCGTATTGTTTCGTCCGAAGGAATTTCAAAAATATGAATACTATGGTACAGACAAGACAGAAGTTTACTGGATCCATTTTACCGGAAATGATGTACGAAATATTCTGCGGCAATATGGCTTTACAGATCAGCAGTACGTATTTCGAGTAGGGACTTCTCTGGAATATGAGGAAATATTCAAAAAGATCATTTTGGAATTGCAGCGCGCCACCGTGCATTATGAAGAAATGCTGACATTTTTATTCCATCAGTTATTGATCCTCTTTCATCGGGAAATGTCCAAAAAGATAGGACCGAAAAACGAATATTCAGACCGTGAAATGGAGTTTGCCGCAGCTTACTTCAGCGAGCAGTATAATCAGAATATCCGTATAGAAGAATATGCCTGTTCCAAAGGGATGAGCGTAAGCTGGTTTATCCGTAATTTCAGAAAATATACAGGCACAACACCCATGCAGTATATCACTTCGATCCGGATCACCAATGCGCAGATGCTTTTAGAAACAACCGAATATTCTATCAACGAAGTTGCGAGAATCGTCGGCTATGACAATCCGCTGTATTTCAGCCGTCTGTTCCATAAGCAGAAAGGATGTTCTCCTTCAGCTTACAGGAAACAAAACAGGCAGATTTCTTACCCTCAGTAAGAAATCTGCCTGGCTCTGCAGTATTACATGAAGTCAAATAAGCTCAACTGGTTTGACTGGGGCAGGCTGCCAAGAAGCCCCAGCTCGCCCATCTTATCAATAACGTTCTGCGGTGCTTTGCTGCGGCTTCGCAGGTCGTCTCTGGATAAGAACGGACCGTCCTTTGCCGCTTCCATCATGGCTTCCGCGGCTTTATCTCCCATACCGTCGATACTGCCGAGGGATGGCATGATCTTACCGTCGATGATCTGGAACAGCCGCGAATGTGCTTTGTAAATATCGATTGGCATAAACTCAAAGCCTCTTGCATACATTTCCTGCACGATACGCAGATCACGGATGGAATCCTGTTCCTTCTTGGAAAGCTCATCCTTCCTTCTGTTGTAATCCGCCAGTACGGCTTC
>DJNY01000153.1 GCA_002441865.1 Lachnospiraceae bacterium UBA6452 | reverse complement strand
CAGAAAAAGCTGACAGATGCAGTGACTGCACAGTATGGCAGCCCGGTGGCAGGACAGCTTACCACATTTGATCTGAAACTTGTGGAGAAGAAAACCAATATTCCGATCAGTACTTTCGGAAAAGATCAGGTAACACTGAAAATTCCAATCTCAGATACATTAAAGGAGCAGGATATCTGTGTGGTAACACTGAATGAGGATGAGGAACTGGAACTGTGTTACGGAATAAAATCACAGGATGGTGATGTTTCTTATCTGACAGTACATACAAGCCATTTTTCCGCGTATGGTATTTATGCGGGGATCGGTGATGCGGCGCAGACGATCCGACAGGAAAGTGAGGCACTTCTCAGAAAGGATGCTTCTCCGGATACGGGGGATCGTTTTGATCCGAAAACAGCAGGCGTGATCCTGTTATTCTGTATTGGCATGCTACTGGTTTTGTACCGCAAAAAAACGATCGTAAAATAAAAGAGCATAAATGCGTGCATTTTTCCCGCCGCCATAACATAAAAAAACTCCCGGCATATGATAAAAGAAAAAGCCGGGAGTTTTTTTGTGAACAGGGTCAGAAAACAAATTCATTACAGCCGGGCAGAACAGGAACAGCTGACCGGTTATCATATCGGTGTCGGAGTCTTGGATTCCGGCATTTTTCCACATGAAGATCTGAAAGATCAAATCAGGGCATTTCGTGATTTTACCAATAAATATCAATTACCATATGATGAGACAGGACATGGCACACATGTTTGCGGTATTCTGGCGGGAAACGGGCGTGTCCTGCACGGAAAATATAAAGGCATGGCACCTTATTGTGATCTGTATGTCGGTAAAATACTTGATAAAAAGGGAGAAGGAAGTCTGAAAACGCTTCTTCGGGGGCTGGAATGGCTTTTGTCGATCGCAGCAGGCTGCAACATCCATATCATCAATATATCGGTCAGCAGTATTGAAACTGCCAGACGGGAAGAGCAAAAGAGACTGTATGATCTGTTTCATTATGCCTATGAAAACAATATCCTGATCGTGACAGCAGCGGGAAATTTCGGACCGGGGGACAATACAATTTCAAGACTGGGAGATACGCCGTATGTGATCTGCGTTGGCTGTCATGACGGAGATCTGGAAAACGGCGGATTGCGCTGTCAGGACTGTTCCGGACGGGGCCCGGGAGAGAATGTGTGGAAGAAACCGGATATTGTGGCTCCGGGCACACAGATCATTTCCTGTCAGGCAGCATACGGCAAATATGTGGCAAGAAGCGGTACGAGTATGGCAACGCCGATCGTCAGCGGACTTTTGGCACTTGCATGGGAAAAATATCCGTATCTGAATGCAATGCAGTTAAAACGGAAACTGATCCTGTCGGCTACAGATCTGGGGGAAAGCTATCTGATGCAGGGAGCCGGAATGGTAGATGTTGAAAAAATGCTGTCCTAAACCTTGACATGCACTGTATGATTGTATACAATTATACACGCATGACTGAGGAGTCAGCCTGAAAAATAGGAGGCAGCACGAATGAACGAAGAAAAAACCTTTGAAAACAGACCCGTGACCATGAACCCAAAGAAGAATCTGCTGGAAATCGAGGAACATATGTATATCCTTGATGATGTCGAAAAGCCGAACGTATTCCGTAATATGTTCCCCTACTCCGATATCCCGAAGATCCCGTTTAATGATCGTATTGTACCGCATAATATGCCGCGTGATATCTGGATCACAGATACGACATTCCGTGACGGACAGCAGTCAAGGGCGCCTTATACGACAGAACAGATCGTGACAATTTATGATTATCTGCACAGACTTGGCGGACCAAACGGTATGATCCGTGCCAGTGAGTTCTTTTTATACAGCAAAAAGGACAGAGATGCAGTATATAAATGCATGGAAAGAGGATATCAGTTTCCGGAGGTGACAAGCTGGATCCGTGCCAGCAAGGAAGATTTCAAGCTGGTAAAGGAAATTGGTATGAAGGAGACCGGTATTTTGGTCAGCTGCTCCGATTATCATATTTTCCTGAAATTAAAAATGACAAGAAAGCAGGCGATGGAACACTATCTGAGTGTCATACGTGACTGTCTGGAAGAAGGCATCAGTGTGCGCTGCCATCTGGAGGATATTACCAGAGCGGATATTTACGGATATGTTGTTCCGTTCTGCCTGGAGCTGATGAAGCTCATGGAAGAATATAAGATCCCGATCAAAGTCAGAGCCTGTGATACAATGGGATACGGTGTGAATTATTCCGGCGCCGTTATTCCGCGAAGTGTGCAGGGTATCATTTATGCGATCCATACACATGCAGGTGTTCCGCATTCCCTGATCGAATGGCATGGACATAATGATTTTTACAAAGCAGTTGTCAATTCCACAACTGCGTGGCTGTATGGCTGTTCCGGCGTCAATACTTCGCTTTTCGGTATTGGAGAAAGAACCGGCAATACACCGCTTGAAGCAATGGTATTTGAATATGCACAGCTTCGCGGCAGCTTAAATGGCATGGATACGACCGTGATCACGGAGCTGGCAGAATACTATGAAAAAGAGATCGGTTATCATATTCCGCCGAGAACACCGTTTGTAGGCAAGAATTTCAATGTCACAAGAGCAGGTATTCATGCGGACGGACTGTTGAAAAACGAAGAAATTTATAATATATTTGATACAGAGAAGTTTTTGAACAGACCGGTTCTCTGTGCGGTGTCCAATACATCAGGTCTTGCCGGTATTGCACACTGGATCAATTCTTACTATAAGCTTCCGCCGGAGAAGCAGTTTAAGAAGAGTGATATTCTGATCCATGAACTGAAAAAGTGGGTTGATGATGAATATGAGAATGGTCGTGTGACAGTTCTGACAGACGAAGAACTGATCAGAGAAATTAAGAAAGTATGCGTTGTACTGCATATCGATTATGACGCAGTTTTCAGCAAGTAGGAGGCAGTTATGTCTGATTACAATTTGCAGCAGGAAGTATCCGATAAGTATTCCCTGCGCGGAAGAGTATTCCACAAGATCAGAGAAGATATTTTAAACGGAAAGTACAAGCAGAATGAAGAACTCAGAGAGGCAACGATCGGTGCAGAGCTTGGTGTATCGAGAACCCCCGTCAGAGAAGCGTTCAGGCAGCTAGAACTCGAAGGACTTTTAAAAATGATCCCCAATAAAGGGACTTATGTAACGGGGATCACCAGAAAGGACGTACATGATATTTATATGATCCGTTCTCTGTTAGAGGGCTTATGTGCCAGATGGGCGACGGAAAATATCACACCGGAGCAGCTGAATGAAATGGAAGAGAATGTATATCTTTCCGAGTTCCATGAAAACAAAGGACATTCCGACCAGATGGCGGAACTGGACAACCGGTTCCATGAGATCTTATATGAATCCTGTGACAGCAAAATGCTGGAGCATCTGCTCCGTGATTTTCACCAGTATGTATACAGGATCCGCCGCATGACGCTGGCAAGTGAAAAGAGAGGACGTGCTTCCAACAAGGAACATCGTGAAATCATGGAGGCGATCAAGGCACATGATGCGGATAAAGCAGAAAGACTTGCCAATTTACACATGATCAATGCTTATGATAATATGGTAAAGAACGGTCTTATTGATATTTTTGATGAAAATAATGAGGAAAATAACGAGGAAAAAGGAGAACAGGAACATGAGTAAAATTCAGATGACAACACCGCTCGTGGAAATGGACGGAGATGAAATGACAAGAATTCTCTGGAAGATGATCAAGGATGAATTACTGCTTCCTTATATTGATCTGAAAACGGAGTATTATGATCTTGGTCTGGAACACCGTAATGAAACAGATGATAAGGTAACGATGGATTCCGCACTTGCCACAAAGAAATACGGCGTTGCTGTTAAATGTGCAACGATCACACCAAATGCTGCCCGTATGACAGAATACAATCTGAAGGAAATGTGGAAGAGTCCGAACGGAACGATCCGTGCGGCACTTGATGGTACTGTTTTCCGTACGCCGATCGTTGTAAAAGGTATCGAGCCTTGCGTCAGAAACTGGGAAAAGCCGATCACACTGGCAAGACATGCTTACGGCGATGTCTATAAAAACGCTGAGATCAAAGTACCGGGCGCAGGAAAAGCTGAGCTTGTGTTTACGGCAGAGGATGGCACAAAGCAGGTAGAGCTGATCCACAATTTTGAAGGACCTGGTGTGATACAGGGAATACATAATACAGATAAATCAATCACAAGCTTTGCAAAAGCATGCTTTAATTATGCGCTTTCCACAAAGCAGGATCTCTGGTTTGCCACAAAGGATACGATCTCCAAAAAGTACGATCATACCTTTAAAGATATCTTCCAGGATATTTATGACAAAGAATACAAAGAAAAATTTGAACAGGCAGGCATTACCTACTTCTATACACTGATCGATGATGCGGTAGCCCGTGTCATGAAGGCAGAGGGCGGTTTTATCTGGGCATGCAAGAACTATGATGGCGACGTGATGTCAGATATGGTTTCTTCCGCATTTGGTTCCCTTGCCATGATGACTTCCGTTCTGGTATCACCAAGCGGTGTTTATGAGTATGAAGCAGCACACGGAACCGTGCAGAGACATTATTACAAGCATTTAAAGGGAGAAGAGACTTCCACAAACTCTGTTGCCACGATCTTCGCATGGACAGGTGCACTGAGAAAACGTGGGGAGCTGGATGGCAATCAGGAGCTTATGGCGTTTGCGGATAAGCTGGAAAGAGCAACGATCCAGACCATCGAAAGCGGCCGCATGACAAAGGATCTGGCACTGATCACAAGCCTTACCAATGTACAGGTCTGCAACAGTTTGGAATTTATTCAGGAAATCAGAAAAACATTTGAGGCATTATATTATAAGGATACAGGCGATGGATTTTATAACAGGAGCATTTTTACTCTTTTTCACGATCTGTGTGACAGTATATTATAGAATACCTAAAAAGGGGCAGTGGATATGGCTGCTCCTTTGTAGCATATTCTTTTATCTGTGCGCGTCCGTGAAACTGAGTATTTTTATTTTATGCAGTATTGTCAGCAGCTTTTTGGCAGCCGGATGGCTGGAGAGGTTGTGCCTGCAGGAACAGACAGAAAATGAAGAAGCTGATTCGAGCAAAAAAACAGAAATAGCTGTAAGTGTACGCAAGAAGGTGGTGCTTGCATCACTGGTTGGCAGTAATGCCGGTTTATTATTGCTGTTGAAATTTGCTTCTTCAGGAAGCTTTCTGGTATCCAGGCTGCATCTGGGCAGACTTGCTTTTCTTCTGCCGATGGGGATTTCTTTTTATACGCTGCAGATCATTGCCTATGTTGTGGATGTTTATCTTGGAAAATATCCGGCCGAAAAGAACTTCCTGCAGTATATGCTGTTCGTTATGTATTTCCCGCAGATCCTGCAGGGACCGATCGCGAGATTTGATCAGCTTAAGAAGCAGCTTTGCAGTGAACACACTTTTTCCTATGAAACCTTTGTCGGCGGATTTGAACTGATGATCTGGGGCTATTTCCAGAAGCTTGTCATCGCAGACCGTGCAGCCGTCATTGTAGACAGGCTGTTTGGGGAATATCAGTCATATGCCGGTGTGTATATGCTGCTTGCAGGTGTGTTGTACAGTATGCAGCTTTATGCGGACTTTAACGGCTGTGTCTGTATCGCCAGAGGAGCATCCGAGATGCTGGGGATCACACTTGCCCAAAATTTTGATCATCCGTACTTTGCAACTTCCATTCAGGATTTCTGGCACCGCTGGCATATTTCCCTGAGCAGCTGGCTGCGGGACTATGTGTATATCCCGCTTGGCGGAAACAGGAAAGGAAAGTTTAGAAAGTATATCAACATTCTGTTGACCTTTCTGGTCAGCGGGCTTTGGCATGGAATGGGACTGACTTACCTTGTCTGGGGACTCCTGCATGGGCTGTATCAGGTGGTGGGAAGTCTTCTGATGCCGGTACGTGACCGGCTTGTCGCAGTCACAAAAACAGACCGGAGCAGTTTTTCGCACCGGCTTATGAAACAGATCTTTACCTTTTTCCTTGTCATGCTTGCCTGGATCTTTTTCCGTGCGGATTCTGTGACGCAGGCGCTGCAGATGATCCGGCAGATGGCTGTATTTAATCCATGGGTGCTCTTTAACCAGTCTGTTTATCTGCTTGGACTGGATGCAAAAAATGTCTGGATCCTGTTCTTTGCCATAGTTGTTTTGCTGCTGGTCAGTATCATGCAGACGGAGACGGATATCAGAGGCTGGCTGGCAAAGCAGGGAATCGTATTCCGCTATGCAGTGGTGTATCTTGCACTGTTTGCGGTTCTGATCTTTGGCATTTACGGGCCGGGCTATGATGCGGTCCAGTTTATTTACGGAGGATTTTAGACATGAAAAAGAAGACGATAGCAATCCGGTTTTCCCTGTTTTTTGTGTTTTTTATCCTGCTGTTTCTGGTCGCATCGGAGGTGCTGAAGGATAAACGTATTGTGCAGGAATACGATGCCTCTGCCAAGGTAAAAGGCTTTTATGAAGAAAAAGAGAATACACTGGATTTTGTATTTGTGGGAAGCAGCCAGCTTTATGCGGATATTGCACCGGCGGTATTATTCTCGGAATATGGCATGACTTCTTATGACTTCTGTGCCAATGAGCAGCCCCTCTGGATCTCCTATTATTATATCAAAGAGGCATTGAAACATCAGAAGCCGAAGGCGATCGTGCTGGATGTTTTTACGGTATATGGTGCGGATTATGAAGAAGAGGGCGTCAATCATATCAATATTGATGATCTGCCATGGAGCATGAATAAGGTGCAGGCGATCCGGAATGGCGTACCAAAGGACCTGCAATATTCCTTTTTCCTGACGTTGACAAAATACCATGATACATGGAATACACTCGATGAAGCAAAGATAGAGAGCAGCTTTTATCATAAGAGAAATGTATACAGGGGATATTCCCCATTTACCGTAAGACATGCGTATGGAGATGCTGCACCGGACGTTGTCTTGCAGACGGAACGGGAGCCTATTCCGGACAGGGCAAGACTCTGGCTTGATAAGATCGTGGAGCTGACAAAGGAGGAAGGTGTCGATCTGATCCTCATAAAAACACCGAACGGAAATGCGGACAGGCAGAAGCTGTACAACAGTGTTGCAGATTATGCCAATGAGAAGGAGATTCCGTTTGTCAATATGAACACGGTGTTTGACGGAGAAGCCCATATCAATGTGCTGCAGGCAGAAAAGGTGACAAAATATATCGGCGATTATCTGGCAGCACATTATGAGATCACGGATAAACGAAAGGATGCAGCCTTTGCAGACTGGGCAGAGGACAGTGCTTACTTTTACCGGAAGAAAGCCAAATGTGAGCTGATCAGCACAGATGATATGAAGGCTTATACGGATCTTCTGTCCCGGCAGGATTATGTGACAATGGTGGCAATTAAAAGTACTGATGAAACGCTTATTTCACAGGAGCAGAAGGACTGTCTGTCCATGCTCGGCCTGCATCCGGACTATGCAATGGACGGAAGCTGGTGCTATCTGGCACTTCTCCGGAATGGAAAGGAGCCGGTTCTGCAGTTCCAGACGCAGACAGAACAGGCGGAAAACTATGAGCTGCCATATGAAGCGGGCTGTCTGATCACAAACACAGCGGCAAAAGCGACTGAAAAAGAATTTGCGGATCTACCGCACAGCTTTACACTGCAAAGCAGTCTGCAAGAGGACGGACTGCATGCTTCTTTTTTGATGGAAGGTGATGATTACTGTCTGGATCAGGAAGGCATCAACTTCTTCGTATATGATCCGCTGCTGTCCGAGATCGTGGAATTTACAGCATTTGCACCGGGAAAGACGGAAGTTCTCCATTGACAAGCCTGCAAATATCATCTACAATAACAAGTGTTATAATATAAGATGTTATTTATGTGTTCCTGCAGGATAGCGGGAGCACAGATTGTATGGGCAGATTGGGTTTACAAGAGGATGAGAGGTATCTGGTATGGCAAGAAAGATCAGTGTGACAAAGGAAATGGTAAAAAATGCAGCATTTGCGATCCTGCGGGAGGAAGGCATGGACGGGCTGACTGCCAGAAGGCTGGCGGACAAAACAGGCTGCTCCACACAGCCTATTTTCCGTATTTATGAGAATATGAACGAGCTGCATGAGGATGCGTTTGCAATGGCGATCGCATATTATACGGACTTTTATCAGGCATTTATGAAGGACAGACCGGTAGAAAAACCGTTTGTAAATTTCGGTCTGGCATATATCGGTTTTGCGTGGAAAGAACCTTCCCTTTTCAGAGTATTGTTTTTGTCGAAGGAACGTTACGGACAAAGCCTGTATGAACTTTTGAACGGACAGGACGGCAAGTTTAAAGCGGAGATCGCAAGAGCACAGGAGGCTGGCGCAAAGGATCCGGGAGAACTTTTCATGAAGATGTGGATCTTTATCCATGGAGCAGCCTGCATGACGATCACGGGAGACTATGATCTGCCGGAAGCAGAAACAAAGAGACTGCTTCTGGAAAGCTATGAGAAAAACATGTAAGGAAATGGGAAGGAACAGAGAATGGAAGAGAGAAATGATATAGTCACAAGAATGAATCAGAATTTTGCACAGATGAGCAAAAGCCATAAAAAGATTGCTTCCTATATCATGGACCATTATGATACAGCTGTGTTTATGACAGCAGCGACGCTGGGCAAAGAGATCGGGATCAGTGAATCCACTGTGGTGCGTTTTGCGGCGGGACTTGGCTATGACGGTTATCCGGAATTTCAGAAAGCACTGGAAGAATGGGTAAAGAGTAAATGGAACAGTCTGCAGCAAATGGGTGCCAAATATGGGAACAGTTCACAGTCTGAGATACTGACATCGGTGATCCAGGCTGATATTGAAAAGATGGAGGATACCATCCACAATCTCGATCCGGCTGCTTTTGAAACGGCTGTCAGCAGTATTTTAGAGGCAAAACATGTGTATGTGATCGGCCTGCGGAGTTGTGAGCCGCTTGCCAGTTTCCTGAGTTTTTATCTTTCCATGATCCGCGGGGATGTGATGCAGTTGAAAACGACTTCGACCACAGAGCTGTTTGAGCAGATGATCCGCGTCAGTGATGAAGATGTAGTGATCGGGATCAGTTTCCCGCGTTACTCCATGCGGACGCTGAAAGCAATGGAATTTGCAAATGACCGGAATGCAAAGGTCATCACGATCACAGACAGCGTACATTCTCCGATGAATCTGTATTCGTCCTGCAATCTGCTGGCAAGAAGCGACATGGTTTCCATCGTTGATTCGCTTGTGGCACCGCTCAGTGTGATCAATGCGCTGGTTGTTGCGCTTTGTGTCAAAGCACCGGAGCAGGCAAGCAAAAACCTGAAAGATTTAGAGGAAGTCTGGGCAAATTATCAGGTTTATCTGAATGATGAAATTGATTTTATTGATAACAAACCGGTGCAGGACAATGCACTTGTAAAGGATGCGCATGAATAAGACGATTGTAGTGGGCGGCGGTGCTGCAGGTATGATGGCGGCGGTTTTTGCAGCCAGAAGCGGGCAGGATGTCACCTTATATGAACAGAATGAAAAACTGGGGAAGAAGCTTTTTATTACGGGAAAGGGCAGATGCAATGTTACCAATGATGCCACGCCGGAACAGCTTTTGTCAAATGTGATCTCCAACCCCAAGTTTTTATACAGTGCATTTTACGATTTTAATGCGCAGGACTGTATGGCATTTTTTGAACAGCTCGGGGTCAGGCTGAAAGTAGAGCGCGGGAACAGGGTATTTCCGCAGAGTGATCATTCTTCAGATATCATCCGGGCACTGGAATATGAACTGCGGCGCCTTGCGGTAAAGATCTGTTTAAACAGCCCTGTAAAGGCATTGTGGACAGAAGATCTGCCCGGGCAGGAACAGATTGATCCGAAAAAGGAACCAACGAAAAAATGTCTGGGTATTATCCTGCAGAATGGAAAAAAAGAAAAAGCAGACCGTGTGATCCTTGCAACCGGTGGTGTATCTTATCCGCTGACCGGTGCAAACGGAAGCGGGCTTGCAATGGCGCAGGCGGCCGGGCATAAGGTGACAGAGTTATATCCCGCGCTTGTTCCTTTAAAGATACAGGAGACATGGTGCCATGAACTGATGGGACTGGCACTCAAAAATGTGGAAGTTACGATCACCAGCGGAAAGAAAAAGCTGTATCAGGGCTTTGGTGAAATGTTGTTTACTCATTATGGGGTAAGTGGTCCGCTGATCTTAAGTGCAAGCAGCCAGATCGTAAAAAAATTACAAAAACAGCCGATGCAGCTGTATATCGATCTGAAACCGGCACTTTCACCAGAACAGCTTGATAAGCGGATCCTGCGTGATCTGTCTGAAAATCTGCATAAACAGATCGGCAATGCACTGGCGGGATTATTACCGGCAAGACTGCTCCCACAGATTCTGGCACTGGCAGACATTTCTCCTTACGAAAAGGGAGATGCCCTGACAAGGGAACAGAGGCAGAAGCTGGTACAGATATTGAAAGCCGTTCCGCTCACGATCACGGGCACATCGGATTTTAAAGAGGCGATTATTACGCAGGGTGGTATTTCGGTCAAGGAGATCAATCCGTCCACAATGGAATCCAAACGTGTCAAAAATCTGTATCTGGCGGGAGAATGTATGGATGTGGATGCACTGACCGGTGGATTCAATCTGCAGATCGCATGGTCAACCGCCTATATTGCGGGAAACCGGCAGGGCGCGGAAGTGTAAGAAAAGGAGAACAGATATGAGTTATCAGGTAGCAATTGACGGACCTGCGGGAGCGGGCAAAAGCACGATCGCAAGACAGGTTGCCAAAAACAAAGGATTTATTTACGTGGATACGGGCGCGATGTATCGTGCCATGGCACTTCATATGATCAGAAGCAATGTGGATACAAAGGATGCGGATGCGGTCGCAAAGGCAAGTGAAACAGCCGATATCTCCATCCGGTATGTAAACGGAGAACAGATCGTTCTGTTAAACGGCGAAAATGTAAACGGACTGATCCGTACCCCACAGGTCAGTGCTATGGCATCCGTCAGCAGCGCAAATCCGCAGGTGCGCGCAAGGCTTCTGCATCTGCAGCAGAAACTGGCGGATGAAAATGATGTGATCATGGACGGCAGAGATATCGGAACCTGTGTGCTGCCACATGCGGATGTCAAGGTGTATCTGACAGCATCGGCAAGAGTACGTGCCCAAAGAAGATATAAAGAGCTTGTTGCAAAGGGGGAAAGCTGTGACCTGGATCAGATCGAGGCAGAGATCAAAGAGCGTGATCACAGAGATATGACAAGGGAGCATGCGCCGCTCAAGCAGGCGGAGGATGCACAGCTTCTGGACTCTTCGGATATGACGATCGGTCAGGTCGTGGATGCGATCTGCAGCCTGATCCATAAAGAGTAGGCATTGGTAAGATAAAAATGACCCCGTATGAGATCAGAACAGAAAAGAAAGGACGTGTCGGTAAGATTTTATTATGGAAGTAATACTTGCAAAATCAGCCGGTTTCTGCTTTGGCGTAAAACGTGCGGTAGACACAGTTTATGAGCAGACCGGATCGGGCGGAAAAATCTACACATATGGACCGATCATTCACAACGAAGAGGTTGTCCGTGATCTGGAACAGAAGGGCGTGACCGTGCTCGAAAACGAAGCAGAGCTGAATGCACTGACGGAAGGAACGGTTGTGATCCGCTCCCATGGTGTGGAACGCAGGATCAATGATGCTATTACAGAAAAAGGACTGCACTGTGTGGATGCAACCTGTCCGTTTGTCAAAAAAATACACCGGATCGTGGAAAAGGAAAGTGCCGGCGGACGGCGTATCATCATTATCGGAAATAGAAACCATCCGGAGGTGGAGGGCATCTGCGGCTGGAGCCTGACGGAGCCTGTTGTGATCGAATCCATGGAGGAAGCGGAAAATTTTAAAGCAAATCCGGAAGAAAAACTTTGTATTGTGTCACAAACGACATTTAACTACAATAAATTTCAAGAATTAGTTGAAATTTTTCAGAAAAAAGGTTATGATGTAATTGTTGTGAATACGATTTGCAATGCAACGGAAGTCCGACAGAAGGAAGCACGTGAAATTGCACAACGTGTTGATATAATGATAGTGATAGGCGGTACTCACAGTTCCAATACCCGCAAGCTTTACGAAATCTGTCAAAAGGAATGTGAGCGCACTTATTTTATACAAACACTGGATGACTTGCATTTAGAAATACCTAAATCAGCGAAACTGGTGGGAATTACCGCTGGGGCGTCTACCCCGAACAATATAATTGAGGAGGTTCAAAATTATGTCAGAATTAACTTTTGAACAAATGTTAGACGAATCATTTAAAACAATTCATAACGGAGAGGTAGTCGAGGGTACAGTAATCGATGTAAAAGCTGATGAAGCGATCTTAAATATCGGATACAAGTCAGACGGTATTCTTACAAGAAGCGAATACACTAACGAACCAAATGTTGACCTGACAACAGTACTGAAGCCTGGCGACAAGATGGAAGTTAAGGTTGTTAAAGTAAATGATGGTGAAGGACAGGTAATCCTTTCCTACAAGAGACTGGCTCTTGAAAAGGGTAATAAGAGAATCGAAGAAGCATACAATAATAAGGAAGTATTAAAGGCGAAAGTAACACAGGTTCTGGACGGTGGTTTAAGCGTTGTTGTTGATGAAGTAAGAATCTTCATTCCTGCAAGCCTTGTTTCCAATGTATATGAAAAAGACCTGACAAAATATGCAGGTCAGGAAATTGAATTCGTGATCAGCGAGTACAATCCAAAGAGACGCCGTTACATCGGTGACCGTAAGCAGCTTATGGTTGCTAAGAAACTGGAAGCACAGAAGGAACTCTTTGAAAAGATCCATGTAGGAGATGTTGTAGAAGGAACTGTTAAGAACGTAACAGATTTCGGCGTATTCATCGATCTTGGTGGTGCAGACGGACTTCTTCATATTTCAGAAATGTCATGGGGACATGTTGAGAATCCTAAGAAAGTATTCAAGGTTGGAGACCATGTAAAGGCTCTGATCAAAGATATCGACGGTACAAAGATTGCACTCAGCCTGAAATTCGATGATACAAATCCGTGGAAAGATGCTGAAAGCAAATATGCAGTAGGCAATGTTGTAACAGGTAAAGTTGCAAGAATGACAGACTTTGGCGCTTTCGTAGAACTGGAGCCTGGTGTAGATGCCCTGTTACATGTATCTCAGATCTCCAAAGACCATATTGAGAAGCCTTCAGATGTATTACAGGTTGGACAGGAAGTAACAGCTAAGGTTGTTGATTTCAATGCTGAAGATAAGAAGATCAGCTTAAGCATCAAAGCTTTAACAGCTCCTCAGCCTGAAGAAAAAGCAGAAAAGCCTGAAGAAGATGCAGATGTTGTATCTGTAGACATTGATGCAGTTATTGCAGCAGAGGCAGAAAAAGAAGAATAGGTTCTGTAAAGACAGAATGGCATAAAGGATATTTATGGGCTGCATGTTTTCTCATGCAGCCTGTTTTTTCTTCCGGGGAGTGAAAACAATGGTATATGACTATGAGTATTTTAAAAAAGAAGTATACAAACTGACCAAAATAGATTTAAACGCATACAAAGAAAAACAGATGAAACGCAGAATCGATACGTTGATCGCAAAAAATGGTATTTCCGGTTATGAGAATTATGTGAAATGCCTGCAGACGGATGCAAAACGTTTTGAAGAATTTGTCAATTATCTGACAATCAATGTTTCTGAGTTTTACCGGAATCCGGATCAGTGGGAGCTCTTGGATAAGGAAGTGATCCCCGCTCTGATAAAGCGGTTTGGAAAGGATCTGAAGGTCTGGAGTGCAGCCTGTTCTACAGGCGATGAGCCGTATTCACTTGTTATGGCGCTTTCCAGACATATGCCGCTTTCCCACATTCATATTCTGGCAACGGATATTGATAAACAGGTGATCGCCAAGGCAAAAGTGGGACTGTATGCGGAAAAAAGCATTGCATCCGTTCCGGAAGATCTGAAAAGGCGTTTTTTTACAAAGGTTGGAGCATCTTATCAGATTTCACAGGAGATCAAGGATTGTGTGGAGTTCAGACAGCATAATCTGCTGAAAGATGAATATCCCACGCAGTGTCATCTGATCGTCTGCAGAAACGTGCTGATCTATTTTACGGAAGAGGCGAAGGAAGAGGTGTTTGCAAAGTTCAGTAAATCGCTTATGCCGGAGGGCTGTCTGTTTATCGGCAGTACCG
>DJNY01000073.1:27670-28849 GCA_002441865.1 Lachnospiraceae bacterium UBA6452 | reverse complement strand
TTATATTTCTTTTTTGCATATTGCACAGTTTCAACCAGAGAATGTGGATCTGCAATAATTGTCTTTTCTGCTTTTTTCCGTTTATGTCTATATATAGCCTGTTTGATTCTGAGCTTCAAAGGCTGCTTTTGGGATCTTCC
The DNA here is from genome assembly GCA_002441865.1 of Lachnospiraceae bacterium UBA6452. Lineage (GTDB taxonomy): Bacteria > Bacillota > Clostridia > Lachnospirales > Lachnospiraceae > CAG-194. The sequence continues at coordinate 28,709 of DJNY01000073.1, read as the reverse complement.
TGCTATAAAGACGCTTGTTGGTCCGTCTGCACCACCTATGATCGAAACCGCACCTGTACTTTTTGTCCGCATTGACTAACCACTCCGTTTCCTTTGTGTGCATCATTCTACCTCATGCCCAGTTACAGCTTCAAAGTGATATTTTGCAATTCCAAGATCCATATTAGAATAGAATCCTCCAAGATTTTTTGCTGTAACTTTTCCATTTTTCAGTTCAAAAAGAAACTTCTGCTGATTTACGGCAGTAGGTGCAAGACTTACCGCTTCCATACCTCTGTCAAACCATTCTGTACTCTGGTCTGCCTTTCCAAGTTCCGCTATGCTCTTGCTTTTATGCGGAACTCCCTGTGTTTTTCCATATCCCAGGGAAATAATGACCAGTAGTTTCTGTCCTCTTTTTATTTCTGCTTTTGATTTACCGTGCGTCATTCCTACCCAGCAGGTATTAAGACCAAGCTCCTGACATTTCAGCACAATTTTCTCGCCATAATATCCTGCCTTTTCCTGCTCATTCTTATTTCCGACAATAGCAATATAGTTCTCTACATTTTCAAACTTCCCATAATGAGCCATAAAAGAATTAAAACATTTTGGTTCATCATAAAAAGCCTGAATTGATAATTTACTCTCAGCATTGACATCATTTATCAAGGCGTTTATTTCTTCTCTTTTAGATAGCTCGACCGCCTGATTTTTATACTGCCTTACGCTGTGTCTTTCTTTCATGATCTCTAATATATCCATTACAATATCCTCTCTTTCGTTTAACTGATCAAACCAAGTATATCATATCTTTCCTGAAAAAAATCAATGGTAAAGAAAATCAAGACAATTAAAAACAGATAACCGTGTTTCAGGTTATCTGCCATTACTTTCTCATTTATTCAGTTTTATAATATGTAATTGATCTGTCCATTGAGGATTACATATGCCAATCAGAAGCTGTCAAAGCATCATTTTTTGATATTGGCAGTATAGACACCAGCAATAATCACGATTGCTCCCGCAATCTGATAACCCGTGAAGGATTCTTGCAGCA
>DJNY01000073.1:0-27609 GCA_002441865.1 Lachnospiraceae bacterium UBA6452 | reverse complement strand
GCAGCACAAGTTCGCTGGCACAAGCCGTCGCCTGTTTGGTGAAAATATAACTGAGTCCGTAAAGTGTTTCGCAGCCAATGGCACATAAAATGCCTGCCGTACTGTTTTTTCGATTTGCCTGATTCATATCCGCTCCTTAATCTGCAGGCACAAACTGGCTAAGATGCGCTTCCTGCTCTGCAAGGGTCATGGTAAAGAAACGCTGTCCTTTGTCCAGCTTGTGGATCGCAGCCATTTCTTCATCACTCAGTGCAAAGTCAAAAATATCAAAATTGTCCCTCATGTGCTGCGGATTGGTCGTTTTCGGGAAGATGATGTTCCCCTCCTGAATATGCCAGCGCAGAATGATCTGAGCATTGCTCTTGCCATATTTCTGGCCAAGCTGTGCAAACAGCGGCTCATTCAGAAGTCCAGCATCGGCGTGCCCCAGTGGATACCAGCACTCAATTTTTGTGCCGTAAGGCGCAATGCGTTCTTTCAAAGCATTTTGCTGATAGTATGGATGGCACTCCACCTGCAAAACAGCGGGCTTGATGTTGGCGGCAGTCAGCACTTCTTCCAAACGCTCCGATTCAAAGTTGGAAAGACCGATGGAGCGGACTTTGCCCTGTATTACCGCTTTTTCCATATCACGCCACGCACCAAGATAATCTCCAAACTGTTGATGCAGCAACAGCAGGTCGATATAGTCCGTGCCAAGGCGGCTCAGCATCTTGTCGATCCCCTCCATCGTCTTACCTTCGCCATACTCGCTAGGCCACAGCTTGCTGGTGATCCAGATTTCCTCACGGGGAATCCCACTCTCCCGGACAGCTGCACCTACGCCACGCTCATTCTGATAGGCATGGGCGGTGTCAATGTGACGGTATCCCATCTGCAAAGCCGCAAGGCAGGCTTCACGGGTCGGTTCATCACCTCGAACCATGTAGACACCAAGACCAAACTGCGGGATTTTGTTTCCATCATTCAAAGTTACATAATTCTGTTTCATCATTGATTACCTCCAGATATTTTTTTCATTGCAATTTGTGGTTGTTTATGGATATTCCGATATAGTACAAGCGCAATCACACAACCGCATAATTCCATAAACGGCTGTACCAGCATCAGTCCATACATCGGCAAAAGAACATTCGCCAGAACCATCAGCGGCAGATCTAAAATGCCTTTTCGGAACAAAGAAAGAAAAAACGCCTGCTTTGCGCCGCCAATGCCCTGAAATACTGCAATCAGCATAAATTCTGTTGTAATAAACGGCAATGCCAGAATCCGTAAACGGACAAATGCTGCGCCATAAGTAATGGATGCCGCATCGTTGATAAAGAATCGAACGATGGCGGGAGCAAAAACTTCACATAGTACAAAGAAAACACAGGCACAGACAAGCCCACGGCTGATTGCAAAGCGTACTGCCTGCCGCATCCGTTCCCGGTTACCGGAAGCGTAGTTATAGGCAACCAGCGGCAAAATACCATTGGAAATCCCCATGATTGCCTGAAACGGAATACTTTCCACCTTCTGCATGACCCCCATGCCCGAAACTGCCGCCACCGCATAGCCTGACATCAGCCGTAACAGGACAGCATTGGAGACCGCAGCCAAAATGATCTGCAAAGCTGCCGGTGTTCCTATGGAGTAAATGTCCCGATGTGCGTCAGGTTCAATCTGTTTCGGCACAAGCGGGATTTTCACAAGGCTTTCTTTTCGATGACGGATCGTATAGCTAAGCAGAAACAGCAGCGAGGCTGTGTTTGACAGACAGGTTGCCAGGGCTGCACCGGTTACCCCCATGCCAAGCAGAAAAATGAACACCGGGTCAAGGAATACATTCAAAATTCCGCCGATGGACATTCCGATACTGGCTGTTCTCGCTTCGCCCTGCGCCCGGATCAGATTGGCAAACACAAGGTTCAGTACCGTAGGAAGTCCGCCAACAATCACGGTCCAGAAAAGATAATCCTTTGCGTATCCAAATGTTCCTGCATCGGTTCCAAGCGTAGTAAGCAGCGCACCATCAAACAATAGGCATACAATAGAATAAATGAGAGTGACACTGCCCGCCGCCCACAGGGAAAACGCCGCAACTGCACCGGTCTTTTCCTGTTCGCCGCTGCCAAGCATACGGGAAATAAGACTGCTGCCACCGATACCAAACAAATTGGCAAGAGCGTTCATCATCATAAAGATCGGGTAAGTAACGGTGACCGCCGCCACCTGATGTGGGTCGCCGGTCTGACCGATGAACCATGTATCCGCCATGTTATAAACCAGCATGACAAGCTGGCTGATAACTGTGGGAACGATCAATGTCAATGCCGCCTGCCGGATCGGTGTCCGCTCAAAAAGTTCTGTTTTTTCTTCAGATGTTCTTTGCATGATTACTGTTCTCCATGGATTTTTACACTGTTTATCATTTTGGCATAAGCAGGGTCCTCGTTTTTGCCAAACAGCGTAACACCTTCGTCCAATCGGCTGATGGCAAGCATATCTTCATCTGACAGCGTAAAATCAAAGACAGCCAGATTTTGTTTCATTCGTTCAAGATGGACGGACTTTACCAGCGGCACGATTCCTCGCTGAATGTTCCAGCGCAGGATCACCTGTGCCGGGCTTTTTCCGTACTGTGCTCCAATTTTCCGCAGCGTTTCATTCTGAAAAATCTGCTTCTTTCCTTCCGCAAAGGATGCCCATGCCTCCATGACAATTCCCTGTTCCTGTAAGAAGTGGCGTGTTTTTTCCTGCTGATAGAATGGATGGCACTCTACCTGATCGACAGCAGGCGTGATGTGGTTGTTCAAGGTCAAATCCATAACCCGCGCAGAGTCAAAATTGGAAAGACCAATGGCACGGAGCTTTCCGGCATGAACGGCATCCACGACACACTGCTCACATTGTGTCTGGTCCTGAATCTGAAATACGCCGAATCCGGTAGCCGGCATTTTTATACCGTTATTGAGTGTTATAGTCTCCATTTGATTTTCCTCCTTCATTCCAATGCCGCAGCAACATCCTGCAAAAAGGCGCGTATCGGCAAATGCTGCGGACAAAGTTTTTCGCATTTCCCACATTTCAGACATTCGGATGCCTTTCCATGGTTCTGCGTCAGATTACTGTAATAGGTCTGTGTAGTAAGTCTGACTGTATCACCAGACCGCTTCATATTGTTATAAAGCGCAAAGTAGTCCGGGATAGCGATTTTTTTAGGACAGGTATCCGTGCAATAACGGCAGGCCGTACAGGGAATGACCTCCGAAGCACGAATGATTTTCACTGCCTGATCCACCACCTGCTGTTCTTTTTCGTCAAGAGGCTGGAAGTCCTTCATGTAGCTGATATTATCTGCCACCTGCTGCTCGTCACTCATGCCGGACAAAACCATCATCACATGGGAGGGCGAAGCAGCAAAGCGAATCGCCCATGATGCAACGGAAAGATCTGGATGTGCTTTTTCAAAAAGGTCTTTTGCAGGAACAGGTATTTGAATCAGACTGCCTCCCTTTACCGGTTCCATTACGATGACTGGCTTATGGTGCTTCACCGCCACTTCATAACAAAGACGGGATTCTACCGCCGGATCGTTCCAGTCCAGGTAATTAAGCTGAATCTGCACATATTCCAGTTCGGGATGCACCGTAAGAATCTCATCCAAAAGCTCCGCCTTATCATGGAAAGACAGTCCGATATGATGAATTTTTCCTTCAGCCTTTTGAGTTTGGATAAAATCAAAAGCGTGCATTTCTTCTGCCTGTCGGTAAGTCTGAGCATTCAGTCCGTGAAGCCAGTAATAATCCACATAGTCTACACCAAGCTGCTCCAACTGCTTTTCAAAAAATCCCGGTATTTCTTTTTTATCCCGGATCATAAACAGTGACAGCTTATCTGTAATTGTATAAGCTGATCGTGGATACCGTTTGGCAACTGCTTCACGAAATGCCACTTCACTGTTTCCTCTATGATCGGGATACGCTGTGTCAAAATAGGTGAAGCCGTTTGCAAGAAAGGTATCTGCCATTTTCTTGAAACGCTCAATGTCTATGCTGCTATAATCGTCCTGATCCAGCAGCGGCAGCCGCATCAGCCCAAATCCAAGTTTTTTCACACTATGCCTCCATTTCTGTTCTGAACTTATTTTAGCAGTGCCTATCTTGCTTCGGAAGTTCGGATATGTTATCATGGTTTAAAGTAATAACTTTAAGCAGAAGGGAATGCTATGTATAATCCACAGTTAGATACCTTTATCAAAGTGGCGGATTCCGGTAGTTTTAGCAAGGCCGCAGAGGCAATGTATATTTCCGCACCAGCTATTATCCAGCAGATCAATTTGTTGGAAGCAAGCTGCGGCTTTAAACTGTTTGCACGTTCCAATCATGGAGTAAAGCTGACACCTGCCGGACGGTCTTTGTATGAGGATGCCAAGACCATTATCCAACTGTCAGAGGATGCACTGAACAAGGCGCGAAGGTTGGCAGAGTCCTCGGAGACTACCGTGCGGATTGGCACTTCCTTGCTGTATAAGTGCCGTCTGTTGCCTGATCTTTGGACACGAATCAGCGAAAAGCACCCGGAATTGAAAATTGAGATTCTGCCAATGACGAAGTACCAGAACCGGGGCGAGGTGTTTTCGGCATTGGGCATAAAGTTTGATTTGTTCGAGGGAATTTATGGTTCTGGCGGATGGAATGGTTTATGCCAGTTTTTAGAATTGGAGCGCACACCAATTTGCTGTGCAGTTTCCCGAAATCATAGATTAGCAGGCATGAAAAAACTCACCATGCAGGACTTGAATGGTGAGTATCTTGTGATGCCTGTCGAGGGCGTGTCTAAAGAGATTGATGCCTTCCGCAAAGACGTGACTGAACATTATCCAACCGTGCAGATTGTAGATTCTCCATATTATGGAGTCGATACCTTTACGCTTTGTGAAATGAACGATTACATTCTCGTCACCCAGCCTGTCTATGCAGATATTCACAGCAATCTTATGACAATTCCGCTGGAAACAAATTACACATTGCCGTATGGATTGATGTATGCAAAAGAACCTACTTCAGCATCCAGGAAATTTATCAATGCGATAAAGGAAATAAAATATGGGCATCTCTAATTTTTTTCAATTTGCAAAAGTTAGGTTCTGAACTGCTCATATCAAAATGTATTCCAAATTTTGTTGCAAGCACAATCTTATCGCGATATGGTTTCAGAGCTTCTCCTACCAGTTCTTCATTTCCATGCATCCAAGTCCTACTGCTGAAACTTCCAGATCTGTTCCTAAAATCTTTTTTCTCATCTTCAAAACACCTTATACATGATACTGATTTGCTTTTTCCAGAAATTCTGTCACTGCTTTTCCGGTATTACGCGCTGTTGCATAAGTGTGTCCGGTATCCAGTGTCGCAATCTCTTTCATTTCATCCTCAGACAGGGCAAAATCAGAAATATCCAGATTTTCTTTCATTCGTAACGGATCTGCCGACTTTACAACCGGGACAATCCCTCTCTGCACAAGCCATCTTAAAACGATCTGTGCCACTGATCTGCCGTGCTTCTGTGCAATTTCACATAATATTTCATTGGTGAAAAGATCTTCTTTTCCAGCAGCAAGAGGTGACCATGCCTGCATCAGAATGTTTTGTTCTTTCAGGTATTTACGCTCATCTTCACGCTGGAAATACGCATTGCACTCAATCATGTTTACTGCCGGTTTTACCTTGTTGAAAAACAAAAAATCAGCCATTCTGTCCTGCGTGAAATTATCCACTCCAATGGATTTTACTTTTCCATCTTCATACAATTCTTCCAAAGCACGCCATGCGCCGTAATAATCATGGTATGGCTGGTGGATCAGATATAAATCCACATAATCCAGCCCCAGACGGTCAAGGGAACGCAGGAATCCTTCTTTTGCTTTTTCGTAAGAAGTGTCCGTGATCCAAAGTTTTGTAGTAATAAACAATTCTTCTCTACTGACAATTTCTTCTGCAATAACACGTTTGATTGCTTTTCCAACAGCAGTTTCGTTTTCATAAGCAGCCGCAGTATCAATCAGGCGGTAACCTGTTTTAACTGCCTGTACAACTGCATTCTCACATTCTTCCAGATTTGTCATACGGAATACTCCGTAACCGATCGGCGGCATCGTTACACCGTTATTTAATACAATATCTTTTCTCTCCATAATTACCTCTCTCCTTTGTCTGTCTGAAATCTTTTCGATGGATGATAGATTACCAATACCACCAAAATCAGTAATGCCGTCACAGACAGGCTGACCGGATAAGCGGTCAATATTCCGGCAAACGTTTTGTGTGAAGGAAAAACTGCCATAATCCAGAAAATTCTCATTCCACATATTCCCATCGTTGTTACGATAGCAGGTATCAGAGAAAAGCCAAATCCCCTCATATAGCCGGACATATTTTCATACAGCATACTGAACGTATAGGCTGAGAATACCATAATAAGCCTCGTATATCCTACAGAAATAACCTGTGGATCATTATTGAAAATGGAAATCAATCCCTTTCCTGTCAGCAGGATCAATACAATGGCACACGCAGTTGCAATCGCATCCTCAACAATACATAAAATCAAAACTTTTCTGCATCTTCTGACCTGTCCTGCGCCATAATTTTGTCCCACAAAAGTCGTACACGCCTGACTGAAAGAGTTCAATATATCATACGCAAAAATCTCAATATTGTAAGCTGCTGACGATGCAGCCATAACAACTGTTCCAAGACTGTTGATAGCCGACTGGATCACGATATTGGCTACTGCAAATACCGCACTCTGGATTCCTGCAGGCAAACCGATTTTCATGATCTGTCCTGACATTTTCCTGTCAATTCTCAGTTCCTTCCATTCTACATGAATCAGTTCTTTTGTTTTTACAAGGCGATAAAACAGCAAGACAGAACTCACTGCGTTTGAAATAACTGTTGCAATGGCAACGCCATTGACTGTCATGTGTAAGACAGCTACAAAGTACAGATTCAGCAGTACATTCAGGATTCCTGATATTGTCAATATGACAAGCGGCGTTTTGGTGTCTCCTGTACTTCTGAAAACAGCTGCTTCAAAGTTATAGAGCAATATGACCGGCATTCCGATCAGATAGATCCTAAGATAAAGCAGAGCTTCCGGAAAGACATCCCCAGGTACCTGAAGGACTGACAGCAAGGGCTCCGCAACCAATTCCCCGGCAATGGCGACACCGATTCCTGCCAGTATTGCAATCATAATCGAAGTATGAACCGCTTTTGTAACAGCTTCTTTATCCTTTCTTCCGATGGCATTGGCAATGACAACATTTGCGCCAAGTGCAATTCCAACAAACAGATTGACGATCAGTGAAATAATCGAACTGTTTGCGCCAACTGCCGCTACTGCTATTGTTTTTCCAGTTCCGGTAAAATTCCCTACAACCGCAATATCAGAAGCATTAAAAAGCTGCTCTAAAATAGCGGTTGCCGCCACCGGAAGTGCAAATAGCGGCAGCTTATTCCATATGGAACCATGTAACATATCCAATGGTTTTCGTTTTCTGTTTTCCATCATTTTTCTCAATCCTCTTATCTGTATTCTGTCAGTGAAAAGTATAATCTTCTTCTTTTAAAATAACAAATACTTATATAGAATGATTTATCATAATTGACAGGAATAATAAGAAGGATTACACTAAACCTGAGGTGATAATGATGGAATTACGGACATTACAATATTTTCTTGCCGTAACCAAAGAAGAGAATATTACAAGAGCTGCTGAGAGCCTGCATATCTCGCAGCCGTATCTTTCAAAACAGCTCATGGAGCTGGAAAATGAATTTGGAAAGCAGCTGCTTATTCGCGGCAAACGTAAAATCACATTGACGGAAGATGGAATTATACTCAGAAAACGTGCAGAGGAGATCCTGTCCTTAGTGGAAAAGACCGAATATGATTTAAGCTCTAACAACCCGCAGATCAGTGGGGAAATTACCATTGGCGGCAACCCAACAATGACAGTATTAAATACCGCTTCCCGGCTTCGCTCCCAATATCCTGACGTACATTTTCAATTTTACAGCAGCGATGCGATTGATGTGTTAGAGCGTCTGGAACACGGAAGTATTGATTTTGCTATATTTCTGGAACCAATCGACATTTCAGAATATGATTATATTTCACTACCGGAATCATCCCGTTGGGGCGTTTTAATGCCTTCTGATTGTAAACTTGCAGGAAACAGTCATATAGGGAAGAAAGACCTTTTGAAAATACCTCTTATTTTTCATCGGAGAGCCGGTCTGCAACAGTTGATTTCCCATTGGGCTGATACTGACATAAAAAACTTCAATATCGCTGCCACCTACAATGTTGTCAATGGCTCTCCGGCAAAATTTATTAAGAGTGGACTAGGGTTTTATCTGACCACCGAGGATTTACTTCCAGCGGTTTTAGAACAGGATGTTTGTTTCCGTCCTCTGAATCCACCATTGGAAATCCACTATGCGTTAATATGGAAAAGAACTGCCTTCCGGTCAAAAGCTGCTGAAATGTTTCTGCAAGAAATGAAACAGTCTGCAACCTAGCGGTTTCATCAGACAATTATAACAAACCACTGTATATTTCTAAATCCTCGTCCTTAAATACATTAAATATTACCTTTTTGATCCTGCTATCCTTTTTTAGAAATTGCTTTACCGTCTCCGTAGCAATTTCAGCAGCCCGCTGCTGTGGAAAGCGGAATACTCCTGTGGACAGACAACAGAATGCAATGGATTCCACACCTGTCGCGGCAGCAAGTTTTAAGCACTCCCTATAACAGCTTGCAAGGAGATCTTCATCTTTCGGGGTAACTTTCCATTGTATGATAGGGCCTACCGTATGAAGAATATATTTTGCCGGAAGATTATATCCGGAAGTAATCTTCGCCTTTCCCGTTTCCTCTTCATGTCCCTGCTTTGTCATGATTTCATGCATTTTCAGGCGAAGCTCCACACCGGCATAAGTATGGATAAAATTATCAATGCAGGCATGCATGGGGGAAAAGCAGCCAAGCATCTGTGAATTGCAGGCATTTACGATTGCATCGCATTTCAATGTTGTAATATCGCCCTGCCAGATATATAATCCGGGATCAGATTTTACAGGTACAAGATCCGCAATGTCTGTGATGCCACGCTCTATATTTCTTTCCGTCAGATATTTATCCTGTATTTCTAAAAATTCCCTGCTGACCGGTCTTGGCGGTCTGACATTCATAAGCGACCGAAGCAGATTCTCCTGTCCCTGCTTATCTGCCGGAATCTGCTGTCTGCCATAACGTATTTCTTCTTTTAAAAGATACCGGATCAGATATTCTCTTCGTTCATCCTGTGTCATACTACAAGCCTCCTTATATCTGTGATTGCCCTTGCCATATCACCACCGATACCGACCGCACGTTTTCCAAAACTTTCCGGTACGACTGCTTCGTCCATATTCAGACGGATCAGGCTGTAAGACGGATTCTCCCGCACCATTTTTTCAAAAGGAAATCGTATAATGATCGGAGTGTTAAATCCGACTCCAAGTTCCAGGAGAACAACTTTTTTATCCTGATTCTGTTCCAGAAAATCCGCATATCTGTCAGCGGCTTCATGCCATTCTTCATCTTCCACAAAAGAATTATCGCAACGGAGATTCATAGCCATATTGCCACCACACACCGGGCATTTTGGTACAAGCTCTGACGGAATCAGACAATCCCTTCTTGCCGCATCCATCTTTCTAAACAGTTCTTCTGCATCATAAGTCTTTGGATGACAGGCCTTCTGGCACTGGATTTTACCGTAATCTCCCTGTGTCGCAAATATCCTGCTTTCATCAAATCCCGCTTTATAAAACTGATGATCCACGTTGGTCGTCAGTACAAAATACTCCTTATCTTTTACAATCTCATAAAGCTCAGTATAAAGCGGCAATGCCGGAGGATCAAACCGGTTCATCAGCGCATGCTTCGACCAGTATCCCCACTTTGCCTCTTCCGATGGAAATGGATAAAATCCGGCTGCATACATATCTGTCATATACTGTTTCCCGTATTTCTCTATAAATTCCGCAAAATTGTCCGTAAACCGCTTACCGCCATACCGGATTCCTGCTGCCGTCGATGCCCCTGCACCGGCTCCGATCAGGACACAATCTGCATTTTTTATAAGCTCTGCCGCCCTGTCAACCTGGTCTTCATACGGCTCCTTCTGGAATATATAATCCCTTGCCGGAGTACTGCATAAAAAGTTTCTCCAGTCAATATGTCCTTTTCTGATTTTCTTAAATATCATAATCAGCCTCTTTTCCCAATACACTGTCTTGGACAGATTTCCGCACATCTTCCGCAATGCAGGCAGTGATTCTGATTGATCACAACCGGAACAGAAGATATATCAATACACTTTTGCGGACATACAGAATAACACAGCTTACATCCGATACAGTCTTTTCCCACAAAATAACCTGTCTGAACAGCCTTCACTTTTCCTATTGTTATGGTATCCCTCACAATATTGGAAGGATTCCTGATATCAAAATATTCTCCCTGTGCCTCATACAGCTGGAACACTTCAATCGCATCCTTCGTATCTCCCGGGTAAATTTTCTTCATATAAGGGTTTTTCTCAAACATAATATCAAGATTCTTTTTCCCAATGTTCTTTATTTTTCCGCGGAGAGACACCGCAATCTTATCTTTTGTTGCAGATATTGCCACATACTGCTGTTCCATTAACTGGTCATAAAATGCTTTTCCCTTTGCTGTCAGGAAATACACACCTTCTTCATCATAATACATCATATCTATGATTCTTGTCTGCGGATGCCCGTCTGCGCCTATTGTTGCAACTGTGGTAGAATGAATTTCATCCACCAGAAGTTTGAGATAATCCATTTTTGTCATTTCAAGGTCTCTCCTTTCTGAACCGGTGTAAGTTATAATTTAAAACATCCCGCAGAAAAGGATTTTCTGCGGGGCTTGTTTGCAATTAGAATTCATAAGGTGGATTTCCTGAAAAATCAGCAATCACACCATGTGGATTTTCAAGATAGAACACCTCAAAAATAGGATTATCCGCTGTCTGATACTGCCCCTTAACGATCGGATTGTTCATGCATCCTTCCTTTACACTCTTGTTGTCCTCAAATACTGCCTTGCCATGAAGACGAATCCACGCATATTCAGGAGAAGAAACGGAAACTTCTACCTCAGGATTTGCTAACATATCCTTGTAGACATCCTTTGTGTTGTTGGTACAGAACCAGAGCTTTCCATCCTGTTCAAAGCAGAACATGAACGGACGGCATTTTGCCTTTCCATCTCTTCCAACTGTTGCCAAATACTGAACCGGGTTTTTCTGTAAAAATTCTACTACTTTCTGCATGATAAAGTACCTCCTTAAGTTTGTTGTAACATCGTTTGTTACATCTTGTAACTGTAGGATAGCACCTTTTTGATGTAATGTCAATAGTTACATTAAATTTATCCTCAAGTTTTCTCATTGCACCGGCATTTTTTGCAAGCTCGTCTTTTGCTGTTGCATAGCATGAATTCTGATCTGCGTTATTTTTTCTGCCATATAGTGAAAGTACGCACAATTAAGTGAGATACTATCTAAAGGAAAGTTAATGCTGACACCTGATTCAAGACTTCTTTACAATTTTCAGATTCTCACGGTATTCAGATGGTGTCACTTTCATACGGAGTTTAAACTGTCTGAAAAAATGTGAGGTACATGTATATCCACACATTTCACCTATCTTAATAACAGAGAGATCCGTTGATGACAGCAGATATCTGGCATGATCAATCCGGCTTTGAATGACATCATTTATAATACTTGTTCCGAACTGTTCTTTATATAAATGCTGAAAATAGGATTTGCTCATGGTAAGCTGATGGGCAACTCCTTCCACATTCCAATCAAAGTACGGCATGTTATAAATGTTTGTCCGAATAACTGACAGCTTTTCATAATACGAATTTGGACTGTTCTTTCTGTCAAAATGAATTTTTTCACTAAGCTTAATAAAAAATAACCGCATATATAATTGAATGGTATCTTCTTTATGTTTATTATCGGAATATCGCTCAAAACACATATTCTTTACAAATAAGGACAGTTCATTCATGTCTCCGAGAGAAATCACTTTATCAAACGGAATTTCCAGTTTTTTTAAATAGGCTAAATCCTCACAGGTCATATCGAAATGAATCCAGTCATTAGAAAATTTTGCTCCGTCAGCATGATAAAACTGCGGTGTTCCTTTCTTATATAAAATAAAAGAATTGGGCGCCGCAGCGACCTCTTTTCCATTCAATATAAAAACAGCCGGGGTTTCAAAAAGTAAAAGAAGATAGTCCCCTGACCCATTCGGACGTTCTATTTTAAAATCTGCATCATGAAAATGGTGATATCCAATGTTATTGATCTGCATAGCATTCTCTCCTCGTTTTCCGATTATACAATATTACTTCCTTCAGTAAACAGCAATCCGTTTCAAAAAAACAGAATATGTCATTGTTTTTGTGCAATAAATCATTGATTTTATATGATATTTAACAGATACTTATTAAAAAGCTGCAACACAAAAGTCTATTTGAATTATTAAATGAAATCACAAATATTGATGCAGGTGTATGGAATTCATTAGCTGCAGAAGCAATAAAAGAGCTTCGCAAAATTGTGCCTGACAAAAAAATCATTGTCGGTGGCGTTTTTTGGAACAGTGTTCATACTCTCTCGCAGCTGGATATTCCTCTGGACGCAAACATTGTTTACAATTTCCATTTTTATGAGCCGTTTTTATTCACGCATCAGGGTGCTTACTGGCAGCCCGTCATTTCAAATATTTCAATGGACTATCCCGGTGATATGACGGACTACCGCGCCTGTGCAAAAAAAATCGGATGTTTTGGTTCCGGATTAACTGATGAACATTACAATTCCAGACGAAATGAAATCATAAAATGCCTGTAACATGTAACTATTTAGAGTAATAACTGAATCATATATTTTTAGGAGCGTGCTAACATGAAAAAACAAGTTTATAATCCATTTTTACCATTATCTGAGTATATTCCGGATGGAGAGCCACATGTATTTGGTGACAGAGTCTATCATTACGGATCCCATGACCGGGAAGGGGGATATACCTATTGTATGGACGACTATGTCGTTTATTCTGCACCAGTGGATGATCTTACAGCCTGGAAATGCGAAGGTGTTTCTTACCGCGCGGAGCAGGATCCCGACTATGCGGAATTTCCATATATGTATGCACCGGATGTCGTGAAAGGCAATGACGGATGCTTTTATTTATATTACTGCATGGCCGGCGAATATGGAATTGGCGGATACAGCCGTCCGATCAGCGTTGCTGTAAGCAAATATCCGCAGGGACCGTTCACATATCTTGGTCATGTCCACTTCGCAGATGGCAGTATTATGAAGAAATATGTCTGCTTTGATCCCGCCGTTATGAATGACAACGGTACAATTCGCTTGTTTTACGGTACAAGATACGGTTTTGAAGAGTGTAATGATTTTGATTCCAAGGAAGAATACATAAAACAGGAAATGGAAATGTTCGGAAAAACCAGAGAGGAAATTTTAAGCTACAGAAGTCATCCGGAAAGCTGTAAAAGTGGTAATCCAAATGATCCCGACAGTGTTATGGGACCGGTTATGGCAGTTCTTTGTGATGATATGGTAACCATCAAAGAAGAACCTCATCATATTATTCCATACAAGGTGAAAGGCACCAGTTTTGAAGAACATCCTTTTTTTGAGGGTGCTTCCATGCGTAAAATCAAGGGCACCTACTACTTCATTTATTCATCCTGGCAGAATCACGAATTATGTTATGCAACAAGTGCCTTCCCGGATCGCGATTTTATATTCCGTGGAACTATTGTATCTAATGGTGATATAGGATTTCAAGGCAGAACAAATGATAAGAAAGTTGCCATGACAGGAACAACCCACGGAAGTATTGAACTCATTAATGGTCAATGGTATGTTTTCTACCACAGACTGACACATAAATCCGACTATTCCAGACAGTCATGCGCCGAGAAAATCCGTATAGATGAAAACGGTGAAATTGCACAGGTCGAAATCACAAGCTGTGGTCTTAATAACGGTCCACTTGAAGCAGAATCCGGATCACACTATCCTTCCGTTATTGCCTGTAATTTAACCAACGGAAATATGCCTCACGGTTCTAACAGCATTTATCAGATTGAATTCCCGAATATTACAAATAAGGGAGAGGACCGGTTTATTGCCGAAATCGAGGATGGTACGGTCATTGGGTATAAATATTTTTCATTCGACCGGATCAATTCCATTGGTGTTACAGCAAGAATTGAAACCCCGGAGAATAAAGTCGTATATAATGGTCCATTGCGTGTTGATGTACGCTGTATGGATGATCAGCCAGTCGCAAAGGATAATAACGCTGTAGAATACAGGAAGCCTTCTTTGGAGATCCGTTTGGAGGAAAACGGACCGGCAATTGGAGAAATTGCTATCGGCAACTCTTTTGAATGGACAGATTACCGGGCAGATATCCCTGTTGTAAATGGAGTTCATGCATTATTTTTTGTATACCATGGTTCCGAAAAAATACAGTTAAAGGAAATCTTATTCTAAAAAATCACTCCACGGCATTGATCAAATATATTTTTCGATTGTAGCGGTTACTTCTTCCATGTTAAATGGCTTTGAAATATGGTCATTCATGCCGGAATTCAGGGATGTCTGGATATCCTCTGCATAAGCATTTGCTGACAGGGCAATAATCGGGATCGTAACTGCATCAGGGCGCTCTATCCCCATGGCTCGAATAGTTTTCGCTGCCTGGTGTCCGTCCATGTTTGGCATCATAATATCCATCAAAATCAGATCATACGTGCCTCGTGGATGATTTTTAAACAACTCTACAGCTTCCTTTCCATCCGATGCACGCGTTACGGTCATGCCAGCTTCCTCCAGCATGATCGTAGCAAGTTCAGCATTCAGGTCATTATCCTCTGCCATAAGAACACGGACGCCAGTGAGATCTCTATGCAGCGGCTGTTCCTGTTCTGACTGAAGAACTTGTTCTGTCAGCTCCAGTGGGATCTCCACGGTAAACGTAGTACCTACACCCTTCTTACTCTCAACAGCAATCGTACCTCCCATCATTTCCACATATTGTTTTGTGATAGCCATGCCAAGACCCGTTCCCTTATATTGTGTCCTGGCACTATCATCATCTTCTTGTGAAAATGGCTTGAATAATTCTTTCTGAAACTCTTTACTCATACCAATACCGTTATCTTGAACAATATAGCGGACTGTGATATGTTTTTCATCCACTCCCGGGTGATTGCTGATATCCAGCGTTATCTGTCCACCATCCTTTGTAAATTTCACAGCATTACTGAGAAGATTCATCAGAACTTCCCGGATACGCGCAGCATCTGCAAGTACATAAGGTGTCTTTAGTTTTTCCCAATGCACCTCAAACTTTAAGTCCCGGTTATAAAGAAGTCCATTCATGATTGCCAGAACGTTATCTGTCAATTTCGTAATGTCCATCGGCGCAGGTGAAAAACTGGCTTTTCCGCTCTCAATGCGGCTAAGGTCCAGAACGTCATTCAGCAGGGAAAGAAGATGATCCGAACTTTCCAGAACCTTCTTCAGGCTGCCATGGATTTCCGGAACTGAATCCTGATGAAGCGCAATGTTTGTAAATCCTATAATGGCATTCATCGGTGTCCTGATGTCATGGCTCATGTTAAGTAAAAAGACAGATTTGGCTTTGTTTGCAGCGTCTGCTTCCTCTGCGGCTTTCTGTAATAATTGTTTTTGCTTCTGTTCTTCTGCCTTGCTTTTCTGATATACAAAATAGCTGCTCAAACAGATCAAGAGCAGAACAAGTCCTGCAACAGCGCCACAAATTATGGAGATATGCTTTGTCTTTTCAACCATCCCATAAGCCGACTGCATATCCATTTCGATGCAAAAAGCACCAACGATATCTCCTGTCCCATCCAGATTTGCTCTTACCGGATAACAGGCCGTGAAAATCGGTCCCCATGTTGTATCGACAATATCATGGGAATATACAGTTTCCCCTGAAAGTGCCCTGTCAATATAAGGGATCATCTCATCCTCAATGTAGTCACCCGGATGTCTTACATCTTCTGCATCCGGATCCAGTCCATCCACCACATAGATCAGCCTTCCCTCCTCATTTCTGGCTGCAGTGTAAAGATACCGCGTCGAATTCAGCGTTCTGATCTCATTGAGATAGGAAGAAATATTCTTGTAAAATTGCGTATTTTCATCCGATCGGTCTTTAATCTGTTCAAAATCCTCTTTGCCGATTTTTTCATCGATAAGCTTATGCACTGCATCCGCACTCGCTGTGTCACGCGCAATTTCTGTCTCAAGGGCTGTCTTAGTGTAAGCACTTTGCAGAATAAATGTGTATGCCACTATTGCCAGAATGATCGAAAGCCCCATAATTACAAAAATACGGCCTGCATTATTCAGTCCCATGAATTTCTTTTTCTTCAAATTATTTTTTTCTTTTGTTTTATTCATTTTGTTCACTCATAGCTTTCACAAATTCTGATCAGAATATAAGTTATGATGATATAACCACACATCCGAAGCCTTATCTGCTATTCTTTTTCTGTATATGCTGCGATATCTTTTTTCACATCAGCAAGTGTCATTTCCGAAAGTTTTTCCTCCATTGCCCTTTGCACCTCTAACAGCCTCTTATCAAGAACATGGTGAATATTCTTTCCCACCGGACATTTCTGATTCGGATTCTCATGAAAATGAAACAGCTCTTCATCCGGTGCACATTCCACTGCCTTATACACATCAAGAAACGTAATCTGGTCAAGCGGTCTGGTAATCGTCACACCGCCAGTCCCTCTTGCTACCTCTATGAGTCCTGCAGCCTTCAGCTGTTGCAATATTTTACGGACAATCACCGGATTGGTTCCAATACTTGCTGCCATAAAGTCACTGGTCATCTTCTGATCCGAAAACGTATCTATACAGGCAAACATATGAATTGCCATTGTAAATCTGCTTGAAATCTGCATTACAAACACCTCTCTTTGGCAGTAAGCATATCAGAAAGTCAATGTAATTGCAAATGTTACATTTAATTTTCCCCTGTCAGCATCCAATAACTGCATACTGTTTTAAATATGTTCCGGGATATCTAATTCCCAGCGTTCTTCAATTACGCCTTCTCCCCATTCAGATTTGTCCGCTGACGAAACTTTATGAAATCCATGCGTTTCGTACACATGTCTTGCAATAACCTGTGCCGTGATAGTTAACAGAAACACCCTTTTATATCCCTTTCCATGGCAGAACTGCAATGCCATATCCATAAGCCTGTTTCCAAATCCACGCTGCCGCATCTCCGGCTCCAGCATAAAAAACCGAAGCTGCGCAGTCTCGTCATCAACTTTAGCAATAGCAATACTCCCCGCCGGGGATCCATTGCACTCCAGTATATTCAGGCAATCGGTCCGGGGATCAAACTGCTGCACAAAATGATATACGATCTTATCTACGTAAGCAGAAAATGTTCCATTCAAATGCCGTTCCGCATAATACAGGGTTTTATGCCGTGAAATCACGTATTCGATATCACTCTGCACAAAGGGCCGTATTATAATGACATCATTGGCATCACTTAGTTTATTTCGGATCATAACCATTGCCTGCCAGATTTTTACCTGATCTTTCTCTCTGAGTTTATTGAATATCGATCCCAGCTGCTGATTCTGAATATCATTTAACCGGTTGATCTCTCTATGACCGGACTTTGTCAGTCTGATATAGCGGATACGGCTGTCTGTCCGGGACTGCGTCTTTTCAATCAGCTCCTGCTTTTCAAATTTTGCAATCATCCGGCTCATATAGCTGCGGTCAATATGCAGCTGCTGTATCAGAATGTTCGCCGTACAGCGTTCAGTCTTACTTATTTCAAATAAAACATCCTTTTCTGTCAATGTGTATCCTGCATCCAGGATCGCAGTATCTATCTGTTTCATTAAATTCTGGTATACCTTATTAAATCCCTGAATATCAGCAATCTGATCTGCGGAAAACATCATTACCTCCCATTCTTTCCCTGTTTTGGGGCCACCTCGTTCCAAAATGTAAATCCAAGAATTAACAATCCGCCGACAATCTGCCAGAATGTCATTTTTTCTCCAAGTATGGTTACTGAAATCAAAACAGCAACAAGCGGATCAATATAACTTAAAATAGCAGCCTTTTGCCCCGGCAATTCCTTCAGTGATGAAAAATACATACAATAGGTCACTCCTGTATGCACAAGCCCTACGATCAGCAGGTTTATCCATCCGGATGCATTCATACGGCCAAGAGTCACCCCGCCTGACAGCATCACATAAGGAATCAGTATTACGATAGCAGAAAGAAATTGCAAAAAAGTTCTTGGAATTCCTTCCACATTTTTAATAAATTTATTCAGCAAAATAACCGTTGCATAAAATACCGCCGCACCAAGACCAAACAAAATACCAACAAAATCGCTGCCGCTGCCGATATCCCCAATACCTGTAATCATAACAAGACCTATCGTAGACATTATAAAGCATAAAATCTGTTTTCCTGTCAGTTTTTCATGAAAAAGCACCGGGCATACTATGGTAACAATTACCGGTGCAAAATAATAGCTGAGTGTTGCAAGAGAAACTGTTGTGTACTTATATGATTCAAATAAGAGAATCCAGTTTATTCCCATAGCAATTCCGGATAATAACAAAAGCGGAATTTCTTTTTTTATTTTGGCAAATGGGATATGCTGTTTTGTCACAACCAGATATCCTGCGATCAAAAGTGCCGCAAGGATTGCCCGATACAGAGCCAGTTCACCGGATGATACCGGAATATTTCTTACAAAGATTCCCAATGTACCAAATATTATCATGGATACAATTAACATCCATCGTGGATTCGCAGTTTTCTTCATATTTATATACCTCACTTATATAATTGTTGACTCAGTCCATTATACATCAATTAGTTGACTCATTCAACAATTATTCAGCCCGGAATCATCTATGAGACAACCGGACGGTTCATCATATAAAATGAAAATCTGCCCTTATCTATTAACTGCCCCTTATCATCGTATAAATCAGCTTCATATAACGACACATGCCTGCCCTGACGGATCTGCACAGCTTCACAGATGATATATGCCGTATTCATTGCCGGAAGAATATAATCCATGCTGCCATTGATCGTGGAGGAATAATAGCCATACGTACATGCCGCCACGCCCGTCACGATATCCGCAAGGGAATACAGGCAGCCCCCGTGAACGGAGCCATACGGATTCAGTATCTCCTTTGTCACCGTCATTTTCGCTTTTACAGATCCCTGTTCCATATCCAGAATCTCTATCTTCAGATTCCTCATATAAAGGTTATCCTGCGTAAACCTGAGAAGGGTCTGCCTGACTGCCTCATCTATCTGTACATTCTCATTATCTGACTGTTTCATATGCCTGTTTGTTTCCCTTTCTTTCCATTTTATCATTACCAGTCTGTCAGATTTGTGTATTTGCTATGATCTGCCAGTGATCTCCCGCTTTCTTCAGCGTTACCCGGTACAGACCTTCTTCTCCGTCTTCCTCTGTGATCCCCGGTGTTCTGTAGAGTACAGAGTAAGCATCTTCTGCTTTATTATAATATACATCCTGTACCTTGATCTGCTTGAAGTTGGTATCACTGATTTCTTTTGCAAATGCGCCGTAAGAAGGCAGATAATACCAGCCGATCCGATGATTAAAATCTGCCATCGCCAGACCTGTTTCCCTCTGCAAAAAAGCTTCCATTTCCTTCTCAGGCAGTGCCATGAAATCTGTGTAAATTTCATTCTGTCCGCTGATTTTCAGATACTCCGCTTCCAGTTCTTCCTGCGAAGCTCCCGTACTGTCAGAAATGCCTGCTCCATTATAGAAGATTTCTCCCAGATCTGCATCCTTCACATTCTGATATGTTCCGCTTAAGAAACCATTGTAGGCTGTGGTGTTCAGCAGCTGCTCCATATTCTTTTCAGTTTCTGCATCCTGCTTTTCATACGCCGGCTGATACTGTTCCGGTAACATACGGTCTTCCAATGCCGCATTCTGCTCTGCCTGCAGGATCAGATCGCGGTTTGCAAGCTCTGTTTCGGAAAGTACCGTATCTTCTATATTTTCGCTCTGGCAATACCATGCTTTCTTCTGGAAATACTGCGCTAACACCTCATCCTGAAAGCTTCTGCCGTATCTGGCATAGATCTCATTTCTGGCAATCCGAAGCCGGTCTTCTCCCAGATCTCTCAATTCATCTGCTGACAGCTCTTTTTCGTTACTTTCAGGTAACACATAAGCATCTTCCGCTTCTTCACCCTCTACAAATTCCATACAGGCATACGGATCATATGTCCATGTCTTATCATCCTCCAGATAAGAATGATGCAGAAGAAGTTTTGACAAAAAGGTAATGCCGCTGTCTGCCGCACAGACCCTGAGTACATCTCTGTCATAGACTGCAGCCGCCGTTTTGGAAAAACCCATCGTATTAAGCTGATCCACATATTCTGTCATGGAATGTCCAACCTCATAAAAATCGGAACCCTGCAATTCTTCATCTGCCATCTCCACCAGCTTTTCTCCATTATAGCTGCAGGCTTTGACCGCATACTGCATACCGTCCGCAATAACAAAACAGGAAAGTCCGCTGTCCATGCAGATATATTTATCATCCTTCAGGAAAAATCTGACATCACCGCTGTCACAAAATGAAAATGCCTTTTCCAGTAAAGTTCTGGTATCCGCTTTCTGCACCTGTCCATCTTTTTGCTCGTAAATACTGGCTGTGATTGCCCAGTCTCCGCCTATCTTCTCCATATCATAGGTAAGCAGTTCCTCACTGCCATCCCCGTCAAAATCCCGGATCACAAAATCCAGATTTCCCGCCACCTGAAACGGGCTGTCATCCAGTGAACTTCTCTGCCACATACCATCCGCTGTCTTTGTATATGTAAAGGACACGCCATCCAGATTGCTGCCATCCAGGTGCAGGGCATATTCTGCCAGAGCATTTCCTGTATCTGCAGTCCCATTTGCATGATCCGTCTGATCTGCGGCGGTTGTATCTGCATTTTTGACTGTACCTGCCGCATCCGTTTTCTTGTCTGATGCATCCTCTGCATCAGTATCAGCCCGTTCTCCTTCTTTCCCGGTTTCATTTGCATTTATTTCTTCACTGCTGTCCTGCCCGTTTAGGCTGCTCTCACTTTTTCCGCAGCCAACAAGTGCCATCACCACTGCCAGCATCAACAAACATACTCTTTTCTTCATAGCTTTCTCCTTATCTTTCTCATACATTCTTCTTCTGATTTTTCTTTGTGTACTATTACTTTTTTCTTTTATTTTATTCCTGTCAGCTTGTTCTGTATAGATTTGTAGTGAAATCTTTCTTTTTCTTTATATTTAGGGTGCCCTCAACAGAAATAAATAGCAGAAAGACCGGAGCACAATGTTCCGGTCTTTCTGCTATTTATTTCTGTAATTCTTCACTTCAAACTGCTGTTTTTTCTTCTTCCGGTGGAAGATTGACCGTAAAGGTACTTCTTCTTGTGATCGCACCGATCTCCTCCAGTGTATTGATCATACGATATACAGTGGCAGGCCCGATATTCTGATCCTTTTTGGATGCTTTATAATAAATCTCTTTACAGCAGCAGCAATCTTCTTCCAGTATAATGTCAAGTAATAACAGTCGCTGCTTTGTAATGCGACAGCCACGCTCTTTTAAGCGCTGAATGATCATTTCTTTCCGCATATATTACCTCCTATGGCATTTAATGACAGCCACCGTGACAGTTTTTACAATCTCCGCCGCACTGCAGGGACTTTCCTGCTTTTTTGTCTTTTATCATACTGCGGATAATACATCCAACTATCACGATTAAGATCGCAAGTACTAAAGCTGTACCCATTTGATCACCTCCGGATCAGCATTTTTATTTTGCAAATGCCTTTTTGTCAATGTTTACGTTTAATGTCTTACTTTCCTTATAAGGTCTGAATAACAGATACAGGAAGCCAAGCACAAGAAGGAATGCTACAACTGTTCCGATTCCGAATGCACCTGTTGTGATCAGTGTACCGATCTGATAGATGCAAAGTGCAACTACATATGCCAGAACTGTCTGATAACCGATTGCGAACCAGAACCATTTTGCGTTGTTCATTTCTCTCTTGATAGCACCCATTGCTGCGAAACAAGGAGCGCATAACAGGTTGAATACCAGGAAACCATAAGCAGCAACAGGAGTAATTGCCTGTGAAAGTACCTGCCAGATTTCTGCACCGTCTTCTGCAACTTCGCCATAACCGAAAAGGATACCGAATGTAGCAACAACGTTCTCTTTTGCGATCAGACCTGTAACGGTTGCAACTGCCATCTTCCAGTTTCCAAAACCAAGTGGAGCAAAGATAGGAGCAATTACATTACCGATCTTAGCCAAAATACTGTCGTTGAGCTGTTCAGCTTCCAGCATTGTAAAGCTGCCATCGACCCAGCCAAATCCCTGTAAGAACCAAAGTACGATTGTAGATAATAAAATGATTGTACCAGCCTTTTTGATGAATGACCAGCCTCTTTCCCACATGCTTCTGAGTACATTACCAACTGTTGGCCAGTGGTATGCAGGTAACTCCATAACAAATGGAGCAGGTTCACCTGCAAACATTTTTGTTTTCTTTAAGATAATACCGGAGCAGATGATTGCTGCGATACCAACGAAGTATGCAGACCATGAAACCCATCCTGCATTCTGGAAGAATGCACCGGCGATCAGTGCGATGATAGGAAGTTTTGCACCACACGGAACAAATGTTGTTGTCATGATCGTCATCTTACGGTCTCTGTCATTCTCGATCGTACGGGAAGCCATAACACCAGGAACACCACATCCACTACCGATCAGCATTGGAATGAATGATTTTCCGGAAAGACCGAATTTACGGAAGATACGGTCCATGATGAAAGCAACACGTGCCATATAACCGCAGGACTCAAGGAATGCAAGGAAAATGAACAGTACGAGCATCTGTGGTACGAAACCAAGAACTGCACCGACACCACTTACAACACCATCTGCGATCAGGCTTGTAAGCCAGTCTGCACAGTTGACAGCTTCCAGTGCTGACTGTACGCCGGGAACGATCCATTCACCGAACAATGTATCATTTGTCCAGTCTGTCAAGATAGAACCTACTGTTGTAACAGATACATAATATACAATGAACATAACCAGAGCAAAGATAGGCAGTGCTAACCATCTGTTTGTTACCCACTTATCAATCTTATCTGATGTAGACATTGCTTTCTTTTTATTCTTTGTGTAGCAGACATCAATGATAGAAGAGATATATACATATCTTTCATTTGTGATAATACTTTCTGTATCATCATCAAATTCCTTCTCCATCTCTTCAATCTCTGCAGATACATCTACTTTGGACTGCATCTGCTCAATGATCTTGTCATCCTTCTCCAGAAGTTTGATTGCGAAGAAACGCTTCTGTTCTTCTTTTACATCACTGCCAAGTTTGTCGCTTGCTGCTGTGATGTATTTCTCAACATCTTCACTGAACTCATGAACAGGTGCCACAGACTTGTTAGCCTTTGCTGCTGCGATCGCTTTCTTAACCGCTACATCAATGCCTGTTCCCTTCAGTGCAGAGATCTCACATGCATCACAACCGAGTTTTGCACTTAATTTATCAATATGTATCTTGTCGCCTGACTTTTCAACAAGGTCTGACATGTTAACAGCCATAACAACCGGAATACCCAGTTCCATGATCTGTGTAGACAGATACAGGTTTCTTTCGATATTCGTACCATCAATGATATTGATGATTGCATCCGGTCTCTCTGCGATCAGATAGTTACGGGCAACTACCTCTTCCAGTGTGTATGGTGACAGAGAATAAATACCCGGAAGATCCATGATAACGACATCTGATTCCTTGCCGCTGTAAGCTTTTTTCAGCTTACCTTCCTTTTTCTCAACCGTAACGCCCGGCCAGTTTCCGACAAACTGGTTGGAACCTGTCAACGCGTTAAACAAAGTTGTTTTACCGCAGTTTGGGTTACCTGCTAATGCGATTTTAATTGCCATTTTCTCTACTCCTCTTTCTTATTTTATACAACTAATTAAAATAGCCTGTTGCTTACTTTTGTTAGTTTTTACTAACGTACAGACAAAAAAAATTGTTATTCAATAACAATCATTTCTGCATCTGCCTTACGCAGTGACAGCTCATAGCCTCTTACTGTAACTTCCACCGGATCACCAAGTGGTGCTACCTTTCTTACATAGATTTCTACGCCTTTTGTGATGCCCATGTCCATGATTCTTCTTTTGACAGGACCATCACCCGTCAGCTTTTTAACTTTGACAGTTGCACCAACAGCAGCGTTTTTCAGTGTTTTTGACTCGTTTGCCATTTTTATGCTCCTTTTCTTTATTATATTATCACGCATCTGACGATGCCTGACAGTTTACCCTGCTCATCAGATCATAATTTTATTTGCCATATCTTTTCCTATGGCAACGCGGGACTCTTTGACATTTACGATCAGGTTACCACCCATCTGGGATATCACCGTAACCATGCCGCCCGTTACAAATCCAAGATTTTCCAGGAACTGTCTGGTTTCTTCTTTACCGCCTATTTTTTTAATTACATTAGGCTCTCCTTCTTTTGCCATTGACAGAGGCATCATATTCATCCCTTTCTTTCTTTTTCGGCTCCGTTCCGGAGCTTATCGATAATTTTCTTTCATTTCGAGGTTAGTATACTCTAACGAATATTAGATGTCAACAACTTTTATTGTTTTTTTTTGAGAAATGTGCTATACTTGCGTCAATACAAAAAAGCTCGTTATTTTAATACGTTTTGCGTAAGAAAGGGAATTGAAATGGCACCTAATGAATCAGCAGAAAATTATTTAGAGACGATCCTGATCCTGAGCAGAAAGCTCCCGGTTGTTCGCTCCGTTGATATTGCCAATGAACTTGGCTTTAAAAAATCCAGTATCAGTATTGCAATGAAAAATCTCCGTGAAAAGCAGTTGATCACAGTCAGTGATGCCGGCTTTATCAATCTTACCGATGCAGGCCGTGAAATTGCGGATATGATCTATGAAAGGCATGAATTTCTGACTTCCTGGCTGACAAAGCTTGGTGTGGATCCTGAAATTGCAGCAGAGGATGCCTGCAAGATGGAACATGTTGTCAGCAAAGAAAGCTTTCAGGCGATCAAGAATTTTGTTGCTTCTACCCGGACTGAATAAGATTTATATGTTTTTTTGTTATTCACCTATAAAATACAACACCGGCTTATGCTTTGCAGCATCTGCCGGTGTTTTCACATGTTTATTCTTTTCCTTCTTAATTTCTATGCTGCCGTGCAGTTTGTCTACTCAATCGCCTTAAATGCTTCTGCCAGGTCTTCGATGATATCATCAATATTCTCTGTTCCGATAGAAAGGCGGATCGTGTTTGGTTTAATGCCCTGATCTAACAGTTCAGCCTCGTTGCATTCAGAATGTGTCGTAGATGCCGGATGGATCGCAAGCGATTTCACATCTGCTACATTGGCAAGCAGAGAGAACAGTTCAAGCTGGTCGATGAAATCCTGTGCTTTTTTCGCATCTCCCTTGATCTCAAAAGTAAAGATGGAACCGCCACCGTTCGGGAAGTATTTCTTATAAAGCTTCTGCTGCTCCGGATCATCGGATACGGAAGGATGATTTACCTTTTCTACCTGTGGCTGATCCTTTAAGAACTGTACGACCTTCAGTGCATTTTCCACATGACGCTCTACACGCAGTGATAATGTTTCAAGTCCCTGCAGGAAGATAAACGCATGTACCGGTGATAAAGTTGCTCCCATATCACGCAGCAGGATCGCACGGATATATGTCACAAAAGCTGCCGGTGCGCAGTCCTTTGCAAAGCTGACGCCATGATATGATACGTTTGGCTCAACAAGCCATGGATATTTGTCACTCTTTGTCCAGTCAAATTTGCCGCTGTCTACGATCACGCCACCGATCGTGGTTCCATGTCCGCCAATGAATTTTGTTGCGGAATGTACGACAATATCTGCACCATACTCGATCGGACGTACCAGATAAGGTGTCGCAAATGTGTTATCTACGATCAACGGGATATTGTGGGAATGTGCAATGTTTGCGATTTTTTCAATATCAACCACTTCTGAATTCGGATTGCCGAGTGTTTCGATCTCGATCGCTGTTGTGTTTTCCCTGATTGCTGCTTCAATGCCTTCATAATCAAAAGGATCTACAAATGTTGTTTCTATGCCGTAATCCGGAAGCGTATGTGCAAGCAGATTATAGGTGCCGCCGTAAATATTCTTGGCTGCTACGATGTGATCTCCTTTGTGTGCAACTGCCTGGAATGCATAAGTCAGTGCTGCTGCTCCACTGCCGACTGCAAGTGCTGCAACACCGCCTTCGAGTGCTGCGATTCTCTGTTCAAATACATCTTCTGTCGGGTTTGTCAGTCTTCCGTAAATATTACCTGCATCACGAAGACCGAAACGGTCTGCTGCATGCTGGCTGTTATGGAATACATACGAGGAAGTCAGGTAAATCGGAACGGCTCTTGCATCCGTTACCGGATCCGGGCTTTCCTGTCCTACATGAAGCTGTAATGTTTCAAATTTTAAATTTCTTTCTGCATATGGTTTTTTACTCATTTTATTCACGCTCCTGTTTCTTTTGGTTTTTCTTTTTGGTATTTCTTTTTGATGTATTTATGGTAGCACGGGTTTTCCTATCTGTCTAATAGGGAAATAAAACAACCTGTTATAGTTTTAGCCTATAACCAGTCGTTTCATCAAAAGCGGCAGTGCCTGTTCAAAATGTACGCCATACCAGTGTTCTTCATCTCCGGCTGTTGCTTCCATGGCTGCAAGGACAAAATCAGCGGCAAGTGCTGCTGCCTCCTTGACTTCCATTCCTTTCATATAAGCACCGGTAAAAGCAGATGCAAAACAGTCCCCTGTTCCATAGCCGTTCCTCGGTAATCTTCTCGTAAAATAATAAGAAACTCTGTCGTCTTCACAATTATAGACCGCTACACCGATCTGATCCGGTGTATCACTGACACCTTTTAAAATAATCTGTTTAGGTCCTAAGGCTGCAAGCCCTTTCAGCAGCACATGCACCTCTGCCTCGGACATTCTTGTCCGGTACGGAAGCCCGGTCAGAAATGCTGCCTCTGTCAGATTGGGCAAAAGCACATCTGCCTGCCCGCAAAGCTCCTTCATTTTGTGTACATAGGCAGTATCAAATCCTGTATACAGTTTGCCGAAATCAGCCATAGCAGGATCAATGATGCAAGGAGCATCATCCGTCAGCAGTTCTTTTCTGATCTCTTCTACCAGATTGATCTGCCGGATGTTGCCCAGATAACCTGTATACAGACAGTCAAACCGAAA
>DJNY01000146.1 GCA_002441865.1 Lachnospiraceae bacterium UBA6452 | reverse complement strand
GTTCCTTATCCTCCGGATACTGTTCGATCCGCTCATAGCGTGTCAGGCGTTCCAGCACGACTCTGTTTGCACTTAATGACGTTGCGAAATAGACAAGGTTGCTTTCCAGCTCGTGTAAGTGGATCAGATCTCTGTCCTCTGTATCATTTTCTTCGCTGACCCTCTGCTCGATCTCACTGCGGCGCTTATCAATGACACGCAGAAATGCCTGATACATATTAGTTGTCCGAAGCAGGATCTGATACACAAAACGCATCTTCTTTTTGGTCGAAAAACCCCTGACAAGATTCTGCGAAAAATAGGTCAGCACCGGTGTCTCTGAACCACAGACCGTGATGATCGCATTTCTGACAAGCAAAATACCGAGTGGGATTGTCGTATAGGCATTCTGGTTATTACGCACCTCAGTCGACGGAATATCGACAAGGATCAGGGTATAACCGTCCTCCAGCTGCACACGGGAACTCTCCTCATCATCCAGCGCTGCCTTCATATCATTCACATCAATGCCATATTGTTTGGCCGTCGAGACGATCTCGTCCATATCCGGTGCGACAAGGTTTACCCATACGTCCGGCTCAAAATCTTTCAGTTTTGATAAAACGCCATTGTCTGTCTTATAAATACAACGCATAAAATGCCTCCCATTTTGCATACCCTTATTTGCATACCCTGTTATCAGTTTACATCTTTTCGACATCTGGTGCAATAAAATCCTCCAAATCCCAATGGTCAGAACTCGTGCAGGCAAAAATCTCCGGCGGACGACTGCGCATCTGCCGGAGATCTCCTGTTTTTCTTTCTATTACATATTACAAGATCCTGTATCTTTTACTTCTTTACTTTGATCTTCTTCGCAGCAGACTCGATATTCATATCTGCCTTCAGTTCATTTGTTCCTTCCGCCACTACTTTGTAATAGTATGTTTTCTTCTTTGCTGCTTTACCTGTGTAGCTTAAGGTCTTCTTGTTCTTATTTTTCTTGGTCACTTTGACGGTTGCAACCTTCGTATACTTGCCGCCCTTCTTCATGGAACGATAAACCGTATACTTCTTTGCGCCCGGTACAGTGTTGAAGGTTACTGTTACTTTGCCTTTCCTGCTGTTTTTCAGTGTAACGGTATTGATGCCGTCTGCTGTTACTTTTGCAGCTTTGGAAGACATAACCGAATATACGTTGGAATCTGTTCCGGCCATCGGTGTTTCCCCATAAGCCTTGACTGTATAATAATAAGTCACACCTGCTGGAACATCCTCATAATCATAAGCGGTAGTACCAACAACAGAACCTGTCACCCCATTATATTCTTCATAGCTTTCATAACTGCTGCTGTCTCTGTAGCCATCCGTTTTCAGAGAAGAAGTCGTAAAATAGAAATCATCATTTCCGTCCTTTTTGATCAGAGAAC
Source organism: Lachnospiraceae bacterium UBA6452 (assembly GCA_002441865.1). Classification (GTDB taxonomy): domain Bacteria; phylum Bacillota; class Clostridia; order Lachnospirales; family Lachnospiraceae; genus CAG-194. Next base: position 1,128 of record DJNY01000146.1, on the reverse strand, counting down.
CATTTGGCAGATAATACAGTTTCTTATCTCTATCATATGTGCCCTCATAAGTGGAACGGTATACTTTGTAGTATTTTGCACCATTTACTGCTTTCCATGTGATCTTCACACCATTGACCGTCTTGCCGTCTGATGTCTTCTTTGTCACGGCAGAAGCCTTAATACCTTTGACCGGTGCAAGACTGTTAAAGGAGGAAGACCAGCTTGAAGCCGCTGTCCATCTTCCGTATATGTTTCCTTTTCCTACCGCACGGATACGAACTGTTACAGTCTCTCCTGCACCAAGTCCCTTGATGGTATAAGTGTTTTTCTTTGTAGAAGTCTTGATCGGTGTTGTATTTTTTGCATATCCGTTGATATTGTACATGGTGTATTCCAGTTCATACTTCGTTGCAAACGTATCTTTGTCCCATGTGATCTTCGCATTGGAACCGTTTACTTCACCATATACATTTTTGACAGTCGTATCCAGTGCCATCAATGCAGAACCGCCGCCGGATACATATTCCGTCTTACCGCCTGCCTTATAATAAGCCACAACAACATAGCTGTATTTCTGATCCGTTGTCAGCTTCTTATCCGTCAGGCTCGTTTTGGATTTTCCAAGTGTTTTGATCAGTTCATAACGGTTATCTGACAAATATGACTTTCTGCCGGACGCACTGAATTTCTTGGAAACCGTCTTCGGATCCGTATTTTCAGAGCTGGAACGATAAATTTCATATTTTACGGCATTCGGTACTTTCGTCCACTTGATCTTTGCGGAAGACTTGGATGCCTTTGTAACGGAAACAGAAATATTGGCTGCATCTGCCGCTTTTACTGTGACCACTCTGTAATCACTGTAATATTTCTCTTTCGTATCACGGTTGTAATAATAACCACGCACCTTATAAGTATAGGATACGCCATTTTTCAGACCTGTGTCCGTATAAACATCATCTGTCATAGTCGCGATCTTTTTAAACTTCTTACCGTTTTTGCGATAGATTTCATAACCTGTGTTATATCCGCTTACAGTCAGCTTTACACTGTTCTTTGTTGCATATGTGGAAACAGTCGGTTTATCCGATTTTGCATATTTATAGCTTACCATATTAGACGGCGCACTGATCGGTATGTAAGAAT
>DJNY01000201.1 GCA_002441865.1 Lachnospiraceae bacterium UBA6452 | reverse complement strand
TTTGTTGCATTTTACAGCCTCTTTTATCTGCTGTGGGGCATGACATACACGATGAATGATATTGCCTATTGGGGCGTGCTGCCATCATTAAGCTCGGATCCGGGCACCAGAGATTCGCTTGTAACGATCATGAGTATTTTTGTATGCATAGGGCAATTTTCTGTTGCCGGTGTTGTACCGGTTGTCATAGGAGGGAACGCCGTAAATGCTTACAGAGTGGTGGCACTCATTGTAGCGCTGGCACTTGTCGGATTCCAAATGCTGACAGCATTCGGGATTCAGGAGCGGAATAGAAAAGAACAAACGGAAAAATTGTCATTAAAAGATATGTATCGGATCTTTGCAAGGAATGATCAGCTTGTTGCAGCGGGAATTGCGTCTATATTTTTCAACATAACCTGTAATATTCTTATCATTTTTGGCGTGAATTTCTTTTACATAGAATATGGCTATTCGGAAAGCGGCAATCTGGTATTTTATTTCACGGTTATGTACGGACTGGGCATGCTGATCTCACAGGCAAGTTATGCGTGGCTGGCAAAGCATTTTTCCAGAGAAAAAATCCTAAAGGTCTGCTTTATCGTTTTATTAGTGGGATATGCCTGTTTTATGGGCTTTGGCTATGTGCTGCCGAAAAATGTGATCCTTCTGAATGCAATAGGATTCGTTATTTTCTTTTTTCAGGGACTGATGAATCTGGCGATAGTTGTCATGATCAATAATACGATCGAATATGATGAAGCCAGATTTCATGAGCGACATGACTCCGTGATATCTGCAGTGCGTTCGTTCAGCGTGAAGCTTGCCGGCGGTATCAACCAGGGACTGTCAACACTGGTGCTGCTCATAAGCGGCATATATGCAAAGAGCCAGGCGATCAGTGCGTTGGAGATTGCAGTCAATAAGGGGACGCTTACAAGTGAAGGTGCTTTATTGGAAGCAAACCAATACATCGGAGAGATCACAACCTCGCAGGCACTGTTATTCAGACTGGGCATGGTGCTGATACCGGTAATTGCCTTACTGATATCCTATATCATTTTAAGGAAGAAGTATCATATTGATGAAAAGGAGTATGCAAGGCTGATAGAGAGGAAATAGGAAGTATTATAATATCTGGAATTTTCATACCAGCGAGGAGACTGGGTGAAAATTTCAGATATTTTTTGGTAAAAAACAATAAAGTATTATTTATTGGACTTAATATGTGGTAAAAATAAAACAGGAATATTGATATATCACATAAGATTCCAATTTTATTTAAATAACAGAAGGAGAAGAATTTATGGGAAAGAAAAAAATAGCTAAAAAAAAAGCAGGATACCAAACCCAATTATCCTGAGGTACAGGAAACAATCGGTAAGAGTAAAGATAATGATGAGGAACAGAGAAGATCTACAAGATTAGGAGCACTACTAGCAATTGTTGCTGCTGTATGGGCAATATGTAATTTTTCTTGGAAATATTTGGCAAAAACATTTTCGGTTGTGCCACAGGGAGTACTGTTTTGGTGGCTTGGAATAGGATTTTCAATTATTGTTGCCATTGCATTTATTATATTAATTTATATTTTGGGCTTTATTGCAACAGATTTACAGAGGTATAATCTAAAAAATCCTGATTATAAGTCATATGATGAAAAGTCAGATATTAGGTTTCAAAGCTTGGTAGATAATACGACAATATACTTACAAATACTTTGTATTTATATGGCATCGTCATTGGTAATAGATGCCATATGTAGTGATGGATGGGAAAAGCTGGAATATATAGTTATAATTATCCTGTTTTCGATTATGTTTTTGATGCTGCTATATATGTATAGAAAAGAACTGAAAAAAGATAAGATATGGAAAGCACTTAAGAAATATGGTTGTAAGTTTGCAATATTAGCATTTGTAAGCTCTTTATGCTTAGTTTTTGTTGTAAATGTAGTCTACCCAAAAAATGCTACAATAAATGTTTTATTTGAGTCAGATGGGCAGATTGTGCTTCAAAATTCTTCTGGGGAATTCGAATATAATATGCAATTTGAAATATATGACTCAGAAGGCGTTGTATATAAAAATGATATAGAAATATCAGATGAAGATATTCCTAATTTGTTGCGTTCGCGCGAAGAAGTGTATGATATGAGTGCGAATACTAAAGACAAGAATGAGGAAAAGGATAATAATGTAATACCGGAGAAAGAACAATTGTACTGGAAATATATAATTGATTTAAATGATGAAATGGACAAGGGGTTAGATGAGGGCAGAACGTACGACATAGTAATAACTGTAGATCGTGACAAAAAAAGCTATGAAGTATTTAATCAGTTTTATATAGCAAACGGTCAGTATGTATTCTGTATAGAAAATATCACCAAAACATATTGACGTTGCAAATGTTTATAAAAAACATCCAATATAAGTATTGGAAGATGTAGTTATTCATAAAATTATATGATAAAGCTATTCTATGTTCTTATTAGTTAGAATAAGATAAATTATTTTCACATTAGTGAAATCTAGTTATTATACATCGACAATAATTCAGATTTGGCTTAAAATATAAAAGAACGATTGGAAGAAAACATAAGTGATAGTTTTAATTTAATATAATATACACACTAAAATTAATGAAAGAATGGAAAGAAAAATGAGTGATACATATAAAAGAATAACAGAATTTATTTTGAAAATAGAAGATGAATCTTATGGAAAATGGATGCCAGAATTTCAAACAGGAGATGGCACGCATGAGAATCCTTATCAGATGCCTTATGTAGAGTACCGAAGAGAAATAGTTGATTTAGAGGAAGTAATATATCAGTTTGTGGATGAGCATCCAGAGTATGGGTTAAACAATTATATGGATATATTGCAATGTAATCAAATTGAATGGGGAGTAGATTCCATGTCAGAGGCTGATATTTCACATATGGATGGACGAGGCATTATGGCATTATTGGTTGGAGCAATTAGAGCAGAACGTTTTAGCGAAGGAACATTACTGAAATTTTTACAAAGAGGTTGTATTCAAAAATGGCTTAAGCGATTAGAAGAACTAGATCGAAAATAGAGAGGGATACATATTGAATATTGAAACATTGAAACAATTATCTTATGACAGTATTAGAAAACTATATAGAAATTATTTGGAAACGCTGGAGTTAAGTAAAAATACGATTCAGACTTTTTCTGGAGATACTTTTTATCTTTGGAAAAATGTGGGTCAGAAGGAGTTTTGGGATGTGGTTACTTCCAATAATTTTGAAATAGAGGCGAGGGATGCACTTCAAAAAGCTCTGATGGACAATTCTTCAGGAAATATAGCTGCTTTAGTAAATGGATATTTAGCTAACCTGCGTAAATTTCGTAATTATGCGTATAATGATGCGGCAGAGTTGCCAGAACAGGAGGAAGATAATGCAAAGGCACTCAAGAATTTTCTATTAGATATTGAGTGTTTAGATCCATTGTCAGAATGGACAAGTAAATTCAATTTATTCGATATTCTGAAGATTACAAGAACCGAAATTCGTCATAGTAATATGCTTTCATGGCTACTTAGCCCGAATGAAAATCATGGATTGGGTGATAGCATTATTCGAGGATTTATCCAATATGTGGTTACATCCTTTTCTGAGGAAGCAGATGTTTTTGATACTTTGTTGATGGATTGCCATGATTTTATAATTCAGAGAGAATGGAATAATGTTGATGTGCTTGCTGTATCGAAAGATGAAAAATTTGTATTGTGTATAGAGAATAAAATTGATACCACAGAACATGATAATCAATTGAACAGATATCGAAAAATTGTGGAAGATACATATTCAAGTTATAAGAAAATGTATATTTTCCTTTCGCCAGAGGGAACAGATGCCAGTGATCCGGAATACTGGTGTTCTATGTCATATCAGGATGTGCTTAATATTATAGAAAATGCGAGAAAAAAAGTGAAACTTTTACCTGATGTAGCATTGCTTATCGATAATTACACAGAAACAATCAGGAGGGATATTGTGGGAGACGATAATTTGACACGAATTTGTGCAGAAATATATGCAAAACACCAGAAAGCCTTAGATTTAATATTTGAAAATAAACCAGACCGTACGTCAGATTTGGGAGACCTTATAAAAACATGGGCTGTATCCAAGACAGAAAAGGGCGAAATAGAAGTCGTGCTAGAAAAGTGTACTAAGACCTACATACGATTTAAAACAGACTATATTTCACGCCTTATGCCGGATACAGAGGAACCAGATAGCGGCTGGAATACCAAAAATCATTATTTTTATGAAATTAGGAATATTGATGGTAGAGAGTTTTTTATACAACTTTCTCTTAGTGCGAAAAATTTAACAGATGAACAGAGAGAGGTATGTAAAAAGATTAATGAGTATTTCCCTTCCAGATTGCAAAAGGAAAATTGGCAGTGGAGGACTCCTTTTGTGACGAAGCATAGCAAGACAGACGAAGAGTTAGCAGGTGAACATATCTGGGAACAGTTGGATAAGAAACTAGAAGAAATTAAAACATTTGAAAATAAGTTAAAAACGATATTCGAGGAGTGCTGTTAAGATATTGATAGTTAAGTGACAAGAACAGTAAATTGTCTTATAGACTATGTAGAATATTTCGTTACAAAAATTTGAATGTTGGAATAAATATAGAAAAGGATTTTATACAATTCATGACTCATCAAGATTTTCTCACCCACCTCACCCAACTGAATATTACCCTCAGCCCACAGCAGCTTACAGCAGTACAGGCAGTAGAAGGTCCTGTACTGCTTTTGGCGGTTCCGGGAAGTGGAAAGACGACCGTGCTGGTGACGCGTCTTGGATATATGGTAAAGTGCTGTTCGGTATATCCGGAGGAAATACTGACGCTGACCTATACAGTGGCGGCGACAAAGGACATGGCGGAGCGTTTCCGGTATCTGTTTGGCAGTGAGCTGGCTTCGCGGATGGAATTTCGCACCATTAACGGAATTTGTTCAAAGGTAATTTATGAGTATGGCAGAAGGATCGGAAAGACTGCATTTGAACTGCTTACAGATGAAAAGCAGATTGCAGGGATGCTGTCGCAGATCTATGTGCAGGAGGCAGGAGAATATCCGACAGAGAGTGATCTGCAGAGTGTTCGTTCCTACATTACCTATATCAAAAACAGCATGCTTTCAGAAAGTGAGATACGTGAATTTGAGAAGGCGTGCGAAGGAATTCCGATTGCACGCATTTATCAAAGGTATTGCAGCAGGTTGCGGGAAGAAAAGCTGATGGACTATGATGATCAGTTACTTCATGCTTACACGATCTTGAAAAAGGTGCCACAAGTACTGTCTGATTTCCAAAAGAAGTATCATTATATCTGTGTGGATGAGGCACAGGATACTTCTAAGATCCAGCATGAGATCATTAAATTGTTGGCTGGTGCTAACGATAATCTATTTATGGTCGGGGATGAGGATCAGAGTATTTATGGGTTCCGGGCAGCTTACCCACAGGCACTTTTGGAATTTGAGAAAGATCACAAAAACGCCAAAGTACTTTTGATGGAGGAAAACTTCCGGTCAAATGCACGTATTGTAGAGCGGGCGGATCACTTTATCAGGAAGAATACACTGCGGCATAAAAAGGAAATGCATGCTACAAGAGAACCACAGCAGGATGTGCATGTGATCGAGCTGTCTTCCAGAGGGGCACAGTATACCTATCTGGCAAAGGTGGCAAATGGCTGCAGCGAGCAGACAGCGGTTTTATACCGGGATAATGAGAGTGTGATTCCGCTTGTGGATCTGCTGGAATATGAACAGATCCCATATCGGATCAAAAATGCGGAGCTGGGATTTTTTACGCATCGGATCGTGCAGGATATCAGAAATATCATAAAATTTGCTTTGAATCCGTATGATACGGAAAGCTTTATGCAGATTTATTACAAACTGAACATGTATCTGAAAAAGCTGGATGCTATGCAGGCAGTGCAGATCAGCATAGAGAGGGATATTCCGGTATTGGATGCTGCGATCGATCATTGTGGATTGAAGGCAAGAACAGTTAGCAGCCTGAAATCAATCAGGACGCATTTAAATCATATCCGGACGGAGCAGGCGGGCAGAGCTATCGGACGCATCGTGCAGTATATGGGCTATCGGGAGTATCTGGAAAAAGCAGGTTTAAAAGAAAATAAAGTATTTATCCTGAAAAATATCGCATCGCGTACGGATACGTTACAGGATTTTTTGAACAGGCTTTCTTATTTGCAGGATGTAATGCAGCATAAGGAGCCGGCATATGATTGTCCGTTTATCCTGTCGACGATCCATTCGAGCAAAGGACTCGAATACGACCGTGTGTATCTTTTGGATGTACTGGATGGTGTCTTTCCGGAGGAAGTACCTGCAAAACGCATGGATGGCAAAGAACTGGAGTCTTATGAGGAAGAACGGCGGATTTTTTATGTTGGCGTGACAAGAGCAAGGGAAGAACTTTATTTATTTGCACTTAAAACGCCTTCTTTATTCCGGGATCAGCTTCTGGGACGCAGTGTAAAAGCAGTCAATACAGTGTACAGTGCTTACTCAAAGGCTTTGATGCAGGGACAGGCACAGGAAAATATGATAGAGGAAGCTGTTTATCAGGCATTTGCAGAAGGATTACAGCCGGGCGTAGAGGTGCATCATAAAAAGTTTGGCACAGGTAAGGTGATCTCGCAGGTCGGTAATAAGGTGTCGATCCGGTTTGCAGGAGAGCAGGCGCCGAAGGTTTTTGACCGGATGGTATTATTCAGAAGTCATCTGTTATCTCTGGAATGACAGGTTAGCCTTGCCATGTTCCGCAGTTTGTGCTACACTAGCCACAGTTTCATAGATAAACAAATGGTGCCTGCGCACCACATGCTATCTGATCAAAACGGATCCGGATAGCGGATGCAAGGGTTAAAAGGGAAACAGGTGTGATTCCTGTACGATCTCGTCACTGTGATAAAGGAGCATGGCTTTGCAATATGCCACTGGCTAAGCTGGGAAGGTAAAAGGCATGTGATGATCTTTCAGCCAGGAAACCTGCCAGTTGTTTGGTACAGGGAAGTTCCCGGATCACGAGGCATTGGTCGTACTGCAAAGGCAGGCTGTTTGTTTTTTACAGATGGCTTCTTTTGAGGGCTTGTAAGAATCCGGTTATACCGGATTTTTCTTTTTGCAGCAAGAAAAGAAAGCAGGCATGACGTATCGAATCTTCCCAGTCGCATCCATGAAACATATACCATATTTTTAAATTTTTTAAGGAGGACGTTATGAAAAAGAAAATCGTAACAGTTTTACTTGCCACAGTACTGACTATGGCAATGGTAACAGGTTGTGGTTCCAAAGCAGCATCTGATACAGCAGATACAACAGAAGCCACAGACGTAACAGATAGCACAGAAGATGCCACAGATGCTACTGACGCAGAGGCAACAGATGCAGAAGATGATCAGGCAAAGGCAGATGAAGTTGCAGCCCTGATCGATGCAATCTATGTACAGGAAAGAACAGATGAGACAGATGCACAGTGTAAAGCAGCAAAAGAAGCATGGGATGCATTGACAGATGCGCAGAAAGAGCTTGTAAGCGGCGAAAATGCAGATCCTGATTATTTCGGACGTGATACAGGAGATGCTTCCAAGGATGATCCGTTAAATGAAGATGGCATCGGTGCAAACGAACTGTTAGTAGTCAGCTTCGGTACATCATTCAATGACAGCCGTGTAAAGGATATCAAGAGCATTGAAGATGCATTAGCAGAAGCTAATCCTGACTGGTCAGTCAGAAGAGCATTTACAGCACAGATCATCATCAACCATATTCAGGCAAGAGATGGCGAAGCAATCGACAATATGGATCAGGCACTGCAACGTGCGGTTGATAACGGTGTTGTAAATCTGGTTGTGCAGCCAACACATCTGATGCATGGCGCAGAGTATGATGAACTGGTAGAAGCAGTTGAAAAATATCAGGATCAGTTCGGTTCCGTTACAGTAGCTGAGCCACTGCTTGGTGAAGTCGGAGCAGATGCTTCCGTTGTAAACGAGGATAAGAAGGCAGTTGCTGAAGCAATCACAGCAGAAGCAGTTCAGACTGCAGGTTATGCTTCTTTAGATGCAGCAAAAGAAGACGGCACAGCGTTTGTATTTATGGGACATGGTACTTCTCATACAGCAAAAGTAAGCTACAGCCAGATGGCTTCACAGATGGCAGATCTTGGATATGACAATGTATTCATCGGAACAGTAGAAGGTGAGCCTGAAGAAACAGCATGTGAAAATGTTATCGCAGCAGTTAAAGATGCAGGTTACAAGAAAGTTGTCCTTCGTCCACTTATGGTTGTAGCAGGTGATCATGCTAATAACGATATGGCAGGTGATGACGATGATTCTTGGAAGAGCCAGTTTGAAGCAAGCGGTGCATTCGATTCTGTTGACTGCCAGATTGCTGGTCTCGGCGAGATCGCTGATGTACAGAAGATTTATGTAAACCACACAGCAGATGCAATCGCAAATGCTGATCTTGCAGATACATCTGCAGCAGACGAAAAAAAAAACTGAGTGATGATCAGTCAGCAGCTTTAGCAGATGGCACTTATACAGCAGCTTTTAATACTGACAGCAGTATGTTCCATGTGAATGAAGCAAATGACGGTCAGGGCACTTTAACAGTAAAAGACGGCAGGATGACAATTCATATCAGCCTGGCTTCTAAAAATATCGTAAATCTGTTTGTCGGAACAGCAGAGGATGCACAGAAAGATGGTGCGGCACTTTTGGAGCCGACAACAGATACTGTCAAGTATGAGGATGGTACAGAGGAAGAAGTATATGGATTTGATGTACCGGTAGAAGCACTGGAACAGGAATTTGATCTTGCAATCTTAGGGAAAAAAGGCAAATGGTATGACCACAGGGTAAGTGTATCAGATGCCAAAGCGGTGGAAGAATAAAAAGTAGTTTAGAAAGAGGGAGCAGCTATGGAACAGAAGAAAATGAAGATCAGAATCAGAATTGGAATGTTATTACTGGGTATGCTGCTCCTTTTTACAGGCTGCGGGACTTCTGACAAAGAAGAGGCACTAAAAGATGGAAGTTATACAGTTTATGTAAAGCTTTTGGGCGGAACGGGCAAGGCATCTGTTGCCTCGCCCGCTTCTGTTTCTGTAGAAGATGGACAGGCATATGCAAAGCTGGTCTTCAGCAGTAAGCATTATGATTACATGCTGGTAAACGGCGTAAAGTATATGGATGAGTCTGCAGAGGATGAGAAAGATAATTCTACATTTACGATCCCGATCGATGGTCTGGATTGTGAAATGGATATTACTGCGGATACGACAGCAATGAGTGTTCCGCATGAGATAGAGTATCAGTTGATCTTCAGACAGGATGAAGAGGCACTTGCCAAAGCAGAGAAAGAATATGAAATGGGGCAGGAGCCGGATGACAATGAAACGTCGGCAGACCGGAAAGAAACAACAGAAGAAGCCGACGGTGGAATCGATTTTACAACATTGAAAAAAACAGGCGACGTATCGCTTTTGTATGCGACGGAGTTTCAGATAGAGGAATATGGAGTTTATAAAATGATCATGATCGGAGATGAGCGGTTTTTGCTTGTTCCGGATGGAGAAGAAGCAGTGACTAACCTGCCGGCAGATGTGACAATGCTCAGACAGCCCAAAAAGGCATATGTGGTTTCTACTTCGGTCATGGATCTTTTACAGGCAATAGATGCACTTGATGATATCCGGCTGTCTGGTACAAAGCAGGAGGACTGGTACATTCAGGCAGCTTCCGAGGCAATGGCAGACGGCGATATCTTATATGCGGGTAAGTATAATCAGCCTGATTATGAGAAAATCATCAGCGAAAATTGCGATCTTGCCATTGAAAACACAATGATCCTGCATAATCCGGAGGTAAAGGAAAAACTGGAAGCACTTGGAATCCCTGTTCTGGTGGAACGTTCCAGCTATGAATCACATCCGCTCGGAAGACTTGAATGGATCAGACTGTATGGTGTATTATTTGGAAAAGAGGAACAGGCAGATACCTTTTATCAGGAGCAGGTTGCCAAGGCGGAACCGATCATGAAAAAGGAAGCAACGGATCAGACGATGGCATTTTTCTATATCACTTCCAATGGTTCGGTGAACATCAGAAAGCCGGGAGATTATATCGCAAAAATGATACAGCTTGCAGGTGGCAGTTATTTGCCGCAGGCAGTCAAAGAAGAGGATGAAAATGCTCTTTCCACCATGAATATGCAGATGGAAGATTTTTATGCACAGACAAAGGATGCGGATATTTTAATTTATAACAGTACGATAGAAGGAGAACTTGACAGTGTGGATACCCTGCTTGCAAAGAGTCCGCTGTTTGGTGATTTTAAGGCAATAAAAGACGGAAAAGTGTATTGTACAACAGCTGACTTTTTCCAGAAGACGACAGGAATTGCATCTTTTATCGAGGATCTGCATGCGGTAATGACGGGAGATACTTCGCATGAACTGAAGTATCTGAAAGAGGTAAAATGAAAGCGGGAAGAAAACGTTACATTTTGTCCTTTTTATTGATCTTTATCTTGCTTGGACTGGTGATCTGGTGGAATATCTGCAGTGGCAGCATTGCACTGACCGGAGAACAGATCAGACAGATCCTGCTGGGAGATCAGGAAAATGGGACAGCATATAACATCATATGGGAGATCAGATTGCCGAGAATACTGGCGGCACTGCTTTTAGGCGGGGCACTTTCCGTGTCCGGCTTTTTATTGCAGACCTTCTTTGGAAATCCGATCGCAGGCCCTTATGTACTGGGTATTTCATCCGGGGCAAAGTTAGTCGTGGCGATCACAATGATCGCTTTCCTCAGAAAAGGGATCACACTTTCCTCCTGGGGCATGGTAGTAGCTGCATTTCTTGGCTCTTTGCTGGCGATGGGCTTTGTACTGCTTGTTTCCGTACGTGTGCATGATATGTCCATGTTGGTTGTCTGCGGTATTATGATCGGATACATCTGTTCGGCGATCACCGATTTCTGTGTAACCTTTGCAGATGATTCCAATATTGTCAATCTGCATAACTGGTCACTGGGCAGCTTTTCCGGTATGACGTGGCAGTCTGTCCGGTTGATGACGGTTCTGGTACTGCTTGGTGTGTGTGTTTCATTTCTTTTGGCAAAACCGATCAGTGCTTATCAGATGGGAGAGGCATATGCACGGAATATGGGTGTGCGGATCGGACTCCTGCGCGTCCTTTTGATCCTGTTATCAAGCATTTTGTCAGCCTGTGTGACAGCATTTGCAGGCCCGATCTCCTTTGTGGGGATCGCCGTTCCGCATCTGGTCAAAACACTGACTAAAACAGCGAAGCCGCTTCTGCTGATACCGGGCTGTTTTCTGGGAGGTGCAGTCATTACACTGTTCTGTGACGGAATTGCCAGAACAGTATTTGCACCGACTGAGATCAGTATCAGTTCTGTGACAGCAGTATTGCTTGTACCGGTTGTTCTTGTGATGATGTTGAAAAAGAGGAGGGGAAGCCTATGAGCGGGTTACAGACAGACAACCTGACAGTCGGCTACGGAAGCCCTCTTGTAAAAGAGATCAGTCTGTGTGTCAGACCGGGCAGAGTGCTGTCTTTGATCGGGCCGAACGGATGCGGGAAATCCACTATTTTAAAGAGTGTTACCAGACAACTGAAAACATTGGGCGGCAGTATTTTTCTGGGCGGACAGGCAATGGAAACGATGAAAGAAGCGGAGATTGCAAAGAAACTCGCTATGGTCATGACGGAGCATATCAGACCGGAGCTGATGACCTGTCGTGATATCGTTGCAACAGGCCGTTATCCTTATACCGGGAGGCTCGGCATTTTAACGGAGGCAGACTGGCAGAAGGTAGAGGAAGCCATTGCATTTGTTCATGCAGAGGATGTGGCTTCGCAGGACTTTAATAAAGTAAGTGATGGACAACGACAGCGTATCATGTTAGCACGGGCAATCTGTCAGGAAACAGAGATTCTGGTGCTTGATGAACCGACTTCCTATCTGGATATCCGCTATAAACTGGATATTTTGTCGGGGATACGACGGCTGGCAAGAGAGAAAAATGTGGCAGTCATCATGTCACTGCATGAGCTGGACCTGGCACAGCAGGTTTCGGATCTGATCGCATGCGTGGAGGATGGCGGCATTGAGATAGATACGCCGGAGAAAATTTTCAGCGGTAACAGAGTACAGAAGCTGTATGGCGTGGCAGATATGGCGTTTGATCCGCTGCTGGGTGTTCCCTGTATGCTGGATGCAGAGGACAGAAAACAGACAGATCCGGGAAAATGGATGAAATCCGGTGAAACTCCTAAGGTATTTGTGATCAGCGGCGGCGGAGCAGGTATTTCCGTTTACAGAAGACTGCAGCGGGAGAGGATTTCGTTTGCAGCAGGTATTTTAGCGGAAAATGATGTGGAATATAGAATCGCGGAGGCGCTTGCTGTCAGAGTCATAGCACAGAAGGCTTTTTATCCGATCGGTGAGCAGCAGCTTACAGAGGCGAAGAAATGGATTGATGCATGTGAAAGTTGTATCTGCCTGCTGGAGACATTCGGGCCTTTGAATGAGGAGTGTAGAAGAATGAAAGAGTATGCGGAGCAGTGCGGAAAACTCAAGGAGTTAACATAATATGGCAAAAGTAATCATGGTGCAGGGTACAATGTCAAGTGCCGGAAAAAGTCTTGTGGTGGCAGGGCTTTGCAGGATCTTCAAACAAGATGGTTACCGTGTGGCACCTTTCAAATCACAGAATATGGCACTCAATTCCTTTATCACAAAGGATGGAGCGGAAATGGGACGGGCACAGGTCATGCAGGCAGAAGCGGCGGGAACAGAACCGGATGTCTGTATGAATCCGATCCTGCTGAAACCGACCAATGACAGCGGCAGTCAGGTGATCGTAAACGGTCAGGTGCTTGGCAATATGGCGGCAAAGGATTATTTTGCCTATAAACCAAAGCTGCTTCCTGCGATCCGGGAAGCGTTCCGGAAGCTTTCCGAAAAGGCGGACATCATTGTAATTGAGGGTGCAGGTTCTCCGGCGGAGATCAATCTGCGGGAAAATGATATTGTGAACATGGGAATGGCAGAGCTCGTTGATGCCCCGGTGCTTCTGGTGGGAGATA
>DJNY01000205.1:6508-7553 GCA_002441865.1 Lachnospiraceae bacterium UBA6452 | reverse complement strand
TAAAATAATCGTGTCATATGTAGCAATTTCATGAATATCAGCTGTTTTTGTTTCTATACACGGAAACCCGGTTTCTTCTGAAAGCCAGTCAGCGTATCTTTTTGCAGCGCCATATTTCGATTGATACAGGATTACTCCATTCATAAACACATCTCCTCAAATTATGATTTTATTATTTCGCATTCTTTTTAATAAACGCACGAAGCCAGTGCAGCTATATGGATAATCGAAATTCCTGCCCATGAGCAAAAGCAACGCGATGCCACCAAAAAGCATAAAAGTCGCAGCAGACTTCGACCATCTCCTATTCTGTGCCTTCAGTTCCCTGTCAATCTCCTGTATCCACTCGGCATATACAGGTGAATATTGTGTTCTTTGCGTGATCATGGCTGCACCTCCGTTTTATTTTAATGCAGTGCTTTTTTAGGGCAAGCCTTTGCACATTCATAGCAGAGAATGCACTCCGTTCCGTTTTTTCGCTTACGAGACTCTTTATTGACGTCTACATTCATGGGGCAGACTCGCAGGCACTTGCCGCAATGGACGCACTTATCCTCGTCACAGTGGACACGCAGAAGCGAAAAATAGCTCATAGGCTTGAGGAACACCGTGATGGGACAGAGATACTTGCAAAAAGCCCGGTTATCCTTGAAGGCCAAGGTCAGTGTGATACCCGCAACGTAATAGAGCGCATTTCCGGCGAGGAACAGCCAGAACATGATCTGCTCCAAATTTGTGACCTTCATCAAAAACATCCCGGACACCAATATCAAGGACAGAACGAACATCACATAGCGAAGAATACCAATTTTTTCCTTTCGCGGCTTCTGCGGTTGCTTATAGGGCAGAAAATCCAGCACCATGGTCGTCCAGCAGGCATATCCACACCAACCACGCCCGAACAGCAGCGGTCCAAATATTTTTACTACCGTGTAGTGGATAGTCGCAGCTTCAAAAACACCGAGGAACAAATAGTACCAGAAGCCCTCAATCTGCATATTCTCGTGGGAGATCACGCCGAGGTACAGCAGCATATAGCTGCCGA
>DJNY01000205.1:0-6431 GCA_002441865.1 Lachnospiraceae bacterium UBA6452 | reverse complement strand
GTTTCCCGGCAGTAAAGAGTGCCGTCCCCAATGTGAGGCAGCAGCCTATGTAACTGAAATTCAGCAGATAAAACAGGTTGTCCTTTGTAAGCCACAGCGTGACTGCCACCACTTCAAACAGCAGAAACAGCAGGATCGACACAAGATATTTTGAAAATTCTCTGTTATTTGTCGTCGTTTTTCTTTTCTTCATCGCTTGTTTTCTTCTTCCCTTTCAGAGCGCCGGCAGCCGAGCCGCCACACAGACCAGCGGAAATGCCAATCACTGAGTTCATGGACTGGTTGATGTATAAAACCTGATTTTTCTCGTAGCAGCTGTAATTATTCTCACTCCACGGTGTGTTTTCGTCACAATTTATAGCCTCTATACTCCGAGCCAACTACTTTATATGATTTTCCGTTTACGGCGTAGTCTACGACCGGCAGACATACGGCGGAATTCTCTCCTCCTCGAGTAGCCAACATATACCGCACGACCGTTTTGGCGCTACACTTCTTTTCCTGTATCAGATATTTGTAATACAGCCTGAAGGCAATCAGCAACAAAACGGCGGAACCCACGGATAAAAATGCCAAAAACCAATTTGATGATTTGTGTCTCACTCATCTGTTATTCCCCTCTCAGCGTTTTGTAACATGTACCCACAGATCATTAAAAAAAATAACCCAATATCTGCAATAATACATTTTTATGCTATAGCCGACGTGTAAAAGGTACAATCGCAATTATGTAAAATAAAAGTAAAATGGTCAGCCTTATCACTTTTTATTTGCAGGCTTTCTTGCATCGACTATATCAGTATGACAATTTTTAACAGGAACCAATGGTTGATTTGTTCGAAATCAGCTTTTCAATGGGACTCTACTTCAGGTTGCGTCCCTACCCAATTCCAATTATTGCTCTATTTTCATATTTAAACTGTATCACAAAATTTATGAACAATTCTACCACAACTTTGAAAGATATAAGAAAATCTGAGCAATTTTCTGCCCAGACTTTCTCTCTCAATCACAAATCAATTTCCTACTCTTCTTCTGCCGTTTTCTCCTGTGGGGCATTCTCCGGTACACGGAACACCAGAATCGCCTTTGCTGAATTTGTCACAGAAAGTGTTACCAGTTCCCATCCGTTTTGAGCCATTTTATTTGCTTCCTTTTCGACGGCTGCAGCCATCTTTTTTGCCTTTGGAGCATAATCAATAACAATTGTCTTGTAAGTTATAAGGATTCCTCTTTTCTTTATATTTGCATCTGTTCAGCACCGATGCTTGATCTCAGTATGAAAGAAATATATATTGGTATTTTTAAAAGGCGATTCGCCATCTATACTGCGCCGCCGAACCACTTTTCATAAAGATACTTACTTCATGGTCTTTTTCTTCTTTCCAATTACCATGATAACAGCCATTGCACCACAACTTCCGAACAGCAATGCGATCCATAGAACTATATTGCTGGTATCGCCAGTTTTCGGATTTGTCACTATATCTGATTTATTTTCTGCCAGCGTAGTAGTATTTTTTCCATTGCCAGTATCTCCGGTTTTCGGGCTTGTCGTTTCTCCTGTGTTCGGCTTGTTATCACTCGGCGTTGTCGTTGCAGAGTTTGACTTCCAAGTAGCCTCATAGGTGGCATTGCCTGTCACTGTAGCTGCAACCGACGGCTTCCAGCCGACAAAAGTATAGTTCTTACGGGTCGGAGTGCCATTAAATGCAGGCGTATAGTTCAATAGAAATAGATTCTTCTCTCATATCCATAATTTTTCCGTTGATACTTAGTTTCGTTTTTCCCTTATCAAAATAGTAACCTGATTTGACCGCTTCATCTGTCAACTTTAAATAAATACTATATGTGTATTCCGTATTTGTTTCAAATGAAGTAAGAAGTTTGCCCCAACTTCCCTCAAAATCACCATAGCGACCATTCCAATATTAAGACGAAGTAACACCGGCATCTTTGGAAGCCCAGCCTTCGTAATCAATATAGTAGAGTGCGTCAGCTGGTACCTTTCCTGTAAATACCGGGACGTCACCCTCCTTGAAAGAAGTCGTTACATCGTTAATCTCAATCAGTTTAATTGGCTTTCTCTCAGCTGGCTTAATGGTCTTAACAGCAGGGACATACAGGAATTCCCCGCTTAGACTTGACTTTACGCTTTCCCCATTCACTGTAACGGCGGTTTCGTTGCTAAAGGAATATCCGTCTTTCGGCTTCAGCATAACGAAATACACATATTCTTTTCCACTTTCAAACGCAGTAATGACCGGCAGAGAACCGTGTGAGCCGTTATCGGAATACCAGGCGGCAACAGGTTCGTTGTTTTCAAACTGTTGCCAGCATTCATAGGCGATCTCATATTTGTCCGTATCGTCAACGGCTA
This sequence comes from Lachnospiraceae bacterium UBA6452, assembly GCA_002441865.1. Classification (GTDB taxonomy): domain Bacteria; phylum Bacillota; class Clostridia; order Lachnospirales; family Lachnospiraceae; genus CAG-194. The sequence goes on along the minus strand of DJNY01000205.1, from coordinate 4,051 downwards.
CCCATGCTGTGGCCTGCGGGGTATCGCCCGGCTGATAGTTGAATTTCGCATTCTGGACGGTGGCAGAGGTAATGGATTCCGATTCCGCTGCCGTGATAATAAGACATGCCCTCTCGTAGACATGGGTGCGGGTGTAGTAGTCATCCCGAATCTCATGAATGGGCACCTTGCCAGTTTCCGGATCTGTTATGCTATCAGCGTAACTTATCTTGGAGCCGTCATAGGTGGTCGTCATCTTGGACTTATTCTCCTTGTACTCTGTAAAGTACTGCTGCTCCTCCGTCTGTCTCTGAATCTTGCTGATATCCAGGGTAAGTGCAGTCTTGTTGCCTGCACTGTCATAAGCTGCCTGGATGGTCAGGTCACCCAGATTTATGAAGGTCAACACGCTGCCATTGAGTGCGGACTGGTCGCCATCTACAAGAGCAATCCCGTTTACATAGCTAACCGTTTCATTTATCCTTATGTCGGTGTAATTTTTCCGTACTGTCGTTTTGTACTCTACACCTTGACCGCCACTGACATCCGTTACTCCTCTTTCCGCAGGTAATGCATTTTCCGTTTTGCTTTTTTCCTCTGCATCCGACTGCTCTGATATCTTGCTTTCTGCCTCTGTATCCGGTTGTTCTGATGGCTGTGGCTCTTCTGCCTTGTCGTTTTTACTTTCCACGGAAGTGCCGAATACACCGTTATCCGCAGCCTTGGTCTCATCTTTTGGTGCAGGCGTTACAGCTTCCATTTTATTCGTTGTACTTTCCTCTGTTGCTTTTTGCTGCTCTGGCATCTGGGTTTCTTCTACAGCGTTCTCATTTTTTGCCGAAACTGTATCTTCAGCCGCAAATGCTGTTGCAGGTATGATAGATAACAACAGGCAGCCTGCAAGCAGAACAGACAGCCGCCTGACTTTTCCTTTCTTCTTTTTCTTCATAAACATCCTCCATTCTTGCTTTTATCCATAGCTAAAACTATTTGTAACGCTTTCAATATACCATACCGCCCATGCTTTTCCATTTTTCTTTCCCGATTGTCAGTGATATTTTGGAAATTGCAATATTGTAATTTCCTGAGGATATTATATACTACAGAAAAGGACACCTGTATCCTCAGGAAGGAGAACATATCTCAATGGATTTCAAGAAATTATTAGATGACTACATGAAACAGTTAGACTGTACTGCCAAAGATTTAGCTGAAAATTCCGGTCTTTCTGCAGCTACCATCAGCCGTTACCGATCCGGCGACCGTGTCCCGGAGGATGGATCCGAAAATTTTGACAGACTTATAAATGGGATCGTTTCTATTGCAGAGAGGAAAGGCATACCTGATATCACAGTACAGTCTGTCTCTGACGCATTTTCTCCATATGTAAGAAATAGCGTGGATATCGCCCCTTTTCAGAAAAATTTTCATACATTACTGACGGTTGTACCGGTGAACATTTCTGATCTGGCACGTTTTCTGAACTTTGACCCATCCTATATTTCCCGTATCCGAAATGGGCAACGGCAGCCAGCCAACCCTGCGGAGTTTGCCAGAAAGATCTCTGCTTTTGTTGCCAGGCATTTCCAGACTTTGGAACAGAAAGCTGTCATATCCAGCTTGATCAATTGTCCTGTGGAAGGATTGTATGACTACACGGATTTCCAGGATCGGCTGACGGACTGGCTGCTTGCCGGAGCTGGAGCTGTCAAAGACCCTATGACTGTTTTTTTAGAAAAGCTCGATGAGTTTAATCTGAATGAATACATCCATATCATCCACTTCGACGAATTAAAAGTCCCTTCTGTTCCATTTCAGATCCCGACCTCCAGAACCTATTGGGGCATCAGCGAGATGATGGAAAGCGAATTGGATTTTCTGAAAGCAACTGTACTTTCCAAATCTACTGCGCCGGTAATCATGTACAGCGATATGCCAATGAAAGAAATGGCAAAAGATCCTGAATTCCCCAAAAAGTGGATGTTTGGCATGGCTTTAATGCTCAAGAAAGGGCTGCACCTCTATCAGATCCATAATCTTGACCGTTCCTTTGATGAAATGATGCTGGGGTTGGAGAGCTGGATTCCGATGAATATGACCGGACAAATCTCACCATACTATTTAAAAAATGCGCAAAACACCCCATTCCTGCACTTGTTAAAAGTTTCCGGCTCTGCTGCACTTTCAGGTGAAGCAATTACCGGATGCCACGAAAATGGGAAATACTATCTGACAAAGTCCAAACAGGAAGTGGAATACTATCAAAGGCGCGCAGATGAACTATTAAAAAATGCTGACTCTTTGATGGATATTTACCGCAGTGAATGTGAAGCTGAGCCGAACATTTTTCTGATCGCAGACACCAGAAAGTCCGGAAAACGCCGGGGCATCCGTTCCACATTGCCGTTATATACAATAAGTGAAGAACTTCTCGAACGGATTCTTATCCGGTACGGCATGGACAGTGAGCAAAAGCAGAGGATGAAAAAGCATGTGAAAGCGCAAAAGGAAAGAATTGTATCCATTCTTGCGTCTGAAACGATTGAAGACGAAGTCCCTGCTCTGACACCGGAAGAGTTCAGCAAAAATCCACCTGTTCTGGATCTTTCCGGGATTTTTTGTGAAACTAATCTTCCATACAGTGAAGAGGAATACAAGACGCACATGCGTGATACAGAGGCTTTTGCTCGAAAAAATCCTAATTATATATTAAGGACAAGTACAACCCATGCTTTTCAATCTGCAGATATTGGTTCATGAAGGACAATGGGCTATGATATCAAAAGCAAAAGCACCAGCAATACATTTTATTATCCATCATCCCAAACTGCGCAATGCTAATCCAAATCGGGTTAGTCTTTATTTATTGCAAAATTCATAACTCTACGCTGACACACATAAGCTATTCGACTACCTGTATATGCTGTAATCCAAGCTGTATCCTTATCAACTCCAAGTTTCATCAGATTCTTTATACTATTCTGCGGAGTTTTCCATTGCTTCCAAATACACATTCGGAGTCTGTATCTGATATGTTTATCCATATCTCTACAGAGAGTTTTCATACTTCCTATCTTGAAATAGTTAATCCAACCTCTTATGAGTTGATTGAGTTTCTCAACTTTGTAGCTGTTGCTTACGCCCCAACTACGACAAGTGAGTTCTTTCATTCTTTTCTTGAACTTCGCTACTGATTTTGCATGTGGTTTTGCCTTAAACTGGTGCGCTCTTGAATCAAAGTAGAAACCAAATCCGAGGTATTTAAGTCCTTGTGGTTTATCTACCTTGCTCTTGGTCATGTTGACTTTGAGTCCTAGCTTCTCTTCAATAAATCGTGAAATATTTCTCATGACTCTGTTAGCAGACATTTCACTTCCGACCATTATAATACAGTCATCCGCATATCGTACAAAGTTAAGTCCTCGCTTTTCCATTTCCTTATCAAGTTCATTCAACATGATATTTGCCAATAATGGCGAGAGATTTCCTCCTTGTGGTGTCCCCACAATGGAATCCTCATATTCATCATCAATCATGATTCCGCTGACAAGGTATTTTCTAACGATAGAGATGACATCTCCATTGCCTGTTGAAGTGTGCGATCTATCACTGTTGGTATGCCAAACTTTCGCACACCACCATCTGGTTTTGGAATCTCAACTCGTCTTACTGGAGACGGAGTATACTTTCCACGATAAATGCGGTCGGTTAACTCTTGTTGATGTTCCTTTAGATATGGAAGAGCCTCCTCAATGGTCATGCCATCAATTCCCGGCGCTCCCTTGTTTGCCTTAACTCTCTTATACGCTCTGTTAAAGTTGTCTTTATACAGTATCGCTTCCAAAAGTTTCGGCTGTGCACTGTCTCTTTCTTTCCATATCCGATTGAATGACCTAGACGCTTTCACATACCCTTCATGTTCCGCATTATCTCTTTGCGAACAGCCATTGTTTTCAATGTTTTCTGCCATAAAAGTCATTCCTCCTTTCTCGGTCATACTCAAGGCTCCTACTGATTCGGTCCTTCACCTCAAGCGGAACTTGTTCCGTTTGGCTACTATGACCTCTGCTGA
>DJNY01000015.1 GCA_002441865.1 Lachnospiraceae bacterium UBA6452 | reverse complement strand
GATATCGATATCGGATACCGTGCCAGGATATTCGGTTATCAGAACGGCTACTGCCCGGATGCGATCGTATATCATGCGGGAAGCGGGGCAAGCGGTTCACGATACAATGCGTTCAAGGTCGATCTGTCTTCCCGTAACAGCATCTACCTGGTCTACAAAAATATGCCATTCCTGCAGCTGATCCTGAATCTGCCGTTTTTGTTTTTGGGGTATTTTGTTAAGACGATCTTTTTTATAAAGAAAGGATTCGGGCTTGTCTATCTGCGCGGTCTGTGGAAAGGGATCTGTCTGTCCTGTTCCAAAGAAGGCAGAAAGCATAAGATCCCATTCTCCGCGCGTAGATTGTGGCAGTACTGCAAAATACAGGGAATGCTGTATGCAGGTGTTGTCAGACGGGCGATTCATTGATTCTTAAGAATAAATATGTTGCCCTTTTCTTGTAAATATTGTAAAATATCGTATTGTATTATGGATTGGGTGGTAGAACCATGATAAAGGATAATCAGAAAATGTTTAACCGGATGCATGTTGTGCTGGACGCAATCATTATCATAATTGCATATGCCCTGGCGTGGTTTTTGAAATTCCGCAGTCATCTGCCGGGTCTGTATTCCGGTAATGAGGCTCTGCCGCCGGAGACATATTTCAGTGCACTTATATTGATCGTTCCGGTTTATATCTTTTTATATTATATTACATCGCTTTATACCGCAAAGCGTGCGACAAGCATGCGCCGCGGCATTTACAATGTCATACGTGCCAATACGGTGGGACTTCTGTTCCTGATCGCAGGACTGTATATCATCAATCAGCCGGATTTCTCCCGTACGATGCTGTTTTACTTTTATGTGCTGAATATTTTCCTGGATTCGCTGATTCGTGTCATGATCCACAAATGGCTCCGGATCCTGCGTAAAAAGGGATACAATGTGAAGTATATCCTGCTGGTCGGTTATTCGAGAGCGGCGGAGCTTTATATTGACAGGATCAAGCAGAATCCGCAGTGGGGGTATGTTGTCAGGGGTATTCTGGATGACAAGATCCCGCGTGGTACGGAATACAGGGGCATCAAGGTGATCGGACAGATCGACAACCTGTTTTATATCCTCCCGGAGAACAAACTGGATGAGATCGCCGTTACACTGGCGCTGGAAAATTACGGACGTCTGGAAGAAATCGTAAATCTGTGCGAAAAATCCGGCGTGCATACAAAATTTATTCCGGATTATAACAGCGTCATTCCAAGTAAGCCATATACGGAAGATCTGAACGGACTGCCTGTGATCAATATCAGACATGTACCGCTGACCAATACGTTGAATATGGTGTCAAAGCGTGCATTTGATATTGTATTTGGTGCCTTTGCACTTGTGATCTTTTCCCCGGTGCTGCTTGTTACAGCACTTCTCATCAAGTGTACGAGCGAAGGTCCTGTGATCTTTAAGCAGGAACGTGTGGGGCTGCACAATAAGCCGTTCCAGATGTACAAGTTCCGCACAATGGAACTGCAAAAGCCGAGTGAGGAAAAGAAAGAGTGGACAACCAGGGATGATCCACGTGTGACAAAGGTCGGGAAGGTGCTCCGCCGGACAAGCATAGACGAACTGCCGCAGCTTTTCAATGTGCTGATCGGTGATATGAGTCTGGTAGGGCCAAGACCGGAAAGACCGTTTTTTGTAGAGAAGTTTAAAGAAGAGATACCGCGTTACATGATCAAACACCAGGTAAGACCGGGCATGACAGGCTGGGCACAGGTAAACGGATACAGAGGAGATACCTCGATCCGCAAACGTATTGACTGTGATTTATACTATATTGAGAACTGGACAATGGGACTGGATATCAAGATCTTATTCCTTACCATTTTCAAAGGTTTCGTCAATAAAAACGCATACTAAGACAAGTGACAGTAAGGAGTAATGAAATGGGAAGTACAGATCCGAAAAAGAAGACGGGAAAGAAGAGAATGACAAAGGAAGAACGTGCGAAAAAGAAGCGCAACAGGATCATCCTGATCGCAGTTGAGGTTTTTGTGCTGCTGTTGATGCTGATCGCACTTTATGTAGTTGTCCTGTATGGAAAGATCCATCATGAGGATATCAATGAAGATGATATTGTGATCAATGACGGTATTGCAGGTGAGAATGACATCAATGCCAGTGATATAGCAACAAATGACGGGCTGGGCGGTCATATGAGCGGTTACCGCAATGTGGCACTGTTTGGTGTGGATGCCCGTGATAAGTCGCTCGGAAAGGGAAACAGGACAGATACGATCATCGTTGCTTCCATCAATGAGACGACAAAAGAAGTCAAGCTTGTTTCCGTTTACCGTGATACGTATTTAAATATCGGTAATGACAGCTATAATAAGGCAAATGCCGCTTATGCAAAGGGCGGTCCTCTGCAGGCGATCAATATGCTGAATATGAACCTCGACCTGAATATTACGGATTATGTGACAGTCGGCTGGGCAGGTGTTGCGGATACGATCGATGCCTTAGGCGGTGTTGAGATCGACGTCGATGAAAACGAGATCAATCACCTGAATAACTATCAGGTAGAAACATCCAAGTCACTTGGAAAATCTTATGATAAGGTAACTTCCACAGGCCTGCAGACACTGGACGGTATCCAGGCTGTTTCTTACTGCCGTATCCGTTATACCGCAGGTGACGACTTCAAGCGTACAGAGCGTCAGAGAGAAGTGATCCAGGCAATCCTTGACAAAGCGAAAAAAGCAAATATTGCGACACTGAACAAAGCGGCCAATACGATCTTTGAAGAAATTTCCACATCCATGACTTTTACGGAGATCACAGAGCTTCTGACAGATGTGGCAAGCTATTCGATCGGTGAGACCGGCGGATTCCCGGCAGAGCAGTACCGTACAACCGGAGATGTACACGGTGCAAGCTGTGTCATGAGTACAGATCTGACGGCGGATGTTTTAAATCTGCATCAGTTCTTATTTGGAGATGTCGGTGATTACCAGCCTTCCAGCGAGGTACAGACGATCGCGGCAAGAGTACACAGTGATACAGGAAAATAAGTAAATAAAAAAGGAGCTTTGCAAAAAGCTCCTTTTTTTCAGATTATATCAAAGAAGGAAGATCATATGACGGTAGATGTAATTATACCGACTTATAAGCCTGATCAGCGTTTTTTTGAGCTGATCGCACTTTTGGACAAACAGACATATCCGATCTCACATATCCGGATCATCAATACAGAAGAAAAGTACTTTGAAAAGATCATATATGGCAGGCGTTATGAGGAAGAATATCATAATCTATGCGTGACACATATTTCCAAAAGGGAATTTGACCATGCGGCAACGCGCTCGCGTGCGGTCACACACTCCGATGCCGACATCTTTGTAATGATGACGATGGATGCGTATCCGAAAGATGAGCATCTGATCGAAAATCTCGTCAGGGCGCTTATGCCTGAAAAGGTGGCGGTCAGCTATGCCAGGCAGCTCGCCAATCAGGATGCAGGTATGATAGAACAGTTTACGAGAAATTATAACTATCCGGATACTTCCTGTGTGAAAACGGCGGCAGATATAGAAAAACTGGGGATCAAGACCTTTTTCTGTTCGGATGTCTGCGCAGCCTATAAACGGGAGATTTTTGACCGGCTTGGCGGCTATCCGGATCATGCGATCTTCAATGAAGACATGATCTATGCACATAAGGCGGTCATGGCGGGCTACAGCATTGCTTATGCGGCAGATGCCTGTGTATATCATTCTCATAATTATACAGGAGCGCAGCAGTTCCACAGGAATTTTGATATGGGTGTATCACAGGCGGATCATCCGGAAGTATTTGCTTCTGTCCCGGCAGAGGGAGAAGGCATTTCGATGGTAAAGAAAACAGCCCGTTATCTGATCGATCAGAAGCATGGCTGGCAGGTCTTTAAGCTGATCTACATCAGCGGCTGTAAATATCTGGGATATCTTCTGGGCAAGCATTACAGAAAGCTGCCCGAAAAGTGGATCCTGCACTTTACCGCCGACCGGAACTACTGGAAAAATCTGCATTAGCAGTCTGTTTCCACAAAATAAACACATTTCAGAGATATACTGTACACACTGGAAGAAATCTATCACATAAAGTGAGGTAATGTGTTATGTATGGACAAGATGAT
>DJNY01000217.1:19486-28263 GCA_002441865.1 Lachnospiraceae bacterium UBA6452 | reverse complement strand
ATGGGAATCCTAGGAAGATAAAGCGGTTTGTAAATATGTTACTGTTACGTTATGAGATTGCAAAGAATCGTGGTTTTGGAGATGAACTGGAACTTGCAGTCTTAGCAAAGATGATGCTGGCAGAATATTATGAAACAGATTTTTATAAAGAATTACCTAATCATTTGGATTCAGAGGGAAAGTGGAGAGAAATTCCCGAAATACTTGTTGATATAAAAAATATGACAGAAAGCAAGCAAGCAGTGGAAACAAAAGAGCGTTGGTATGATTTGAATAAGATTGGAGAATGGCTTATTACGGAACCAGAAATTACTGACAAAGATTTAAGACCATATTATTATGCTTGCAAAGAAAAAATTGACTACTTTTCAGGCAAATCTTCTCAAAATGATTTATCAGAAGTTGTTGAATTGCTGTTTAGAGATGAAATGGCAATTGTAAGTTGTGTTGAAGAATTGAAAAATTTGACAAATCAGGAATCTGACCAAGTGTTTGATGTTGTTATTCAAAAAATAATGGAAAGAGGTCAATTTGATACGAAACCAAAGGGAATAGATGGTTTAATTATATTGGTACAGAATAAGCCGGAACTTCGAAAAAGTTTGATTAATTTTATAGATACTATTCCTGTTTCTAAGGTTGGTGTATGGATTATACATGGATGGGATAAAGCTATTCCAAAGGATTGTGAAGAAAGAAAAAATTTAAATCAATATTTTGACAAACTTAAAATTAGTGGTACAGCAGTTGTTAGGGCTGCTTTAAAAAAATGTGAGGTGATTAGTAATGGGGACATCAACACATAATGGAGGACAAAAAGGAGGAACCCCCTTAGTACCATCATGGTTGGAGCAACCTGATAATACACAAAATGAAACGGCTCAGGGGGTCAATGGAAATCAGATTCCACCGTTAGGTGATGCAGATCGATTTACAGTACCTCGTGGTGAGTTTACAAGGTATATAAATTCAGGTGGACGGGATGGCAGTTTAGGTCGGAAGAGTGTTTCTAATTATATAAGAAATTCTTTAGGTGGTAGTTCAAATGCAACTCGGAGAATGGGAGCAGCCAGAAGCAGTACCGCGAGACTATTAAATATTGCAAGTGCATTTGCTTCGGGTGGGGCAAGGGCTGTCGAGAATTATCTTTCTATTGAAAATCTTTCTTATAAAACAGCAAGTGACGCATTTATTGCTATTACTGATTTTGTTTGCCCGGATGGAGGCCCACAGGATGAAGGTATTGCGAGATCTGCGTATATTTCTGCAATAGAAGAGTCACCAGAGATAGCTACAATTAAATTTGAAGAATTGACGTCTGAACAGATTATGGTAATTGTGGAACGGACTATGGCAAATGCAATATTTAGTAGAATTACGAATGATATTGGCAATAAGATTATTTTGTTGCCACAGGATAGGACTACATCGGACAGTATAATAGTTCAAATGAAAGACTTTGTTAAAGGCTCTGTATCTGATGCGGTAGCTAATCTGAACATACAAACAGGGAATATTCGTCAAAAAGATTCGTTAAGAATAGTAGATCAAGTGTATAAGGAAGCATTTGATATTATGGTAAGTGCAGGTGAAAATGAATGAATCGATATAGGTTAAGAGCAAATTATGAAATTCACAATATAGATTCAAGGAGAGAGAATGGTACAATTATTGTTGATATACCTATGCTCTCTGAGAATGAACTAAAGGCATATGATAGAGAAGTACAGTTTTGCAAGAATAATTCGAATATTAAAGTTGGGTTAGGCATGCATCCACAATTAATTACTAGTGGATATGATGATATCACATTATTCAAATATCTATTTGAAAGAAGTCATTATATCGGTGAAATAGGACTTGATTTTAGCAAGGAATATGTTAAAACCAAAGAAATACAAATGGACGTATTTCGTGAGATTATCAAGTTATGTGAGGAACATGGTGAAAGGGTAATTTCCATTCATTCTCTTAAAGCAGTAAATTATGTAATTGAAATTTTGAAAGAATATAAAATTCAAAAGAACAATACATATATCTTTCATTGGTTTACAGGATCTGTATCACAGCTGGAAAAAGCAATAGAATTGGGATGTTATTTCTCAATTAATCCGAGGATGTTAAAAACAAAATCAGGAATAGAGATAGTAAAAACTGTGCCAGTTAGTCGTATGCTTTTGGAAACAGATGCACCATTTACATTCACTGTTCGATATATAAATGAGATAGAAAAAGAATTAAAAAGAAGCATGGCAATCATATCTGATATAATTGGGGTTGATGTGACTGATGTAATTTATAAAAACTCAACGGAAGTATTTCGTTACTGAGGTGTTGTAGTTTTTTACTATTGTGTGAAAGCGTTATTTACACGTTATAATAAGTGAATATGTTAATAATTCATTTTGGCGAGAAGGAATGTAGCTATTGGGGAATAAAATGGTTGGAATCAAGCCTCCAAGTCCCAAAAAGATTTGGAGGTTTTCTTCTGCCCATTTTTATTGGAAAGTAATTTCCGAAACAAACAATCTATGGTACAATATCCTAGAAGTTATCATCACGGGATAAGTGAATCATAGAGAAAGAGCAGAGTCAATCGTAAGCTGATCTGGCTTACATCTAAAATACAATGCAAACTTTTTCTATGCAGGGACATAAGAGAGTGCATCATGTCAATTTTTTGCAGCCTCATCAGAGAGTGCAACATTTTTCGCTCCTAGAGGACAGTGAAAACTTTGGAAAGTGCATCTCATTTACCCTATCGACACATTGTGAAAGCATAGCGTTGCTTTAGAGGAAGGAAAGATTGGATTTATGAATGCATACAATATTCCTATTGAGGAGAACTTCAGGAAGGATGTGAGTGTTATGTGTAATTTGAGCCAGGGAATAAAAGAAGATGGTATTGCGATTGGAGAAGCAAGAAAAGAAGAAAAAATTATTCTTAATATGCATAACAATGGTTTTACTGTAGAGCAGATTGTTATGGCTACAGATAAAAAAGTAGAAGAAGTGAAAGCGATTATTGAGGGAAATAAATTTGTATAAGTAATTTGAGGATGGCAATGGGAAGCCTTTGAGTTTAATGACTTGAAGGCTTCTGTTTAATAGTTTGCTAAGATTAAGAAAAATGTAATACCGCTTGACAAATAAACGACCGTTTACTATATTGAAGTAAACGGTCGTTTATTTATTTGCGGAGGAAGCAGTATGGGAAATACAAAAGAAGAAATTTTACTTGTGGCACTGCATCTGTTTGCGCAGGATGGCTATGAAGCAGTATCCGTCAGTCAGATCGCCGGTGAGCTTGGCATTACAAAGGGGGCATTATACCGGCATTATCAGAGCAAACGGGATATTTTTGACCACATTCTTGTGCGTATGGAGCAGGGAGATGGAGAGCAGGCAGAAAGTCACGATATGCCGCAGGAGCGGAAAGAAGATGCGCCGGAGACATATCAAAAACTTTCGTTTGCGGATTTTATGGCATACAGTCAGTCTATGTTTGCATACTGGACAGAGGATGATTTTGCCTCTTCTTTTCGTAAGATGCTTACTTTGGAGCAGTTCAGAAATGCGGAGATGCAGAAGCTGTATCAGCAGTATCTGGTGAGCGGGCCTGTGGCATATGTAAAAGATCTGTTTGAAAGCATGAAGTTTGACGGGGCTTTGGAGAAGGCAGTGCAGTTTTATGCAACGATGTTTTTCTTTTACAGTATGTATGACGGGGCAGAGGACAAAGAACAGGTAAAGCTGGAATTTGAAACATCACTTAGAAAAATTGCGGAAGAATTATACAAAAACTAACAGACAGTAGAAGAAAAAGTGAAAGAAAGGGATGGAAAAAATGAAAGATTCAATAATCATTCGGACGGAAAAAGAAAAGGAATACAGAGAAGTAGAAAATCTCGTAAGAGAGAGCTTTTGGAATGTGTATCGTCCGGGATGTCTGGAGCATTATGTGCTGCATCAGCTCAGAAAGGATGCGGCATTTGTACCAGAGCTTGATTTTGTGATGGAAATGGGCGGACAGATCATAGGACAGAATATGTTCATGAAGGCATTTATACAGGCAGATGACGGCAGAAAGATACCGATCATGACAATGGGACCAATCTGTATTGCACCGGACTTAAAGCGAAAAGGCTATGGGAAGATTCTGCTCGATTATTCATTGGAAAAGGCAAAAGAGCTGGGCTGTGGAGCCATCTGTATGGAAGGAAATATTGATTTTTACGGAAAAAGCGGCTACAGACAGGCAAGTGAGTTTGGAATCCGTTATCACGGACTTACGGAAGATGATGATGCTTCCTTTTTCCTGTGCAGGGAACTTATTCAGGGATATCTCGATGGCATTACAGGCGAATATGCGCCGCCGCAGGGCTATTATGTGGATGAGCAGGAAGCAGAGGCATTTGATAAAACATTTTACTACAAAGAAAAGAAGAAATTACCGGGACAACTGTTTTGACAGGCAGAAAGTGAGGTGCAGGTAACCATGAAGGCAATGGAAAAAGACTGGTATAAGAAAATATGGACACTGGATATCCAAAATATGTCATGGGTAGAGGATACAAAAAGACAGGTAGATTTTATCATCAAAACACTGGAGCTGAAAGGAAATGAAAAAGTTCTGGATCTTGCTTGTGGGTTTGGACGTCATGCACTGGAATTTGCAAGGCGCGGATATGACGTGACAGGAGTTGACATAACACCGGAATATGTGGCATATGCCAATGAACAGGCAAAGAAAGAAAAACTGCATGCTGCATTTGTCTGTGCAGACATCAGAGAGGCAAAATTCACCCCAAGTTTTGATGTGGTACTTAACATGGCAGATGGTGCGATCGGTTATCTGGAAAATGATGAGGAAAACAAAAAGATATTTCAGGTAGTCGCAGATGCACTGAAAAAAGGTGGCAAACACTTTATGGATATTATGAATGGAAGCTATGCGGATACACATTTCCCCTGTAAGCTGTGGGATGCGGGAGAAAGTTGTCTGACACTATCTGCATTTGAATGGGATAAAGACACCAGAACCCTGCTGTACGGTCAGGTAGACTATGCTTACGATAAACCACTTACAAAGCCGGAACTGGCTGAAGGGAATCCGATCAGATTGTATACACTGGATGAGATCGCAGCAATGACAGAGCCGCTGGGGATGCAGATACATAGTAGTTATGCGGATTTTAGCGGAAAGACCTCTTCAGATCAGGATATCCAGCTGCTGATCTATTCTGTGCGGAAATAATAAGACAGGCTTCCCACCGGGCAGCCTGCCTTATGTAAACTGATTTATTGATTCGAATCATTATCGTCGTCATCATCCATATCATGACTGATGTATTCGCGGCTGCTGACTCTTTTTCTGGTACGTTCTTCTTCCACCAGTTCGGAAATCATTTCCTTGACATTTTTGGAATCCTTAATATTTTTGATCTCAAAATCGCCCATCGTTTTATCGGCGGAACAGCACTTGATCGTGCCAAGACCAAATAACCGCTGCCAGAGCTTACGCTCCAGAGACAGATCCATGATCCGGTACAAACGGACTTCATCTTCTTTTGTACTGAGTAAACCTGTGCTGATGAAAAGTCTGTCCTCCGTTAAACTGTATTTTGTAAATGTCCAGGGAAGACCGAAAATAATACGTTTTCTGTCTTTCCATTTTATCTCTGCCATATGGTACCTCCCAACTATTTTATAAAGATGGTAACACGCTTATTTTTGTTTGTAAATGTTTATGGGGGAAATATTTTATGGTATAATATGAAAAAGGAAGATAAGTGGAATCTATGAGAAGGAGCAAACATGGTTCAGTATAAAAAATGGTTGATCGAGAGGTTTATGATCGAAAGAAAGCGTTTTGACCGGTCAGGGGTATATGCATACACGCAACGGACAATGGCGTATAATTCCAATAAGATAGAGGGAAGTACACTGACACCGGAGCAGACGGCCTCTTTATTTGATGAAGGGACACTTCCGCAAAATAATGATTATTACAGAGCGAAAGACGTAGAAGAAACAAATGGTCATTTTTTGATGTTTAACTATATGCTGGATACATTGCAGGAAGAGTTATCAGAAGAATTGATCAAGAGATTTCATTATGAACTAAAATCGGGTGTATTTGAAGATCGGGCAAATGGATATGCGATCGGAGCATATAAGACCCGTCCGAATATGGTGGGCATGTATAAGACAATTCTGCCTAAAGATGTGGGGTCGGAAATGGAAAAACTGCTTAACTGGTATCATGGACAGGAAAAAGATATCAAGACACTTGCTGAATTTCATGCCAGGTATGAGGCAATTCATCCTTTTCAGGACGGAAATGGCAGGACAGGAAGGCTTCTTCTGTTCAGAGAAAGTCTGAAAAATGAAACGCTTTTTCCATTCATTATACTGGATGATGATAGAAATGCTTATATAGAGGGACTGAAAGAATACCGAGAGAGTAAAAAAGCAGACAAGCTGGTACAGTTAATGGAGAAGGAAATGAAAAGCTATTATGAAGAATGCCGGTATTTTATGGAATAAACAAAGGAACAGGTACACCCCATGACTTCACTACAAAAGCAGCTATTTTCCATGCAGGATATGGCATACAGGGATTTTAGCAGCAATCTGATGCCGGGAATTGATAAAAACACGATTATCGGTATACGGACGCCACAGCTTCGAAAATTTGCAAAGCAGCTGGCGCAAACCGAAGAGGCAGAGCAGTTCCTGCGCCAACTGCCTCATCAGTATTATGAAGAAAACAATCTGCATATGATGCTGGTGGCGCAGATCAAGGACTATGAGAATTGTCTGGCGGAGGTAGAACGTTTTCTGCCTTATATAGATAATTGGGCAACCTGTGATCTGCCGGTGCCAAAATGTTTTGAAAAGTACAAAAAAGAGCTTATAACGGTTATTCCGAAATGGATTTCAACCGAAAAAACATATATAGTACGTTACGGGATCGGTCTGCTAATGCGCTTTTATCTGGATGAAGACTTTGATCCGGCATATCTGGAACTTGTCACAGCAGTACGGTCGGAGGAATATTATGTAAACATGATGATCGCATGGTATCTGGCAACTGCACTGGCAAAGCAGTGGGAAGAGACAATCCCTTATTTAGAGGAACGTCGGCTGCCGGAATGGGTACATAAGAAAACGATCCAGAAAGCAGTTGAAAGTTACCGTATCACAAAAGAACAAAAGGAATATTTACGCAGTCTGCGGTAATGCGGGTCTGCAGGGGATAATCAATATGAAAAAAGACAGGACTTTTTACCAGGCAAAGTTTGATTATTACAGAAACATCAATAAGTGGCTGGTAATCGTGATCAGCATTTCTTCTTTATTCTATATGGTGTCGGACTGGTATCTGTTCGGACAGATCAATCTGATAACAGTTCCGGCAAGAATGGCTATATTGATACCGTTTGCCGTATTTATGGCAGTTAATGCGAAAGTCAGTGATTACAGGGTGATTGTACCGCTTTCTTATCTGGTGGGTCACAGCGTCATGTGGTGTACGATCGGCGCGTGTATTTTTCTGCCGGATCTGACATTTGCAAGTGACGGCTTTATTATCATCATGGCTATCTTCATCCTGTTGGGATTTGCTGCACCCTATAAGTGGAGCATTGTGCTGACCGGTCTTATTTTTGTGGATATAGCGGTCGCTGACACATTTTTGCATTATCCGGAATTTGCCATGATGCTGATCTTAGGTGTTCCTTTTTATGTGGGAATCTGTGTGATCGACTGGGCGATTGAACGGACCTATTTTTCCCAGTATGAGGCAAGGAAGCAGCTGGAGGAAAATGCATATCACGACCAGCTTACAGGAATTTACAACCGCAATATCATGGATTCCATTATTGATGAGAACAAATGTTTCCGGTGTTTTGGCGGTAAAAACTTATGTGTGCAGCTGATGGATATCGATCTGTTTAAGCATGTGAATGATACATATGGCCATGAAGGCGGAGATGTTGTGCTGAAAGAAATTGTCGGACTGGCTGTTTCACAGACGACGGATGTACCAAACTATATGATCCGCTGGGGTGGAGAAGAATTTCTGCTGATCACACAGGAAACACCTGTCTGTGCGGTAAACCGTGCAGAAAAGATCCGCAGGACAATTGAGACACAGGCAAGAAGCGTATGCCCTGTTACGGTTTCCATCGGAGTCACCTTTTATGAAGGCGGTGATTATAATCATGCAGTCCGGAAAGCAGATCAGGCACTGTATATTGCCAAGAACAGCGGCAGAAATCAGGTATACGTGGAAGAAAGTATGCAACGCAGAATCTAGGCTGCTGCAAAAAGTTTCATAATTTGTTTATAGTTATTTAATTGACCTGCCAAGGCGGCGGCTCTATAATCAGAGACATTGACCGATGTATGAGATTTAATGGAGGCGCCTTAAGATGTTAAAATTATTTAAGAATCTGAAAAAAGAGGAATGGTGTCTGATCGCTGTTTCTCTTATTTTTATTGTATTGCAGGTGTGGCTGGATCTGACAATGCCGGAATACATGGCGGATATTACCAGACTGGTGCAGACACCAGGCAGTGAGATGGGAGATATCCTGGCAGCCGGCGGTAAGATGCTGCTTTGTGCGCTGGGCAGTCTGGCAGCGGCGGTCATTACAGCGGTTTGCGCTGCGAAGATCGCCACAGGATTTTCCAAAACACTGCGTGGTCTGTTATTTGAAAAAGTACAGTCCTTTTCCATGGAAGAAATCGGCAGATTTTCCACAGCAAGT
>DJNY01000217.1:0-19332 GCA_002441865.1 Lachnospiraceae bacterium UBA6452 | reverse complement strand
AAGATTGCAGATAAGAAATGGCAGTGGACATTGACAACCGGTATGGCGGTTGTTGTACTGCTTATTGTAGTGGCAGTCTGCCTTTTTATGGTCATTCCGAAATTTAAAAAAGTACAGGCACTCACTGATGATCTGAACCGTGTAACGCGGGAAAATCTGACAGGACTCAGGGTTGTCCGGGCGTATAATGCGGAAAACTATCAGGAAGAAAAATTCGAGAAAGCAAATGATGCACTGATGTCAAATAACCTGTTTGCACATCGTGCCATGTCCTTTCTGATGCCGAGTATCCAGCTGGTTATGAGTGGTCTTTCTCTTGCCATCTACTGGATCGGTGCAGTGCTGATCAATGAGGCACAGCTGATGGATAAGATCAATCTGTTTTCCGATATGATGGTATTTTCGCAGTATGCGATCCAGGTTGTCATGGCGTTCATGCTGCTGGTCATGATCTATATGATTCTGCCGCGTGCATCTGTTTCCGCCCATCGTATCTTAGAGGTACTTGAAACAGAGCCTTCCATTATCGATGGCAGAGAAGAAAGCGGAAAAGCCGGTATAAAAGGTGAAGTTGTTTTTGATCATGTATCCTTCCGTTATCCGGATGCGGACGCCTGCGTTCTGAATGATATTTCTTTTACGGCAAAGCAGGGAGAGACAGTTGCACTGATCGGTGCAACGGGCTGCGGAAAAAGTACCGTGATCAATCTGATCCCGCGTTTTTACGATGTAGAAGATGGACAGGTGCTTGTTGACGGCGTAGATGTCAGAGAATATAAACAGAAAAAATTACGTGACAAGATCGGCTATATTTCCCAGAAAGCAACGCTGTTTTCCGGAACGATCCGTTCCAATGTGGCTTATGGGGATAATGGAAAGCAGAGAGCAACAGATGCAGATGTAAAAGAAGCGGTAGAGATCGCACAGGCTGAAGAATTTGTGACAGGGATCAAAGATACGTATGATGGCTATGTGGCACAGGGAGGCAGTAATCTCTCAGGCGGACAGAAGCAGAGACTTTCTATTGCTCGTGCGATCGCACGAAAACCGGAAATACTTATTTTTGATGATTCTTTTTCAGCACTTGATTATAAAACAGACCGCATCCTGCGTAAAGCACTGGATCAGACATGCAAGGATACAACACGTATTATTGTAGCGCAGAGAATCGGAACGATCCGTGATGCGGATAAGATCATTGTGCTGGAAAATGGAAGGATCGCAGGCATGGGAAAACATGAAGAACTGATGAAGAACTGCGAAGTATATCAGCAGATCGCACTTTCACAGCTTTCAAAGGAGGAACTGGCATAATGGAAAAGAACGAATATGAAGCAGGTCAGATGAAACAGCCAAGAGCCAGAGGCCCAATGGGACGAGGAAGAAATATGACTGGAGAAAAGGCAAAGGACCTGACCGGTACATGGAAAAAACTCCTTTTATACTGCAGAGAATACAAAGTAGCATTTATCGTAGCAATTTTATGTGCGGTGATCGGTACGGTATGTACCCTGATCGGACCGGATAAACTCTCCGATATGACAGATGCCGTTACGGCGGGAATTATGCCGGGAGCAGAAATGGATATGGATAAAATAATGCATATCGGGCTTTTCCTGGTAGTCCTTTATGTGATCAGTTATGTTTTATCATCACTGCAGGGCTTTTTGATGGCAACAGTGACACAGAAGGTATCGCAGAAGATGCGTTCTGCCATTTCTAAAAAGATCAACAGATTGCCAATGTGGTATTACAATATGACGACAACGGGTGATGTCCTTTCCCGTGTCACGAATGATGTGGATACGATCGCGCAGTCCATGAACCAGAGTATCGGAACTATGATCACGGCGGTCATTTTACTGGCAGGCAGTCTGGTTATGATGCTGATCACAGATGTCAGAATGACACTGACGGCAGTTGCGGCAAGCTTACTTGGATTTGTGATCATGTTTACGATCATGGGAAAGAGCCAGAAATTTTTTATCCGCCAGCAGAGACATCTGGGTGCCATCAACGGCCATATTGAAGAAATCTATGCGGGTCATACCGTTGTAAAAGCATATAATGGAGAAGATGAGGCACAGGCGCGTTTCAATGAAATGAATGAAAAACTCTGCGAGAGCGGTTTTAAAGCACAGTGTATGTCAGGTATGATGATGCCTATTATGAGTTTTATCGGTAACCTGGGTTACGTGGCAGTCTGTGTGGTCGGTGGTGCACTGGCACTGCATGACAGCATCAGTTTTGGTGTGATCGTGGCATTTATGATGTATGTGCGGTACTTTACACAGCCGCTTTCCCAGATCGCACAGGCACTGCAGTCCCTGCAGTCCGCAGGGGCAGCGGGAGAACGGGTTTTTGAGTTCCTGGAAGCTAAAGAGATGGAGGATGAAAGCGGAAAACGGAAGGAACTTCCAAATTGCAGGGGTGAAGTGGTATTTGACCATGTGAAATTCGGCTATGAGGATTCTGATAAGACGATCATCCATGATTTTTCCGCAGTGGCAGAACCGGGACAGAAAGTGGCGATCGTCGGACCGACAGGTGCAGGCAAGACAACAATGGTCAACCTGCTGATGCGCTTCCATGAGATTCAGGGCGGACGTATCCTGATCGACGGAATTCCGACCAGTGAGCTGACGAGAGAAGCAGTGCATGAGCAGTTCTGTATGGTACTGCAGGATACATGGCTGTTTGAAGGAACGGTGCGGGAAAATCTGATCTATTGCAGTGAAGGTGTATCCGAGGAGAAAATGAAAAAGGCGTGCAGTGCGGTAGGACTCGATCATTTCATCCGTACACTGCCAAAAGGCTATGACACTGTTTTAAACGATCAGGTCAATCTGTCTCAGGG
Organism: Lachnospiraceae bacterium UBA6452; assembly: GCA_002441865.1. Lineage (GTDB taxonomy): Bacteria > Bacillota > Clostridia > Lachnospirales > Lachnospiraceae > CAG-194. The sequence continues at coordinate 16,475 of DJNY01000217.1, read as the reverse complement.
ACAGAAGCAGCAGCTGACCATTGCACGTGCCATGATCGCTGATAAGCCGATGCTTATTCTGGATGAGGCAACTTCCTCCGTGGATACGAGAACGGAGCAGCAGATCCAGAAGGCAATGGATCAGCTTATGGAGAACAGAACATCCTTTGTCATTGCCCATCGTCTTTCCACGATCAAGGATGCAGATCTGATCCTTGTCATGAAAGACGGCGATATCATTGAGAGCGGAACCCATGAAGCATTGCTGGCACAGAACGGCTTTTATGCAGACCTTTACAACAGTCAGTTTGATGTACCTGAAACAGCTTAAAACGATTTAGGTCTGCGCGTGCATCTGGCGGATCTTCAGTGGTGTATCGCCGAAGTGTTCCCGGAAAACGCGGCGGAACAGCTTATAATTGGTGAAACCGTGTCTGTCTAAGATGACATTGACAGGGTCCCTGCTGGTGATCAGATCCTGGTAAATATGGGAAAGACGGAGTTCATTCTGGTATTCCAGGAAAGTTGTTCCCATATTGTTTTTGAAAAAACGGCAGAAGTAGCCCGGTTGCAGGCAGGCAATATCTGCAATCTCCTGAATGGAGATCGGTTCATTATAATGCTCGGTCGTATATTGAAGAACTGGATTTAAACGATCCAGTTCTTTTTTCTTTTTACTGAAGTCAGAATGCATGACTTGTGTGCTGAAGTTGTGATAAAGCTGGAACAGTACTTCAAACAACAGACTGTTAAAACGCAGCAAAAACCCATCCGGCTGCATATCATTGGCAATCTGCATTTTTTCCAGTGTGTTTTTGAAAATATCCAGCTTGGTACGTTCTTTTGGATCGGCAGAACCTTCCGGGAGATGGAACAGAAGCGAACGCACCTGTGGGATATAGGTCTCAATAAAATCCAGTGGGATCTGGAATACGATTGCTGTATTCGGAGTAGTGCACTGGGTAGAGTGCACCACATTGGAATTGATCAGAATGCACTGCCCGGCAGTCAGTTCCTGCGTATGGGATTCCACTGTGACAGTCAAAGCACCGGTCTGTATATAAATGATCTCAATTGCTCGGTGCCAGTGGGAAGGAATATAGCTGCCGTTATCGACAGAAGTATAAAAACGTACCTTTGTCGTGATAGGAGTCATGACGATCTCATGTGTTGTACTCATATTATGTCAACCACCTTTACTTGTTATTGCATATCAGCTCTGGTATGTGCTTCGCGGTTAATAGAATACCCAGATCATATCACACAGTTGGACAGGATTCAATGAAAAAGAGAATATCGACCTATTTTTCAGTGAGTATAGATACTAAACATATGACAAAGACCATAGTAAAATGAGCTTACAAACAAAGATAGATGTGAGCGCAAACAACTATTTATTAAGCGATAATAACAAGGAAATACGTCTTTGCAGAAAAAATAATGATCTTCTGCATGAAAAAGATGGAATATAAAAGAGGAGAGCTACAAAATGGGAAAGAGTAAATTGACCTTTAAGCAGATTTTAGAACGATTTTCTTATGGCTGCGGCGATTTCGGCTGTAATATCATCTACACAGCGATGTCCGCATTCTTATTATTCTACTACACGGATTATGCAGGGGTAAGTGCACTGGCAGTTGGTACGATCATGATGGTATCAAGGATCTTCGACGGTATCAGCGATATTATCATGGGTGTTATCGTAGACAGAACAAAATCCAGATTCGGTAAAGCAAGACCTTGGATCCTGCGTATGTGTATTCCGTTTGCGGTATGTGGTGTGCTTCTGTTCTCTGTTCCAGCATCCTGGGGACAGACAGCAAAGCTGGTTTACATCTTCGTAACATACAACCTGACATCAACAGTTGTATATACAGCAATCAACGTACCTTATTCATCTTTAAATGCTCTGATGACACAGGACCCATATGAAAGATCTGTACTGAGCATTTTCCGTAACCTGCTGGCAACTGCCGGAACACTGATCATCAATACAGTAACACTTCCACTGGTAGAGTTCTTTGGTGATAATGTATCAGCCTGGACAAAGGCATTCTGTGTACTTGGTCTGTTAGCAGTGATCGCATTCCTTTTCACCTTCTTTGGTACAAAAGAACGTGTAAAAGCAGCAGCACATGATGAGAACGGACAGGCCGTTGATGTTCCTTTCAAGGAAGGTCTGAAAGCTTTATTCAAAAATAAATACTGGATCATGATGACATGCATGCTTGCTCTTTTCTTCTTAATGTACTCTGTAAACGGTGGTTCTACTGTTTACTACGCAAAAGACATTTTAGGAGACAGAAACTTAGTCAGTACAATTAATGGTATCTTCAATGTGGTACAGATCCTTGCCATGTTCTTTATTGCAATGCTCGTTAAGAAATTCGGTAAGAGAAACGTATTCTCCCTCGGACTGGTACTTGACATCATCGGTATGCTGATGCTGAACTTCTCCGGCGGTGCAATGCCAATGATCGTAGCATCCAGTATCGTAAGAGGTATCGGTAATGCCTGCGGCGGTGCAACCATGTGGGCAATGGTATCTGACACGATCGATTACGGCGAATGGAAAACAGGCTATCGTACAGAGGGTCTTGTAAACAGTGCCTGCAGCTTCGGTTATAAGATCGGTAACGGACTTGGTTCCGCACTCCTTGGTCTGATCCTGGAGATCGGTGGTTATGTGGGAGATGCAGCATCCCAGACAGCTTCCGCACTGGCTTCTATCCGTATCAGCTTCGTATGGATCCCAATCGCAGTATATTTGATCGGTCTGATCATCATGAAGTTCTGGCAGCTTGATAAAGAATTCGACCAGATCATTGCAGATCTGAAAGCCAGAGCAGCAAAATAACAGAAACGATAAATGAAACAAGCCCCGGCAGCGGCAAGCTGACCGGGGCAATATAGAAAATGGCAAAGAAAAGCAGAAAGGAAGAACAGTATGTATATCAAGGGTGTGAATTTAGGAAACTGGCTGGTACTTGAAAAATGGATGAGTCCTGCAGTATTCGCAGGTACAACAGCAGAGGATGAATACTATCTGCCACGTCAGCTTTCCAGGGAAGTCTATGAAGCAAGAATTCAGATGCATCGTGCAGAATATATCTCAGAACGTGATTTTGTAACGATCAAACGGATGGGTATGGAAGTGATCCGTATTCCTGTACCATATTTTATCTTTGGAGACAGAGAACCGTTTATCGGTTGTATAAAGGAGCTGGACAAAGCATTTGCCTGGGCTGAAAAGTACGATCTTCAGATCCTGATCGATCTGCATACGGCGCCGATGGGACAGAACGGATTCGACAATGGCGGAATCTGCGGTGTCTGCAGATGGGCACAGTGTCCGGACGAAGTAGAATTTACACTGACTGTCTTAGAGCGTCTTTCTGAAAGATATGGCACCAGAAAAGGTCTTTGGGGCATTGAAGTGATCAACGAGCCTCTGACAGAAGCAGCATGGGAGTCCTTTGATATCACAAAGCGTTATCCGGCTGTAGATCCAGAGATGGCAAAGGGCACAGCACCGATCAGCATGGCATTTTTGAGAGAGTTTTATAAAAAAGCATATGCCAGCATGAGAGCACATCTTGCACCGGAAAAATATGTGGTGATCCATGATGGATTTGACCTGATGGCATGGAAGGATTTCATGCAGGAAGACGAATATCAGAATGTTGTACTGGATACCCACCAGTATCTCATGATGGCAGAAATGGACGGCTGCCCGCAGACCGTGGAAGGCTATGTGGAATATGTACAGACAAAATATGCAAAGATGATCGAAGAAATGGAGCAGTATTTTCCGGTTGTCTGCGGCGAATGGTGTTTATTTAACTCCCTTGCCTGCGGCTGTGATACAAAGGGCGGACAGTCCGTATTAAACGGTATGGAAGGAACCGCACAGGAAAGCTTTTCACCGGAGCAGAAAAAGGAAATCTATCAGGCAGTTGCCAATGCACAACTTGATGCCTGGAAAAAAGGTAGCGGTTATTTCTACTGGAGCTATAAGCTTTTAGTGGATACGGTCAATGAACCGGGCTGGATCGGCTGGGACAGCTGGGATCTTGGCAGATGTGTTGATTTCGGATGGTTCCCAACAAATAGATAGTTAGCTGTAACAGATAAATCGACAGATGAGTATAAATGAGAAACGGAGAGAAAAATATGATTCAGAATCCAATTTTTAAAGGGTTTAATCCTGATCCCTGCGTATGCAGAAAAGGCGATGATTATTATGCAGCAGTTTCTTCTTTTGAGTGGTTCCCGGGCATTCCAATCTACCATTCCAAAGATCTGAAAAACTGGGAATTATATACACATGTACTGACAGATGACAAAGAGGTAGATCTGAAAAAACTCCCTTCCGCAAAGGGAATCTGGGCACCTTGCCTGACCTACTGCAAGGAAGAGGATTTATTTTATGTAGTATACGGCGTTATGAATTCCATGAATGCCAGATACTTTGATGTAGACAACTTTGTGATCACAGCAAAGGATATCAAGGGACCATGGAGTAAGCCTGTATACCTGCATTCTTCAGGCTTTGATGCTTCCATGTTCCATGATGATGACGGAAAGAAATATGTTGTGTCATTGGAATGGGAAACACGTGCAGGCTATGAAAAACCGGGATTTATCAGTATTGTAGAATATGATCCTGTGAAAAAAGAGATCGTTGGTTACCCCCGGCCAATGTGGCGCGGCGGTACAGACAGAGGCTGTATTGAAGCCCCTCATCTGACCAAACGCGGTGGCTATTACTATATTATGTGTGCAGAAGGTGGAACCGGATATAATCATTGTGTGACGATGGGACGTTCCAAAAATGTCTGGGGACCTTATGAAAGAGATCCAAAGAACCCGATTGTGACATCCTCTCCAAATGAATCCAATGAACGTCACGACCCGGATCACTTAAAACCAAAATACTTTAATCCGGATTCCATTCTGCAGAAATCAGGACATGGCAGCTATGTGGAAACACAGAACGGTGAAGTATATCTGATGCATTTATGTGCAAGACCTTTTGTACCGGAGCTTCGCTGTACACTCGGCAGAGAAACTGCGATCCAGAAAATGATGTGGACAGAAGATGGCTGGCTGCGTATGGCAGATGGCAGCAATTTTGCCAAGATGGAAGTCGAAGAAGCCAATCTGCCGGAAGTGAAACTGCCGCAGGTTCCATCCTTCGATGATTTTGACGGGGAAGAGCTGGGTAACTGGTACTACGCACCAAGGATCATGCCACAGAGCTTTGCAGATGTAAAAGCACGTCCGGGCTATGTGCGCATCCGCGGACAGGAAGCGAGAACTTCTTTAAATAAAGTCAGCATTCTTGCCAGAAAACTGACAAGTGTCTATGCTACGATCACAACAAAAATGGATTTCAAGCCGGAGATCCATCAGCACAGCGCCGGTCTGATCCTGTACTACGACAATATGAATTATGTAAACCTCAGAAAGTACTACAGTGAAACACTCGGACAGAGTGCACTTTCTATCATCCAGCTTGACAATGGAGAAAAGGAAGAATTTTTAAATACCAGAATTCCCGTTGATGACAGAGAGGTTTATTTAAGACTCTGTATCAGAGGCCGTCAGTCCTGGTTTGAGTGGGGCTATGACGGAGAACACTTTGAGAAGATCGGTAAAGTATTCGATACAACAAAGTATTCCGATGAGTACTGCAAATACGGCGAATTTACAGGTGCCTTTGTCGGACTGACCTGTGCAGACCGTATGAAGCATAGCCATTATGCAGATTTTGATTTCTTTGATTATGAGGCAGATGAAAGTAAGCCGGTAGATTGAGAATGACAATGAACTGCTGGGAATATATAAGATAGGTAGCATATAGATAAACGCCGGAATGATATCTACACGCAATCGATAGCGTAGATGTCATTCCGGCGTTTTATTATGTCTTATAGAATATGTCCTATAAATCGTGGCTATAGATAAAGACTATAACAGATTATAATCTTCCTGCATTATGCAATAACGGATTAGTATGATAAACTAGCTATATCTTACAAAATATATTATTCCTATCAAAACAGTATGCTAAACTGTAATAGTATGTAATTAAGACAATATATAAAAAGAAAAATATAAAAAATCAAAGAGGAAAACATGAAGAGAAAAAGTTAGAGAGCCATAGTTTGGATAAAGTACTTCATAATTATGATCTCATAGAAGATAGGAATAATTTGATAGCAGAACAGATACGAAAAGGCAGGAGAGACGACATGGAAAGAGGAATCAACACACGATGTCTCCATCTGGAGGAGACAGAAGGAAAGACAGAAAATTATGGTGCGATCAGCTATCCGATCTACCAGACAGCAACCTATGCACATCCGGGTGTAGGACAGAGCACAGGTTTTGATTACAGCAGACTGCAGAATCCAACGAAGGAGCATCTGGAAAAGATTGTGGCTTCTCTGGAGCAGGGCTGTGATGCACTTGCACTTTCTACCGGAATGGCAGCGATCACTCTTTTGATGGAACTTTTCAAGCCGGGCGATCATCTGATCGTGGACAGTGATCTGTACGGCGGAAGCATCCGGCTGTTTCGCAATGTATCCCGGAAAAACGGAATCACATTTTCGGCAGTGGATAGCTATCAGGATGATATTGAAAGCTTTGTAAAAGAAGAGACTAAGGCAATTTACATCGAAACACCGACCAATCCGATGATGAATGTAGCGGACATCAGAAAGCTTTCCGAAATTGCAAAAAGACACAATCTTCTGTTGATCGTGGACAACACATTTTTGTCACCGTATTTCCAGAATCCATTGACTCTGGGCGCAGATATTGTGGTACACAGCGGAACAAAGTTTTTAGGCGGACACAATGATACACTGGCAGGCTTTCTTGTGACGAACAGGGAAGAAGTCAGTGAACGGCTTCGTTTCCTGATCAAAACGACAGGTGCGGGACTGGCACCGTTTGACAGCTGGCTGATCCTGCGTGGCATCAAAACACTGGGCATCCGTATGGAGCGGGCACAGAAAAACGCACTTGAGATCGCAAACTGGCTGAAAACGCAGCCTGCTGTGACAAAGGTCATCTATCCGGGACTGCCTGAGCATCCGGGATATGAGATCATGAAAAAACAGGCAAGAGGCTTTGGCTCTATGCTGACATTTTATGTGGATAGCAAAGAGCATGCATTTGAAATCCTTGAAAAAGTACGTATGATCAAATTTGCGGAAAGTCTGGGCGGCGTGGAAACACTTTTGACTTATCCGACAACGCAGACGCACGCAGATGTGCCGCAGGAGATCAGAGAGAGGAACGGCATTACAGATTGTACGCTGCGGCTTTCCGTTGGTATCGAAGATGCCCAGGATCTGATCGCAGAGCTGACGCAGGTGTTTGCAGAGCTTAGCTGATTATATAATTGATACAGGCAGATGTTTGCAGAATTTTGCTGCTCTAGAGCAACTGGCGGGAGGATAGTAATGGTTATATTGTGGTAAAATTCTCCCGCTTTTTTGGAAAATTCGTCTTTTGGAACATTATTTCTAAATTGGGACGAAGCAAATTTATGATGTGACTAAAGAATTCATCTTTTTGGCAAATTATTTCATAAAATGGACGAAATATTTCATGATCAAGATAGATTTGACAGCTATGTGAATCAATATAGTTGCTAATTTTCATACATAAAGCTCAACATTGTCTACTTTGGACGAAGTCTCTGAAATACTCTAAAGTACAGTTCATATAAAATCAGTGAAACACCAAAATATGGATGAAAAGTAAGGAAACTCATGATAATTTAGAAAGAAAATATATAAAAAGCAGCTAAAAATGAATAAAAAGTGCTGGCACATAAAAGCAGGAACTGGTAACAGTGCATGGAAAATGGGAATTCAGAAGCAGAAGCCAAATACAGTGCACGAAAAGAGCATAACAACAGTTGGCAGATACGGAATGAAAAAGAGAAGAAAACAGGAGACAAAACATGGCAGAGAGAAATTTGGATTTTGACCGGATCATTAACAGAAAAAATACAAGATGTTTAAAATATGATTTTGCCGTAAAACGTGGTATGCCGGAAGATGTATTGCCGCTCTGGGTGGCGGATATGGATTTCGAGACATCGTCCTATATAGAGGATGCGCTGACAGAGCGTGTCAAAGAAGGCATCTTTGGATACAGTGAGGTGCAGACACCATATTTTGAGATCATCAGAGACTGGATGGTAAGACATCATGACTGGGAACCACAGGAAAGATGGCTTATTAAAACACCGGGGGTTGTATTTGCACTTGCCATGGCTGTAAAAGCATATACCGATCCGGGAGATAAAGTACTTCTGCAGCAGCCGGTATATTATCCGTTTTCCGAGGTGATCACTGACAATGGCAGAGAGGTTGTCAGCAACGATCTGGTGCTTGCTGAGGATGGAACCTACAAGATAGATTTTGCGGATTTTGAGCAGAAGATCATTGCAAATGGGATCAAGCTGTTTCTGTTATGCAGCCCACATAATCCGGTGGGCAGAGTCTGGACAAGAGAAGAACTGGAAAAGATCGGGGATATCTGTGTGAAGCATGGGGTAACAGTTGTCAGTGATGAGATCCACAATGACTTTATCTGGGAAGGAACACATACCGTATTTGCAAATATCAAGAAGGAGTTTGCAGACATTTCCGTTACCTGCACCTCACCAAGTAAGACCTTTAATCTGGCAAGTATGCTGATCTCCAATATTTTTATCCCAAATCAGACACTACGCCGGAAATTCCGCAAGGAGATGGATGGGGCAGGGATCAGCCAGCTCAGTGTGCTGGGACTGGTGGCGACAGAGGCGGCATATGCACATGGAGATGAATGGTATACCGCGATGAAGACCTATGTCAGAGAGAATATTGCTTTTGCCAGGGCATATGTAGAAGAAAATCTGCCGGGCGTCCGTATGATCGATACGCAGGGAACCTATCTGATCTGGCTTGATTTCAGGCAGACAGGGCTTACCGTAGAAGAGCTGGATCACAAGATCATTTATGAAGCCAGGCTCTGGCTGGACAGCGGGAAGATCTTCGGTAAAACGGGAGAAGGGTTTGAGCGTATCAATGTGGCATGTCCGAGAGCGGTTCTGCAGGAGGCACTGGATCGGATCCGTGGCATTTTGCAGTAAAAAAATATCAGAAATAAAATGTATTTTTGGGGCTGCCTGTTGCTTCTGAATAACTGCTGCAGAATAGTGAAATAGAAAATAAAATGTTTATTTTGCATTTTATTGTAAAAATTGCTACAATAATCCTTGCTTACCGGCAGGGATTATTTATTGCGCAGAGAGGAAAGAAATGCAGCTGATTGATATAACGGATTTTCAGGATCCGGCACTTGATGTATATGCCAGAATATCGGAAGGACAGCTTTTAAACAGAGCTGAGCCTGAAAAGGGAATGTTCATCGCAGAAAGCCCGAAAGTGATACAGCGGGCGCTTCAGGCAGGCTATCAGCCCATCAGTTTTCTGGTGGAGAAAAAATTAGCACAGACAAACCGGGAAACAAGAGAGCTTCTGGAATGCTGTGCGGATATTCCAATCTATACAGCCGAGTTTGCGGTATTAACGCAATTAACAGGATTTATGTTAACCAGAGGAATGCTTTGTGCCATGTACAGAAAGCCATTGACCTCTATGGAAGAGGTCTGCAAAGGTGCAAAGCGGATCGCTGTTCTGGAAAATGTTGTGAATCCGACCAATGTAGGTGCGATCTTCCGTTCGGCAGCGGCGCTTGGCATGGATGCGGTGCTTCTGACAAGAGCGTGTTCTGATCCGTTGTACCGGCGGGCGATCCGTGTCAGTATGGGAACGGTATTTCAGGTTCCATGGACATTTGCGGATGCAGACTGGGAAAGCACCGGTGTAGAAAAGCTGCATAAACTTGGATTCCGGACAGCGGCACTTGCTCTTTCGGACGATTCTGTCAGCATAGAAGAGGAAGCACTGCGCAGGGAAGAAAAGCTGGCAGTTGTGCTTGGTACAGAAGGAGAAGGCTTGCTGGACAGGACGATCGCAGCGTGTGATTATACTGTGCGGATCCCCATGCAGCATGGTGTGGATTCCTTAAATGTGGCTGCGGCGAGCGCAGTTGCTTTCTGGGAATTGCGGAGCAGGATGTAGAGGACGAGGAGACGGAAAATGCAGACAGAAAAGAAGGGTTAAAGAAATGAAAAATTTAAAAGTCAGAGTGCCCATGTATCTGATCGGGTTATTTATTATGACGGCAGGGATTGCCGTATCGGTGAAGTCGAATCTGGGTGTTTCACCGGTCAGTTCCATTCCGTATACAATGACCTGTGTATGGGGGATTGAAATGGGAAAGGCAACGATCCTGTTTCATGCAGGACTGGTGGTATTACAGATCCTGCTGCTGCGGAAGCGGTTTCGGCCAATCCAGTTATTACAGGTACTGGTGGGCGTGATCTTTGGCTATTTTACAACCTTTTGTAATTACCTGATGACATTTCTGCCGACGCCAAATCATATCATGGTAAGGCTGCTTATGATGCTGTTAAGTGCAGCACTTATTGCATTCGGCATCTTTTTATATCTGCCGGCAGATCTCATTCCGCTTGCGGGAGAAGGAGCAATGCAGGCGGTATCGCAGGTAACGGGCATTGCATTTTCAAAGGTAAAGATTGCGTTTGATTGCTCTATGGTGACCATTTCGGCAGTTACCTGTCTGTTACTGATCCATGGACTGGGCAGTGTCGGCATTGGAACAGTGATCGCAGCTGTTCTGGTGGGATATATTTTAGGCTGCTTTATAAAGCTGCTTGGCAGCAAGAGAGATCAGATCCTGCATGGAGCTGAAGATGAAAATCGTATGTAGGGATAAGACAGATCGTAAATCAAAAAAACGGAATAAATACACAAGTAAAAGGAGAAGTTTTATGGGAAAATCAGATTTGGAACAGATGGTCGGAACGGATGAAAGAATTGTATGGAGGGGAAGACCGAAAAAAAGCTGCTTTATTCTGGAAAGCATTTTTAATTCAATGCTGCCTATTGCACTGATCTGGGGACTTTTTGATATTGTAGTTATCAGCATGATCGTTGGCGACTGGGGACTTGACACAGGTGAGATAACAGGAGGTAATGTGGGAAAAGCAGTCATAATCGGTGGAATGTTCCTGCATATGATGCCTGTATGGATTTATCTGTTCGGTGTTTTAAGCTCTGTCCTGAAACATAAGCATACAGAATATATTGTGACAGATAAAGGTGTTTATATATCCGGTGGTGTCTTTACTTTTACTTATGAAATGAAACCTTTTACAGATCTGTCGCATATTAATATTCATAGAGGCATCTTTGATCAGATGCTGGGCGTTGGTGATGTGCAACTGTTATGTGAGCATACGGGTGCTAATACGGGCAGCAGCGGGCATGCACATAAGGGCTTTAATATATGTGATATCTCAGATTATCAGCATGTATTTCAGATCGTGAAGCAGCTGCAGACCGATATCTATGCTGATACGATGTATCCAAATGATCTGCGCCCGGAAGAAAATCATGGATACCAGACAAGTTATAAAGGACTGGAACGTTAATGAAGGAAAGAAACAAGGGTATATTTTATATTACACTGGCAGCATTCTGTTTTGCACTGATGAGTTTGTTTGTCAGGCTGTCCGGTGATCTGCCGCCTATGCAAAAGGCATTTTTCCGAAACTTTGTCGCGCTTTTGTTTGCTGGCGGTATTTTATGGAAAAATCATATTTCCCTGAAGGTACCGCGTGAGGACTGGATTTATTTGTTTTTGCGTGTTTTCTGCGGAACAGCAGGGCTGATCTGTAACTTTTATGCAATCGACCATCTGCATATAGCGGATGCAAACATGCTGAACAAGATGTCTCCGTTTTTTGCCATCATTGCTTCTTATTTTCTGCTGAAAGAGAAGGTGGCGCCGTATCAGGCAGTCTGTGTCCTGGCGGCATTTATCGGAGCATTGTTTATCCTGCGCCCGGGCTTTGACTCCATGGTAACGATCCCTGCGCTGATCGGTCTGCTGGGTGGTCTTGGAGCAGGTATTGCCTATACGATGGTAAGAATTTTGGGCGGACATGGCGTAAAAGGACCGGTCATTGTATTTGCTTTTTCGCTGTTTTCCGTGCTGGTGACAGCACCGTATCTGCTCTTTGCCTATACACCGATGAGCATGCAGCAGTTTCTGTGTCTGATGATGGCGGGACTTGCAGCAGCCGGTGGACAGTTTTCCATTACGGCGGCGTATACACACGCACCTGCAAAGGAAATATCTGTATTTGACTATATGCAGATCGTTTTTTCTTCGCTCCTTGGTATTTTCATCCTGCATGAGATGCCGACGGTGTTTAGTGTGATCGGTTACGTGATCATTATCGGGGCATCGGTCATCATGTTTCTGTTTAACCGCAGGAAAGAAAAAGCAGAATCGTAGCAGTCAGATATCAGAAGCAGCTCGGACTTTCCTTCCATCCGGAGGTAACGGAGGACAACCGCGTGCATGCTTACTTTATGGAAATGTGTGACGCAGGTGTCCCCTTTGCAGCAAGAACAGCAGGAATGGAAGAGCTGATCATGACAGATAAATAAGAAGTCAGTTTTTCTTTATCATATAATTCCGGATGCTGGAACAGATCAATGGTGATTCCGACAATACCCTCAGTATAGAGATTGCATAAAAAATGTCGGAAGTCATTGTCGATGACCAGGGAGAGCTTGCGTTCGGTATTGCGTATGATTGTTTCTACGATACCGACAAAGTCATGATAAAAGAAACGTTTTTTGAGCTCATCCCTGCCAACGGAGTCATAAATACAGTTTAAGAAAAAGGAATTTTGTTCCACGTAATCAATGACGAACAAAAAGGCATCTTCATAGTTGTTGAGCAGATCAAATTGTTTGACGACTTCAACGGCTTCCTGCTCGAGCATCCACTTGAGCAGACCGTAAATATCTTCAAAATGATAATAAAAGGTCTTTCGATTTACATTGCAGTTGCGGATCAGTTCGCTGACCGTGATCTTGGAAAAGGGCTTGTGCTTCATCAGTTCCTTCAGGGACTGGCACAGGGCCTTTTTTGTACGCATGGAAGTTTCTTCATGGGTCATATCAGCATGCCTCCTTACATTTCTTATTTCATATTATAACGATCGCATGGAAAATGAAAACCACATTTGTACCACATTTGACCATCAAATACAGGACAACTGTCCTAAATTACTCAACCGGGTATGAATTGTCCATAGAAAAAAGGAACAGGATTTTTATAATCGTTAAGTGAAAAGAGGTAAAAAGGAAAGGGTGAACAAAGTGAAGAAATTTTTCAAACCGATCGTAGATCATCCGAAGCAGATCGTGATCATTTTTGTGATCGCTGCCATCATTTGTGCTTTTTGTCAGCAATGGATCAAAGTCGATTATGATATGAACGATTATCTGCCGGAAAGCAGTGCGAGTACGACGGCACTGGATCTGATGGAGGAGGAATTTGACGGAGGGATTCCAAATGCAAGAGTGATGATACGGGATGTGACAATTCCGCAGGCTCTACTCATGAAACAGGAAATTCTGGCGATAGACGGGGTGACGGATGTGACCTGGCTGGATGATGCGGTTTCTGTGGAAGAGCCGCTTGCCATGCAGGATACCGACACGGTTGAAACTTATTATAAGGATGGAAACGCGTTGTTTTCCGTTACGATAGAGGAAGAAAAGCAGATCGCTGCAGTCAATGCGATCCGGGATCTGATCGGTGACGATAATGCGATGACAGGAAGTGTGGTATCCACTGCGGTCGCAACACAGAGTACCGTATCGGAAGTCGCGAAGATAGCAACGATTGCGGTTGTATTTGTTATAGTTGTGCTGCTTCTGACAACAACCTCCTGGCTGGATGCATTTCTGGTCATGGCAGGACTTGGTGTTGCAATACTGATCAATGCGGGAACGAACCTGATCTTCGGAGAAATCTCCTTTGTGACAAATGCGGCGGGTAATATCCTGCAGCTTGCGGTATCACTTGATTATTCGGTATTTTTGCTGCATCGTTTCACAGAATGCAGACAGAATCAGCCGGACGCAAAGGAAGCAATGACAGATGCACTCAGTATGTCTGTTTCTTCCATATTGTCCAGTGGTCTGACAACCGTTATCGGTTTCCTGGCGCTGTGTATCATGCAGTTTAGGATCGGACCGGATCTGGGCAGGGCACTGGCAAAAGGAATTGCGATCAGTCTGATTGTAGTCTTTGTATTTATGCCTTCCCTGATCCTTCTGACCTATAAGCTGGAAGATAAGCTGAAGCATAAAGAGTTTATGCCGTCCTTCCATAAATTGGGTAAAGCGGTACAGAAGCTGATGCTTCCCTGTGTGATCTGTTTTACTGTTTTGATCGTACCGGCTTATCTGGCATCTAATTCCAACAGCTTCTATTATGGCGCATCAAAGCTCTTCGGACCAAATACACAGCTTGGTGCGGATACAGAGGCAATCGAGGATATTTTTGGAAAACAGGACACTTATGTACTGCTTGTACCAAAGGAAGATAAAGCCTTGCAGAAAACACTTTCCGATGAACTGCATAAGCTGCCTGAAGTCAGCAGCATTATTTCTTATGTAGATACAGTCGGTATGGAAATCCCGGAAAGCTATCTGGATCAGGCAACTTATGAAAAACTCTGCTCCGATCATTATACAAGAATGGTCATTTCGGTAGATGCAGCTTACGAAGGACAGGAAACTTTCGCACTTGTGAAAAATATCAGATCTATTGCGGAGAAACATTATCCGGGAGAGTGGTATCTGGCAGGACAGGGTGTTTCCACCTATGATCTGATGGATACGGTCACTGCTGATATGACAAAGGTAAATCTGATCGCAATCGGAGCGGTATTGCTTGTTCTGATCCTGACACTGAAATCGATCACACTTCCAGTGATCCTTGTACTAAGTATTGAAACAGCAATCTGGATCAACTTATCAATCCCGTATTTTACCGATCAGACGATCTTCTATATTGCGTACCTGATCATCAGCTCGGTACAGCTTGGTGCGACTGTGGATTATGCAATCCTGTTTACGGAGCGGTATAAAGAATTCCGGGAAACGTATGGAAAGAAGGATGCCATTGTACAGACGGTGCAGGCAGTTACCGTTTCCATCCTGACATCAGGCAGTGTATTAACGGTAGTCGGTTTTCTGCTTGGAAAGATTTCCACACATGGGCTGTTGTCCCAGCTTGGATATTTCCTCGGAAAAGGAACATTGTGCTCTTTAGTGATCGTATTATTTGTTCTGCCGGGGCTTTTATATCTGCTTGACGGTGTTTTTATCAAAAAGAGAAAGCAGAAGACAGCAGGGCTGTAACAAGGAAACAGGTGGATTTTACAGACGGATTATATAGCAGAAAGATAGTAGGAGAAAAGATTATGCATCATATCAATAGAGAAGAGAATAAAAAAAGAAATTTGACACATAGTAAAAAACATGTTATGCGCTGTATGGCAGGTGCCATGGCGGTCACGCTCCTGACAGGAACGGTCATGGGGCAGGCAGTTCTGGCAGAAGGAACGGAAAAACAGAAGGAAGAAGTCGTATATATCATCACAGATGCACAGGGCGCTGTAGATTCTGTCAATGTGGTAAATATCTGCGGAAGCGGGAATATAACAGATTACGGCGATTACAGCAGTGTTAAGATGCTGACCTCCACAGATCCGATCATGCTTGACGGTGACAAGGTAACTTTTGAAACAGACAAGGAACAAGTATATTATCAGGGAACGATGGAGGATGCCCAGATCCCGTGGAATATTGTACTTACCTATGAGCTGGATGGCAAAGAAGTTACCGCAGAGGAACTTGCCGGACAGAGCGGAAAACTCCGCATGCATATCGTGATCAGTGAAAATAAGGCATGCAAGCATAACTATTATGAAGAATATGCGCTGCAGGCAACCTTCTTATTGGATACAGAGCGTTGCAGCAATATTACAGCAGAGGGTGCAACCCTTGCAAATGTCGGTGTGGATAAACAGATCAGTTATACTGCCTTACCGGGTAAGGGACTCGACGCAACGATTGAAGCGGATGTAAAAGATTTTGAAATGGATGCACCGGCGATCAATGGTATCAAATTGAATCTGGATGTGGATATTGATGAAAGTGAACAGACAGATAAGGTAGAGCAGATCATGGATGCTACGGCAAAGCTTTCCGATGGGGCAACAGAGTTGTCTGACGGTACAGAAGAAGTAAAAGAGAATCAGAAAAAACTCAAAGACGGAACAGAAGACTTATACAGTGGTGTCTCCAGTCTGGATCAGGGCATCAGCACATTCAGTCAGGGTGTTACAGCCATGCAGGAAGGGCTGAACAGTTTAAATAAGCAGAGCGGTACTTTGACAAGCGGTTCTGACCAGATGCTGAAAGCACTCCAGAAGCTGCAGAAATCTTTAAATGATGTTTCTG
>DJNY01000039.1 GCA_002441865.1 Lachnospiraceae bacterium UBA6452 | reverse complement strand
ATCATTTTATCGTCCGGATATTCAAACTCATACTTCTTGGCAACTGCTTTCAAAATATCATAGAAAGCCTTTTCTTCATAATCTATGCCCATATCCTTAAATGAGTTCTTTTCTGTTTTCAGCTCAGACAGCAACTGTGCAAGCTGCTCCGCAACGTCATCAAGGACTTCATTGGCATACGCTTCATCACGACGACGGTTGTTATACTCTTCAACAACTTTTTTGAGTCTATCTGCAAATTCCACACCCATAATCTTGTTGACTTTCTTGAACTCGTCGATTGCCTGAGAAAGAAGCCTTTGAAGTATCTTGATTTTCGTATTCGGCAACTGAATAGCATTTATACACGATTTACACGGGAAATCGTCTGAATAAGGGTATGCTGCTGAATAGGTTTATCAATATAAATTGTGTCAAGCTCCGGCACATCAAAACCAGTCAGCCACATATCTACAACAATGACAAGCTTATCTTCTTTTTCATATTTCCATCAATTTCCTTTTAATTGTTTTACTGCATAATTGATTACTTCTTCCGGTGTAGGTCTGTCTCCTTTAAGAGTTACCTTCTTCCATTCTGCCTGTACAGCCGGATCTGGATCATCAAATCCAGCATCAATCGCTATCTGCATTTCCCGACGCACCTCTTCTGGTGTTGTGTTGTACTTTTCTGCAATTTTCTCATAAATAGTTTTTTCTCTCATTTACCCGCCTCCGGTTTTAAAGAATTATTTATAGTTCTTCAGAACTACTATAACATGATTCTCACTATGAAAAAAGATACTTTCACAAACGAATCCATAAAAATGGCAAAAAAAAGAAGAGCTTAATGCCCTTCGATTTCAATACTTATTTCATTAGTCTACCAAAGCTCTGACCGCATTCAAAATTCTTTTCTGTTCGTCCTTTGGCAATTTTCCTATCATATCAGACAACTCATTGGAAACACTCTCGACAGAATGTGTTACAACATCTATCAGCAGTGCATCTGCCGATACATCCAGTGCATTGGCGATTGCTACAAAGGTATCCAATTTTGTTACTTTCAGTCCTCTTTCTATCACACTGACATGTGTTGTACTTAAATTTACCAGCGCCGCCAGTTCTTCCTGTGTGAGATTTTTTGCTTCTCTTTCTGCTTTGATTCGCTGACCAACCGCTTTTAAATCCATCGTAGCACCTCCTTCAGAACGATAATTCAGTCTAAAATTAGTATACTGATGGATAATTGAAAGATACAGAATCCGCAAATCAAGTTATAGTTCTAAAGAACTAGTTTATATTTTTATACATGCAACATACAAAAAGAAGCCACCAGAGGAATTACATATCCTGGCAGCTCCATTAAAATTTATCATTTGTTAATGTGCAACACTCATGCTCTCGTCAATCCATTTCTGTACGATATCAACACCAATCTTAACGGCTTTAGCAATCTTATCGGCAGGTAAACCCATCTCAGCAAGGGCAATCGTTGTTTCTTTTGCTTTTTGCATTTCACCGCTTTCAATACCTTCACTGTAAATCTGTTCCATCTCACGGCACATGAATTCCACCCCTTTCTGTGTTTCCTTCAATTCGTATACTCTGTCAGCAAGTATCTTACTGTGCATATCTTCTGCATTTTTACAGTGCAGATCATGCATCAGTCTGCCTAATTCTGTATCCTCTTGTTTCTTAGAATTTACATAGATAATATGAGCTTCATCTTTGAAATTCTCACTGACTTCTTCGATTTTCCTGTCAACATGATAAATCGGAAGTCCATAGCCAAGTGCATCATCTCTCGTGACAAAGATCACATAGCTTTCTGGGAGTTCATCAAAATCCTGTCCCGGATTTAATGTGTTCATATCCATCAAACCACTATGATACCTTGCCCTTTTGGGAGATGCTCCTTCATTATCCTGTTGGATTTCTACATCCATCTGCTTGCCTTCAGAGTCTCTGGCAACGCAGTCCAGAATAGCCGAACGTCCCTGTAAATTCTTATAGTCCTTCTGAAGAACCTGATCAATCACTTTCAGATCCTTTTTATCCATAATTACCTGCAGAACATATTCCGTGCATTCCCGTTTCTTAAATACATTCCGCATAAACACATCGCTCATGATGGTAAGGTCTTTTAAGATACCCTTGTATCTTTCGTAACGTGTTTCCAATTCTTCTGTTTTCATGCTTTCTTCTTTCGCCACGTCCGCTCTCGCCTCCATTCTTTGCTAATGTCAGGATTGATTCATAAATGTAATCTATCCCAATTTCATCTTATCATCAAAACCGGCTTTTCACAAGCCACTATTTTTCGCCAGACCACTTAAAAGCAATAATTTCCAACCAACTGCATCCAACTACTGTATTTGTTCTTTTCGCACACTTTCCTGCATATCTCATTTTCCATAAGCACACAAAACATTTTGTCGTAATCAAATGCCCAGACAGCACCTTTCACATGATTCTCCGCTGCTTTATGATCCATGCTTTTCAACCGGCTAATCATCTTTTCAATTTCTGCATTTCCCAAGTTACCGATATTTTTACAGATAAATCGGAAGAAAATCAAAGTTGCATATTCATCATGCAAATGAAACTCTTCTGGATTGTCTTTTATTTTTCTGGCTCGCTGCTGCTCTCTGATTATCTGATCAGCTACACCTTTCATCGAATCTTCATATCTCATATTTCTCACCTACTCTTCCTCGACGCCCAATGACGGCTTGAATCTCTTATCTTTTGCCTGCGGTACCACAATCTCATAAAAGTAAAATCCCAGATAGCCAAGGGCCTGCTTCTTCATCTTATAAAAAGATGTCCTGCCTATTCCCAGTTCCTGCTGTACTTCCACATCCGTCTTATTGTAATGGCTGCAAAAACAGGAATGAAGAATTTCACTGAGTGTCACACCATTTGGAGCATAAAACTTCACCAAAGTCATTCCCCGATAGATCATGTCAGACAATCCGTAAATAATCATCAGGTTCTTCATCTCCCGGTGCATCTTTGGCACATTCAGCTGATTATTATAAATGCTCAGGTAACTCAGTGCATATGCCATATCTTCATTGATTTTCTCCTGGCACCCCATATCCAGTTCTTCCAATACAATCTGGTTTTCCAAAATTAGCTTCTGGTAGTTTGTCATCAGTTCTTTGATATCAGTATAATGTCTTTCAATTGTAACTTCCAGATAATCCTGTGCATGGCTTGCCATCTGGAAGGTAATTTCTTTCATTGATTTAATTGCATAATCTCTGTCTGTCATCAGTTTCTTTTTCTCCTTATCATAATCACACTAACTGGCGGTCTTTCAGACCAGTTCGCTTTCCCCATGATTTTGATGGAAAGCAATTACTCACTACAACTTGCAGAAGCGGATAACCAAAAGACATTGTGGGAGCTGTCTTTGCTGACCGGAATCCATCTTCTTATGTAAGACCTGCAGGGATATAAAGGGAAAGTGACTACCTCTGCCGGTTAATAATCAAAATAATTTTCTCTATACTGTTCTCTCCTTATGCTGTTTTTCTCTCCATGAACCATTTATCCACTTCATAAAATAAATGGCTTTCCTGTCCCTGTATCATACAGGTGTACATCATTCCTAAACCGCCTGCCTTTCTGCTGGCACATCGCTCAATCTTCAAAATTCTATCAATGCTATATTTTCGTCCATCTTCCCATGTAAAAAATATGGGAACCAGCTGTCCGTCCTTCCGGAACTCTGCCACTACATCTACATATACTTTGTTCATGCCGACACCTCACTATAAAATCTCGATTGCTCTTGGCGATGCCGGAATTCTGCGGGTATATCCATTTTGCTCCAACTGCTTGATCCTGGAAAATGCTGACGATGTTGATTTCACGCCGATCAATTTTCCAAACTCCCGTACTGTCGGTGGATACCCATGTTCATTGGTATATCGCAAAATACACTGATAACTTTCTTTCTGTTTTCTGGTTAAAGTTTTTTCAAATCTATCCCTCCAATTACCCGTGAAAATAACTGTGTGGATGGACCGTGTGCGTACCAGCGTCTAAGTGGGATAAGACTTTATCCTGATACATTGCCGCTCGCTGTATACTGAAATATCCAAACCGTCGTCTGATTCCATCTACAGTACGATCCAGCTTTTCTAACTTTTCCTTTTTCTCCTGATTCCCAAACAAATCCAGCTGCACGGGAATATCATCTAACACAAGATCTGCTGCACGGATGCCAAGGCTTCTAAGAAATCCATTTTTATGTCACAGAGGAAGAACGGAAGTTGATACGCAGAAAGATGATCGAATCCAAAACCAAGAACATGGGAGCTTATCTGCGTAAAATGGCAATCGACGGTTATATCGTCAATACCGACACAACTCCCCTAAAGAAACAGTATGAGGAAATGCACAAGATTGGTGTAAATATCAACCAGATTGCAAAGAAAGTGAATACCACCGGAGATCTGTATCCGGAAGAAATGAAAGAACTGAAAGAGATGGTGAAAGAGATATGGCGTATATTAAGATCTTCCCCATTAAAGTAACAGACAAGAAAGCTCTGGACTACATTACCAATCCAGATAAGACTGATGAAAAACTGCTGGTTTCTAGTTTTGGCTGTTCCCCGAAAACAGCTGATCTGGAATTTGCCATGACACGGGAAATCACAAAAAAAGACGGAATAGATAAAGGCAATAATCTGGCATTTCATCTGATCCAGTCGTTCAAGCCTGGCGAAGTAGATGCAGAAACCGCTCATCGGCTGGGGCAGCAATTTGCAGACGAAGTGTTGAAAGGAAAATATGAATACGTAATCAGCACTCATGTTGATAAAAATCATATTCACAACCATATCATCTTTAATGCTGCCAGCTTCGTTGACCATCACAAATACGTTTCCAATAAACGCAGCTATCATAAAATCTGTCGGATCAGCAATCGCATCTGTCAGGAAAATGGACTTGCCACCAGTATGCCGACAGAAGAAAAAGGGAAAAGTTATAAAGAAAATATGGAATATCATCGCGGAACCAGCTGGAAAGCCAAACTGCGTGTTGCTGTAGATAAGGCTATCTGGTCTTCTGTCAATTATGATGAATTTTTGCAAAAAATGCAGCTGGCTGGATATGAAGTCCGGCAGGGGAAACATCTTTCTTTCCGTGCATCAAAACAGAAAAATTTCACTTATATGAAATCGCTGGGAAGTTATTATACAGAAGAAAACGTCCGTACCCGTCTGGAGAAAAATCGCTATAAGATCAAAGCGCCAAAACATCTGTCCAGAGAAGTACGCCTCTATATCAATATCTCCACGTATGTCACTACCGGCAACCGGGAAGGATTTGAGCGATGAGCAAAACTCAATAATCTGAAAGAAGCCGCCCGCACCTTCAATTATCTTTCCGAAAATAATCTGCTGAACTATGAAGACTTCCAGCAGCATATTTCCGATGTGGAAAATTCTATTAAAGCGGTAGATCAGCGGATTAAAGAAATCAGCGCAGAACTGGGTACGCAAAAACTCATCCAAAAGCACTGCGATTCTTATCGTCTCTGTCGCAAAGTAATTGAAGATTGCAAATCTGCCAAGAATCAAAAAGCATACCGATCCAGGTATCAGGCAGAATACCAGCTCCATGATTCTTTAAAAAAAGAGCTTCAGGATCTGGGCATTACCAGAATCCCAAGCTCTGAAAAAATCCAGAAGAGGATTGAAAGCCTTGAGTCAGAACAGGCTGCTACTGTCCGTGAGAAACAAGAATTGCAGAAAAAACAGAAAACACTTGGAATCATTCAACAGAATCTTACGACTTTACTGAACACCCAAACTATCAAACCTGATTTGTTACAATTAAATCGAAAAGAATGCAATACACCACATGATACATTCTCTCTGGATGAATGAGGCTTAACACCTCATTCATCTTCCAGTTTTTTGCATTTTCAATCCGATAGTCTTATTTCATCATTAACATACAGCTGCTTGCATATTTCCTGATTTATTTTCCCAGTATCAGTTTTCCCATTGCATCTGCCTGCATAATCGCATCATACAATTCAACCGGCTGTACATCACCTGCAAGGTTATGTATTGTTTCCCATGGCACACAGGCTTTCTGTGCAATCATTTTTACCTGGTCTGTCGTTGTCACACCTATCTCCTCAAGTGTTATTGGAAGTCCAACTTCCACACAGAAATTCTGTACTTCTTCAAATTCTTCTTTTGGTGCACCCTCCAGCACAAGCTGAACCAGCGTACCAAATGCAACGCAGCAGCCATGATCCGCCGGCTTTATCCCCATGGCAGTAACCCCATTATAAAATGAATGCGGTGCTGCACAGTTTACGTTATCTGCTCCTACTCCAGACAAATACACATTTGCTTCTATAACATATTCCAATGCCGGTGTTACTGCATGAACCTTACAGGCTTCCAGTGCCTGTCTGCCATATTGCCGGAGTGTATCGTAACATAATCTGGCAAGAGCCATTCCTGCCCGCGTAATACCTGTTCCTTCCAGGCTGGCCGATTCAGTTCTCAAAGATGCACGTCCCTCAAAATAGGTTCCCAAAGCATCTCCCATTCCTGCAATAAGGAATTTAACAGGTGCGTTGGCTATTACCTTTGTATCAACCATAACTGCATCGGGATTTATCGGATAAAAAAGATATTTATCAAAGCTGTGGTCATCATTATAAATAATGGAAAGGTCCGTACATGGTGCATCCGTTGCTGCTACAGTAGGAACGATAACAACATGTTTTCCAGTGTAGAAAGCAGTTGCTTTTGCTGTATCTACCGCACTTCCTCCCCCTACACCTACAACCGTATCTATGTTTTCTTCCGCTACGATGGACTTCATTTTATTAATCTCACTGTGGCTGGAAATTCCACCAAAGATTTCATACTTTCTGTAATCATTGGAAGAAATAAAACTTTTTTCAAATTTTTCATGACATGCATGATATCCGCTTCTGGAACAAATGAACAACCATCTATGTCCCATGTATCCCATTTCTTTCTGAAACTGAAAAAAGTGCATCTCTTCCCTAAACGTATTTAAGTGGTTCACGCATCGCTCTGAGTCTTTCCATCATAATGCTGCCTCCTTATTCCTCTTCTGGCACAAATTGATCTTTTCCCACGCTGCAAAGTGGGCATACCCAGTCATCTGGTAAATCTTCAAACGCTGTTCCAGGTGCAACCCCATTATCCGGATCACCAACAGCCGGATCATACACATAGCCGCAAACTTCACATACATATTTTTTCATA
>DJNY01000228.1:1168-15156 GCA_002441865.1 Lachnospiraceae bacterium UBA6452 | reverse complement strand
AGCAGAGAAACGGTTTCGGAAGATACAGTCGTATAGTCACCCTGTGCATGGTTGATCCGGTAAATATCGCTGCCCTCTTTGGATTCGTTCAGCAGATCATCATAGGTTTCGCAAAGCTGCAAGGCACCGTCCAGAGCCTCTTTTGCATGGTCAGCATCCTTGTCATATACGGACAGGCTGATCACCGTATCAAAATAAAAGCCGGACCGGGTATATTCCTGCTGTCTTCCACAGCCTGACAGGAGCAGCAGAAAAAGAAGTAAAAGAAATAAGATAGTGGAATGGGGATGTTTTTTACGAAATAAACAGTGCATGGGAAATCCTTTCTATTGTAACTGTAAAGTGTTTTGCAGTGTACGGTTTAAAAATATTATTTTCCACATTATAGCATGAGAAAATTATTTTGTATAATAGAGAGTGGTGTGATAAACTGGACTGGATAAAGAATAACCGACTGTGGAAATGCAGATGAAGGATAAAATATGAAACTGACAGATGATTTTGAAGATTACGGATATGAAAATAAACACGGGAAAACGATCTTATACACGGTGCTGGCACTTCTGGGGGTGACAGTGATCGTTTGTGCGGTTGTTCTGGCAAACCGTCCGAAGACAGCGCCGGCAGCGGTTACTGTATCACAAAATGATGTACTGACAAGTAATACGGCTTCTAAAAATCAACAGCTGCTGGAAGAACTGGGAGTGGGAGAGTCCACACTGACTTCCGATCAGCTTGATTTCTGGGATATGTATAAGTCGGATACACCTGTTTCGTCCGATACGGTGGATAAGAGCACTTTGTATGAGAAAAACGCACAGGAGCTGTTAAAGGAAGAAGAACAGAAAGAAAAAGAGGAAGATTTATCCCAGGGAGGAACGAAAACAAAGGTGATCAGACCGGACGGTACAGAGCAGTGGATCATGATCAATGCCTATCTGGCGAAAAATACTTATGCGGATACAGGTTTCGTATATGAAGAGCCTGTTATGAAGTATTATGCAAACGGCAGTAAAGCATCTTTTATGGGTGTGGATGTAGATGAGAATGCAGGAATGATCGATTTTATTGCATTGAAAAATGCAGGTGTTGACTTTGTAATGGTCAGGATCGGATACCGCGGTTATCAGAGTGGAAATATAACACTGGACAGTAACTGTTTTGATTATATGGCAGATGCCAAAGCTGCGGGACTGCATGTGGGGGTATATTTTGAATCACAGGCGGTCTCTGTGGAAGAAGCACAGCAGGAAGCGCAGACGGTGATCGATAATGTTGCCATGATCGGGATCGATTATCCGGTGGCATGCAGACTTGGATCTGTAACAAACGATACATCCAGGGTGGACAATGTAAAGAAGACGGATATCACGGCGATCACCAATGCATTTTGTGCCAAAATTGCGGAAGCAGGTCTGATGCCGGTTGTAAACGGTAACAAATACTGGCTGCTCCGTAAGATCGATCTGACACAGCTTGGAAAGTATGATATCTGGCTGTCACAGGATGGGGACAAACCGGATTATCCGTATACCTTTACGATGTGGCAGTATGACTCCGATGCCAAAATAGACGGTATCGTAAAAGATGCCAGACTTGATATCAGTTTTGTGGATTATACCCAGAAGTAAGATACTGCATAAAACGTGCAGGAAGCGTGATGCCGGAGTAGATATCGGCATATTCTCTTGCGGACAGACCTTCAATATAGTTGACAGGAAAGTTTTTGACAATTCCATATTGACGGCAGAAATCAGCAGCTTTGTTATAGGCAATGGCTGCTGTTTTTTCGTCTTTATATATACCAGCCTGCAGATCTCCGTTGATATGGATCTTTACCTGATAGGTGTAGCTGCCGAGTGTTCCAGCCCGGAACACTCCAAAATAAGGATTGATGATCTCTATATTGGCGTAACGCAGATCATTTGCATTTCCGTTTAAAAAACGATAATCCCTGTCTTTGACAGCGTAACTGCGGATCCCATAGCGTGACAGGACTGAGGTCTGCATACCGTATTCAGCAACAAACAGATGCCCGCCACGCTTCATGATCCGGTGGGAGCTGTAAAAGAACAGATCTTCTTTATCAAACAGGAGCGTGGTCTCCGGGGTCAGGTAATAATAAAAAAAGTTCTTTTTTAAATAAACAGGGGAAGAAAAATAAATCCGGTTATCGCGGAAATTCAACAGACAAACCGCTTTTTCAAAGGGCAGGCTGTCGATTTTTGCGATATTTTTCTGCCTGTTTTCAGAAGCCGGAGATCCGGGCAGATAAAATTGTGCCAATGTATCAATATGAACCGTTGAATCCGGTTCTAAAAGAGACAGAGCCTGTTTATAGGCAGAATGGGCGGACTGCGCATTTTCAAAGCTTCCGAGACTGATATGACGTCCTTTGTATGTCACGGAGCTGCGATAATAAACAGTTCCGTCTTTTTTAGTTGTTTCATAAACACCGGCTAATTTTTTCATATGTTAACTATAGCAAAAAACGGATAAAAAAACAATTTTTGAAATATTTTCGGAAGAGCTTGTATAGACTAATGAATGAGATGTGAACAAAACATGACAACTGTTACAAAAATGTTGACAGGAAGAGAGGAGATTTTAAATGTATGAAAAATATACAAAGAGCAGAGTGCTTTTTTTGCTGCTCTTTGGGATCGGACTTATGCTTCTGGTCTGCCAGATACTGAGATCTGATCGTATCTTTCAGACAGAAGAGAATTATGAACAGGCTTTTCATATTGAGAAAAATATTGTAACATCCACTTCAGAGGTACCGAAGCTGAAGCCGCATAT
This sequence comes from Lachnospiraceae bacterium UBA6452, assembly GCA_002441865.1. Classification (GTDB taxonomy): domain Bacteria; phylum Bacillota; class Clostridia; order Lachnospirales; family Lachnospiraceae; genus CAG-194. The sequence goes on along the minus strand of DJNY01000228.1, from coordinate 12,354 downwards.
ATTGGAAAAAGAGGAACAGGCTTTCCTTGGTGCGGATGACTATGAAATTCTGTGCAGGATCGTACAGGCGGAAGCCGGCGGTGAGGATGCAGCAGGAAAACAGATGGTGGCAGAGGTTATTTTAAACCGGGTCAACAGCCCTGAATTCCCGGATACGATCGCCGGTGTTGTCTTTCAGTCATCCGGCGGACAATATCAGTTTTCCCCGGTGGGAGACGGCAGATATAACAGCGTCAGCATTTCCGGGCAGACAAAAGAGGCTGTGCTGGCAGCGCTGGAGGATGGAGATGTAACAAACGGCGCACTGTATTTTGTGGCGGCAGGAAAAACAACACCGGAAAAACTGGGCTGGTTTGAAAACAGACTGACCTTTCTGACAGAACATGGCGGACACAGATTTTATAAATAAGTGCAGTTCTTGCGGTATCCTCATTAGTATGCTATAATAGCGCAGAAAGTGGTTTACACTTTCAATCTTATGATATTGAGGTAGAGGCATGGAAGTATTATACAAAAGCACAAGAAGTCATACAACACCTGTAACAGCATCTTCCGCAATTCTGAAGGGACTTGCAGAGGATGGAGGATTATTTGTACCGGATCACATTCCCACGCTGGAAGTATCTATGAAAGAACTGTCCAAAATGACCTATCAGGAAGTTGCATACGAAGTGATGAAGCTGTATCTGACAGACTTCACGGAAGAAGAACTGAAAGACTGTATCAATAAAGCATATGATAAGAAATTTGATACGGATGTCATTGCACCGCTGGCTTATGCGGATGGTGCTTATTATCTGGAACTGTTCCATGGTGCAACGATCGCATTTAAGGATATGGCGTTGTCGATCCTGCCACATCTTATGACATGCAGTGCAAAGAAAAATCATGTAAAGAACGAGATCGTTATCCTGACGGCAACAAGTGGTGATACCGGAAAGGCTGCACTTGCAGGCTTTGCTGATGTAGAAGGCACAAAGATCATCGTGTTCTATCCGAAAAACGGTGTCAGCCCTGTACAGGAAAAGCAGATGGTTACACAGAAGGGCAAAAATACACATGTTGTTGGTATCCACGGTAATTTTGATGATGCCCAGACAGGTGTGAAGAAGCTGTTCGGTGATACAGAGCTTGCAAAGGAAATGGATGCAAAGGGTTATCAGTTCTCATCTGCTAACTCAATCAATATCGGACGTCTTGTGCCACAGATCGTGTATTATGTATATGCTTATGCAACCTTATACGGACAGGGTAAACTCACAGACGGACAGAAGATCAATGTCGTGGTACCGACAGGTAATTTTGGTAATATCCTGGCAGCATACTATGCAAAGAACATGGGTGTTCCGATCGATAAACTGATCTGTGCTTCCAATGATAATAAAGTTTTATTTGATTTCTTCCAGACAGGAACCTACGACAGAAACAGAGAGTTCATCCTGACAAGTTCTCCATCTATGGATATTCTGATCTCATCTAATCTGGAAAGACTGATCTACAAGATCGCCGGAGAAGATGCAGAGAAGAATGCAGCGCTTATGGAAAGCCTTTCCAAGACCGGAAAATATGAGATCGATGCAGCTATGAAAGAAAAACTTGCAGATTTCAGGGGCGGCTATGCAACGGAAGCAGAGTGCTTCGCAAAGATCAGATCTTTATATGAGGATTGCGGTTATGTGATCGATACCCATACAGGTGTGGCAGCTGCAGCGTATGATAAATATGTAAAAGAGACAGGGGATGATAAGGTGACTGTCATTGCCAGCACAGCAAGCCCATACAAGTTTGCACGTTCCGTTATGGATGCGATCGACAGCAAATACGATAAGCTTTCCGATTTTGCACTGATCGATGAGCTGTGCAAGGTTTCCGGTGTGGATATTCCACAGGCGATCGAAGAGATCCGTTCGGCAGAAGTTCTCCACAAGACAGTATGTGAGAAGGACGAGATGAAGGATGTCGTTAAGAAATTCCTTGGCATGTAGATAATAAAAAATGAAAATAAAAAGTCTTCTTTGTTCCGTAAATGCTTTGCATTTGGGATTCACAAAGAAGACTTTTTATTTTCCTGTTTATGACAGATATTTCAGCATGTCTTTATTATATATTACGGTCTGTCTGCAAGCGGTACATAAGTCATATCATCGTGGATCGGTTTGTAAGCCGGACGGATGATCTTACCGTTGTTGGCAAGCTCTTCCATACGGTGTGCTGACCAGCCGACAATTCTTGCCATGGCAAAGATCGGCGTATACAGTTCCTCCGGAAGACCAAGCATTTTATAAACAAAGCCAGAATAGAAATCGACGTTGATGCTGACACCCTTGTACATCTGACGTTCTTCTTCGATAACCTGAGGTGCCAGACGTTCTACGAGAGAGTAGAGTGCAAATTCCTTTTCCAGTCCTTTTTCCTGGGACAGCTTTTCTACATAAGATTTGAAGATCACGGCTCTTGGATCGGATTTGGAATAAACCGCATGACCAAGACCATAGATCAGACCGGCATGATCGAATGCCTCCTTATGTAACAGGCGCGTCAGATATTCTTTGACTTCATCCTCATTTTCCCAGTCGGATACTTCATGCATCATATCATCAAACATACGGACAACCTTGATATTGGCACCACCGTGTCTCGGACCTTTTAAAGAACCGATCGCAGCAGCGATAACGGAATACGTATCAGTCAGGGAACTTGTGACAACATGTGTGGTAAAAGTGGAGTTGTTACCACCGCCATGCTCCATATGCAGAACAAGTGCAACATCCAGGATCTTTGCTTCCAGCGGTGTATAGGAGCTGTCCGGCCTTAAAATATGCAGAATGTTTTCCGCTGTGGAAAGCTCTGCGATCGGCGGATGGATATAAAGGCTCTTGCCATCATGATAGTGTGCATATGCCTGATAGCCGTAGATCGCAAGCATTGGAAACAGGGAAATGAGCTGCAGGCTCTGGCGCAGTACATTTTCCAGGGAAGTATCATCCGCTCTGTCATCGTAAGAATAGAGCGTCAGAACGCTTCGTGCCAGCGTATTCATCATATCACGGCTCGGTGCTTTCATAATGATATCACGGACAAAGCTGGTTGGCAGAGAACGGTAAAAGCCAAGCAGCTCTTTGAATCTGGAAAGTTCTTCCGCATCCGGAAGGGCGTCAAACAGAAGAAGATAAGCTACTTCTTCAAATCCAAAACGGCCGTCTGCCGTGAACCCTTTCACGAGATCCTTTACATTATAACCACGGTAAAACAGTTCACCGTGTGTAGGGATCTGTTCTCCGTTTACGATCTTGTTGGCACGTACATCCGAAATGGTAGTCAGACCTGCAAGAACGCCTTTTCCGTTTAAATCGCGCAGACCGCGTTTGACTTCATATTTGGTGAACAGTTCCTGTTCGATGATTCCTGCCTGCCTGCTGAGATCAGCCAGTCTGACAATATCCGGTGTGATGTCTGAAAATACGTTATGTTCCATAGAATACCGCCTTTCTTGTTCCTTTTTTATAACATTTAACTGTACATGATAAAATGTATTAAGATAATTCAATACTTAATTGGAAGTTAAGAAGTATAGAATAAACCTATTGAAATTAGATTTGTAACTTATTATTGCATGAATTGACGGAAATTTCTATGCTTTTTAGAAAATATTCACAATTTTTTCAATGATTATTCATGAAAACTATGGTAGACTGTAATCAATTCACAGAAAGGAAGCTATCAAATGGAAACAAAAGAAATTTTAAATCATATCGATCATACACAACTGAAACCATATGCAACCCTGAATGATATTTATAAGCTCTGTGACGAGGCATTGACTTATAAAACGGCATCAGTCTGTATCCCACCGTGTTATGTCAAAAGAGTGCACGATAAATATGGCAGCAAATTGAATATCTGCACCGTAGTCGGCTTCCCATTGGGATACAGTGTGACGGCGGCAAAGCTGGCAGAGACCAGACAGGCGATCGAGGATGGTGCACAGGAAATTGATATGGTCATCAATATCTCGGATGTAAAGAATGGTGATTATGATAAGGTTGAACAGGAGATCATAGCACTGAAAGCCGAATGCGGCAACAGGATCTTAAAGGTGATCGTAGAGACCTGTTATCTGACGGAAGAAGAAAAAATAGCTATGTGTCATGCGGTGACCAATGCAGGAGCAGACTATATTAAGACTTCTACAGGATTTGGAACCGGTGGTGCAACGCTTGGTGATGTCAAACTGTTCAGGGAGCATATCGGAGAAGCGGTCCGGATCAAGGCGGCCGGTGGTGTCAGCACAAGAGAAGATTTTGAGGCTTTTCTGGATGCGGGATGCGACAGGATCGGTTCCAGTTCGGGGGTGGCGCTGCTTACGAAAAAAGCTTGACTTTTACGACATGGTCTGCCATAATGCAGATAACATTGGTGTAAGTAAAGGGTTCTTATGGTAGCTTGGTTAATATGTATTCCAAGGAGTTTCGTAAAAACTGACCGTGATGAAACCTTGTACCGCGTATACAACGTACACTTAAAACATGTTTTAAAGAGTCCGCAGCCACATAGCCGATATGTGTGCTGCGGATTTTTTATAACGGCTGCTAATCAGTGCGGGATTCACAGTGCGTATCTCGTCTCCGTTATATGACAGGAAAGGAAGAAGCATATGGCAAATATATTTGACTATATTGACTGGCGTGGGGACCTCGATCTGACGCAGGATCCATTTAACGAGGTGGACAGCCTGATCTTAAGTACAGTATCCTATATTGATTTTGAGCTGATCGAAACTGATCTGAAAAAGGAGAAAGCAACGATCCGGGAAGCCGGGGAGCAGTTTAACAGGCTGCATGCGGATGAAAAGATCAAGGCCGGACGGCTCGTACCGGACAGTATATTCCAGCTCCTGGACGTGCTGTCAAGAACACCCCGCTTCAGGGATATGATCTTATCGGATTATGTAAATCAGATTGATGAAGAAGAAGAAAAACAGTTTTCTGCCATTACGGTCAATCTGGGAGACGGCTCTTATTATATTGCATATCGCGGAACCGATGATACGATCGTCGGTTGGAAGGAAGATTTTAATATGAGCTTTAAAGCACCGGTTCCTTCCCAGCTGCAGGCACTTGCGTATCTGCAGAAGATCGCAAAGAAAAAACGTGGAAAACTCCGGCTCGGCGGACATTCAAAAGGCGGTAACGTTGCGGTTTATGCGGCGGCTTTTACAAGCCCGGAGATCCAGAAGCGGATCCTGCAGGTGCATAATTTTGATGGTCCCGGTTTTACAAAAGATATCATTGACCAGATGAGTCAGGGAGAGATCGGCGAGCGGATCCAGACGATCGTGCCACAGTCATCCGTGATCGGTATGCTGTTGGAGCATGAGGAAAACTATGAGGTGGTAGCAAGTACTCAGCTTGGTATTTTTCAGCATGATATGTTTTCCTGGCAGCTGCAGAGAAATGCTTTTGTGAAGGTAGATGATATTTCCGCGTCCGCTTATAAGGTCGATCACACACTGCGTGAATTTATCCTGTCGATGAATGCGGAGGAAAAAGAAGAATTTGTGGAAACGTTTTTCTGTGTACTGACGGAAACGGGAGCAAAGACATTAAGTGACCTGAATCTGAAAGAGATCCTGACGATCATGAAGCGCCTGAATAAAGAGGAAAAGGAAAATAAAAAGATCCTGACACAGGCATTCCGTATGCTTTTGAAAATTCCAACGAAAAAATAGTTGTAAAACGACTTTAATTTGAGTATACTATTCATAACCTGAGGTGCTTACTAATTCCTATTATTTTGAACCTACAGTTACTTTAAACGGGACTCCTATATTGCTGCATGGATGTCACGCCTTACCTACGGGTCAGAGGACGGCAGAAGTGTTAGCTGCGGTAACCCACCTAGCCATATGCTAGGAGTCAAAATATAGGAAAAGCATTTTGGGGACAAAAGAAAACAGTCCTTCGGGGCTGTTTTCTTTGCTTTGGATCATAGAATCGAATGAGGATAGAAACATGCATGCAAATAAACATACATATGCCAAAAGGCAGCTTACGCTTTTGGTGGTCAGTCTTGCCGTTCTGATCGTAGTACTCATCTCGGTGATCAGGCACAAAGGCGGCTCGGAGCCGCAGCCTGTTCCGGAGGAGCCCAAACCTGTTATAGAAGAACTTTCCAAATGTTATATTACGGAAAATGACGGAGAAACACTGACACTGCTTTTGGGGGAGACGTCAAGGAGCGTTCCGCTTGGCGGATATGCACTGTCAGGCAGCGGACAGATCGCAGATGTCACGCTGACAGACGGAACAGTCAGCGATGTTACCGTATATGAACAGAAACTGAATGATAAGCTGATCAGTGTAAAAACACAGGCGGATGGCACTTATGCGATCGAACTGGAGAAGCTGGGCGTCAAACAGACGACCGGGGATATGCAATGCTACAGCCTGCTTGGAACGCCCGCAGCCTGTCAGATTTCGGATCTGACGATCGGTTATGCATTTTCGGATTTTGTGTTAAATGATGATGGAGCAATCGTAGCAGCACTTCTGGTAAAACAGGAGGAGATGGAACAGATCCGTGTACTCTTAAAAACAGATGATTTCGCAGGGGCGGTGCATGAAACGGTTTCGCTTCATTGTGATACAGCGATGGATCTTCTTACGGAGGATGGCACAGGAGAATTGAAAGAAGTGCAGACCTTAGAACCGGGAGAAGCACTTCAGATCGCGGCGGACAGTACACTTTTTGAAACAGCAAACAGGATCTATGCAAGACCGCAGGCACTTTCTGCCAAAACAACAGTGGATTCGATCCTGCGAAACGGAAAAACGCCTGTTTATCTGGGCAATTTTGAGATAGAAAAGACGGACGAAGGCTTTCTGCTCGTCAATGAACTGGCACTGGAAGACTATCTGCGGTTTGTGGTACCGAGTGAAATTCCTGCTTCTTATCCGGCAGAGGCGTTGAAGGCGCAGGCAGTCTGTGCCAGAACCTATGCCTATATGCATATGCTGCATGCGGGGCTGCAAAATTATGGGGCACATGTAGATGACAGTGCGGCTTTTCAGGTATACAATAATATAGCGGAAGCAACGGAAACAAGCGAAGCCGTGTATGAGACAAAAGGACAGATGCTGCTTGCAGACGGAAAGCCTGTTACCGCATATTTTTATTCGACGTCCTGCGGATACGGAACGGATCTGACTGCATGGAATCTGACCTACGGGGATGAAATGGCAGCAACAGGCGGTTATCTGCGGGCAAGAAAGATTGCGAAGGGGCAGATGCTGTCGGATACGCAGAATCCGGATGCACACGATTCTGACGCACAGGAAAGTGCAGAGGGCAGCAAGCTGGCAGAGGAAGACAGCTTTGCGGCATTTATCAAAACAGCAGATGCGGACAGCTTTGAACAAGAGGATACGTATTACAGATGGCGGTATGAAACGGTTTTGGACACAGAGCTTCTGCTTGCCAATCTGCAGGCGCGTTATGAAAAGAGCCCGGGCAATATCCAGCGGAAAAAAGGAAATGGCTATGTGGATGAAAAGCCGGAGAAGCTTGGGATGGTAACAGGACTTACGGCTGTAAAGCGTACAACAGGCGGCGTGATGACAGAGCTTCTGATCGAGGGAACAGAAGACAGCTACCGCGTATGCGGCGAGCAGAATATCCGCTATGTGCTGGCAGGCGAAAATACAAAGATCGCGCTGGGGGCGGATTACGGCAAAGAAGGAAGCATCAATGGCATGCTGCCAAGCTCTTTCTTTGTGATCGAACCGGTTTATGAAGAGAAAGACGGAATATTGCCGGAGAAGACAGAGGCAGATCCGGTCGTGATCTCTTATACATTGTACGGCGGTGGTTTCGGGCATGGAATCGGAATGAGCCAGAATGCGGCAAGAAGAATGGCACAGGCAGGCTATGACTACAAACAGATCCTACATTTTTTTTATGAGTGTGACATATAAAGGGTAAATGAATGAGAAAAAAGATATATCGGATCGGGCAGGAGTTTTCCCGCCAGATGAATGAACATCATATCAGTGCATACGCATCATCAGCAGCATTTTTTACATTTTTATCGCTGATTCCAATGCTGCTTCTGCTGATGAGTGCAATTCCATATACACCGATTACAAAAGCAACGCTGATGACATTTGTGACAAAGATACTGCCACAGAACATGGCACCGCTTTCCATCAGTATCATTGATGAAGTATATGAAAAAACGGGGACGGCGCTTTCTCTTTCTGTCCTGGCTACGATCTGGTCGGCGGCGAAAGGAATGCTGGCACTGATCCGCGGACTGAACACCGTCAATGGGGTAAAGGAACGCCGTAACTATATTTTCCTGCGTCTGCGGGCATGTGTATATACGGTGATCATGATGATCATGATCCTGATTCTTCTGATCATCGTCGTATTCGGTGAGCGTATTGTAGATCTTTTGACAGCATCTTTTCCGGATATTACTTATATGTTCCGGATCCTGGTTGGCTGGCGCTGGATCATAGTGGTAGCCAGTATGGCACTTCTGATCTGTGCGATCTATACGTTCCTGCCAAATGAGAAAAACCGTTTCCTGAGCGAAGTACCGGGGGCAGTTATGGTCAGCATCTGCTGGTATGTTTCATCGTGGGCGTTTTCCATCTATGTCAATCGCTTTTCCGGGTTCAGTACATACGGAAGCCTGACAACAGTCATCATTATCATGCTCTGGCTGTATATGTGTTTTTATATCATGCTGCTGGGTGCTTTTATCAACCGGTTCCTGCAGCCTGCCTTTTCCTTTTTATATGGTGCATTTAAAAGCAAACATCGGAAAAAGAAAAAAAGCAGTTGACATTTTGGAGCAGATTCTCTATGATAAATCTATATGAAAAGCGATGAAGGTGTTAGTAGAGATGCATATCTCTCCCAGAGAGAGGAGGTCACCGGCTGAAAGCTTCCTTGTGTATGTGTGCAGATCGAATTTCCCACCGGAGCAGCTGTGCTGAACAGACAGATTCCCTATTAGGCACAGACGTGAGCGCACGTTACGCGTATTGAGTGCTCTGCAGACAGAAGACAGAGAATTTGGGTGGTACCGCGGATTTGATTCGCCCCTGATATTATATCAGGGGCATTTTTAATGGAATAATGCCAGGGTCAAAGGCTTAAAACCGCGATATGCTTGCATGAGAGCGGTTTTAGAGCTTTATGACCCGCTTCCGATATGAGCATAAAAGTGTAGCGTAAGCTGCACGATATGCGAATATTGGTGAGAATTGTGGGAGCACGGAGTGCGAAACAATTCTCAGGGCATTATGATCGAGAATATCCTGCGAAACATTCTCAGTGCATTATATACCCACTCAAATACAGACAGAAATAGTTCTACAATAAAAAAGGAGAAACGAAATGAAAGAAAAATTGGCGCAGATCAAAGCGGAGGCAATCAAACAGATTGAAAACAGCCGTACGCTGGAACAGCTGAATGAAGTACGTGTCAGCCAGCTTGGTAAGAAAGGTGCTTTAACAGAGATCCTGAAAGGTATGAAGGATGTGGCACCGGAAGACAGACCAAAGGTCGGACAGCTTGTGAATGAGACAAGAGCCGAGATCGAAAAGGTACTGGAAGAATCCAAAAAGAAAATGGAAGACCTCGTCAGAGAAGCAAAGATGCAGAAGGAAACGATCGACGTTACACTGCCTGCCAAGAAGGCAAAGGTTGGACATGTACATCCAAACTTCAACGTGCTGGACGAAGTAGAACGTATTTTCATCGGTATGGGCTATGAAGTAGTTGAAGGACCGGAAGTAGAAAGAGATTATTACAACTTTGAAGCATTAAATATTCCGGCAGATCATCCTGCAAAGGACGAACAGGATACTTTCTATATCAATGGCGATCTGCTGCTGCGTACACAGACAAGTTCCACACAGGTACATGAGATGGAAACCGGTAAAATGCCGATCCGTATGATCGCACCGGGACGTGTATTCCGTGCAGATGAAGTAGATGCAACACATTCTCCATCCTTCCATCAGGTAGAAGGTTTGGTAATCGATAAACATATTACATTTGCAGATCTGAAAGGAACACTGGCAGAATTCGCAAAAGAATTATTCGGCGAAGATACCAGGGTAAAATTCAGACCACATCATTTCCCATTTACAGAGCCAAGTGCCGAGATGGACGTTACCTGCTTTAAATGCGGCGGAAGCGGCTGTCGCTTCTGTAAGGGAGAAGGCTGGATCGAAATACTTGGCTGCGGTATGGTGCATCCGCATGTTCTGGAAATGAGCCATATCGATCCGGAGGAATATACAGGCTTTGCATTCGGTGTTGGTCTGGAGCGTATCACACTTCTGAAATATGAGATCGACGATATGCGTCTGCTTTATGAAAACGATATCCGTTTCCTGAAGCAGTTCTAATCTCTACTCTGAATAAAAAGAAAATTAACATGCATGCAGCCGGACTGTATGGCAGGAAAAGAAAGGAATAGAAAAATGAATGCAGCATTAGAATGGATAAAAGCATATGTACCGGATCTGGAATGTACAGATCAGGAATTTATGGATAAAATGACACTCTCAGGAACCAAATGTGAAGGGTATGAGAGAATGGACAAAAATCTGGAGAAGATTGTGATCGGACAGATCACAAAGATCGAGAAACACCCGGATGCAGACAAACTGATCATCTGTCAGGTGAATATCGGTACAGAAGAGATCCAGATCGTGACAGGTGCTCCGAATGTCAAAGTTGGAGACAAAGTACCGGTTGTTTTAGACGGCGGTAAGGTTGCAGGCGGTCATGACGGCGGCCCGCTTCCGGAAGGCGGCATTACGATCAAAGCAGGAAAACTCAGAGGGGTTCCGTCAAACGGTATGATGTGCTCCATCGAAGAACTCGGTTCTGACAGAGATATGTATCCGGATGCACCGGAATACGGTATTTACATTTTCCCGGAGGATGCTGAGGTTGGCACAGATGCAGTTGCAGCACTCGGACTGCACAATACAAAATTTGAGTTTGAAGTTACTTCAAACCGTGTAGACTGCTACAGCATTATCGGTATTGCGAGAGAAGCCGCAGCTACCTTTGACAAGCCGTTTGTACTGCCTGAGGTTAACGTAAAAGAAAATAACGAAAAAGTGGAAGATTATATTTCGGTAGAAGTGCAGGATCAGGA
>DJNY01000228.1:767-1128 GCA_002441865.1 Lachnospiraceae bacterium UBA6452 | reverse complement strand
CTCTGCCCAAGATACTGTGCAAGAGTCTGCACCAATATCAAGATCGGACCAAGCCCGGAATGGATGCAGAGAAGACTGGCAAGCAGTGGAATCCGTCCGATCAACAATCTTGTTGATATTACAAACTATGTGATGGAAGAATACGGTCAGCCGATGCATGCTTATGACCTGTCTACCGTCAGCGGCAAAAAGATCATTGTAAAGAGAGCAAAAGACGGTGATCAGTTCGTGACACTGGACGGCCAGACCAGAAATCTGGATAAGGATGTCTTGATGATCTGTGATGCAGATAAGGAGATCGGCATAGCAGGTATTATGGGTGGCGACAATTCCAAGATCACAGATGACGTGACAACGGTTA
>DJNY01000228.1:0-734 GCA_002441865.1 Lachnospiraceae bacterium UBA6452 | reverse complement strand
TTTGAAGCAGCAACCTTCAATGGTCCCAATATCCGTAAATCCGCAAAGCGTATCGGTCTCAGAAGTGATGCATCCGGTAAATTTGAAAAGGGTCTGGATCCAAGAAATGCAGAAGAGGCGATCAACAGAGCCTGCCAGCTGATCCAGGAACTTGGCTGCGGCGATGTCGTATCCGGAATGGTGGATGTCAAAGTTCCGTTAAAAGAACTGGTTCGCCTGCCATTTATGCCTGAAAAATATAATAATCTGCTCGGTACAGATGTAAGCCGGGAAGAAATGCTTGCAATCTTCAAAAAGATCGAAGTGGAATATGATGAAAAGACAAATGAACTGATCTGTCCGTCCTTCCGTCAGGATCTGCTCGGACAGGCGGATATCGCAGAAGAAGTTGCCCGTTTCCATGGCTATGACAAGATCCCGATGACACTGCCAAGCGGCGAAGCAACTACCGGTAAACTGCCATATAAGCTCCGTATTGAAGAAAAAGCAAGAGAGATCGCTGTATTCTCCGGTTTTTCACAGGGTATGTGCTATTCTTTTGAAAGCCCGAAGGTATTTGATAAATTACTGTTACCGGAAGATGATGATCTGAGAAAAGCGATCAGAATCGCCAATCCGCTCGGAGAAGACTTCTCTATCATGAGAACAACACCGCTGAACGGTATGCTGACAAGTCTTGCAACAAATTATAACAGAAGAAACAAGGACGTAAAGCTGTTTGAAATGGCAAATGT
>DJNY01000140.1:6972-7139 GCA_002441865.1 Lachnospiraceae bacterium UBA6452 | reverse complement strand
TTTTTTACTCCTTGTGATTTTTATGTACGATGCACTCTATTATACCACTACATACTGCTGCATGGGGGAAATTCATACTTTTTCTCTATTTTCTACCTTTTGGTATGAAATTTATCTCTTTCACCAGCCAATTTTGCATCACAACAAACTTTTTAGCTGAATTTTTT
>DJNY01000140.1:4522-6826 GCA_002441865.1 Lachnospiraceae bacterium UBA6452 | reverse complement strand
AAAAACAGAAAAATTTCATTCATACATATCATCTAATTTATCGAATATTGGATGAATCCATCAAGATTTATCCCCTGACTGAAGCATCCTGTGCTAAACTTGCCTTAGATATCAGATAAATTATCAGATTTAACCATCAACCAGGTAATTTTATAAAATTACTCTACAAAATAACAGATATATAAAGATAATAAAACAGCGACAAAATACGTCGCCATAACACAATAATGGGGCTTCGCGATCGCGAAGCCCCATAAAGCATTCTAAACACATAAAGTACATAGCATAACAGCATATGCTGTTACATACTTATTACCTATTATCTTACAGTCTCTTTAACAGCTCTTCTCTCTGTGCTTCATAGCCCGGTTTGCCAAGGAGAGCGAACATATTCTTCTTGTAGCTTTCAACACCAGGCTGGTTGAATGGATTTACACCGAGGATGTAACCTGATACACCGCAGGCGAACTCGAAGAAGTAGAATAACTGTCCTAAGTAGAATTCATTTACTTCCGGTACGTTAACCTTCAGGTTTGGAACCTGTCCGTCTGTATGAGCAAGGATTGTACCATTCATAGCTGATTTGTTGACGAAATCAACTGTCTTACCTGCTAAGTAGTTCAGTCCGTCAAGATCTACCGGTTCTTCACCGATCGTGATCTCTTCACGGGATTTCTCGATCTCTACAACTGTTTCAAACATGGATCTTGTACCATCCTGGATGAACTGACCCATAGAGTGAAGATCTGTGGTAAGATCTACGCTTGATGGGTAGATACCCTTCTGATCCTTACCTTCTGATTCTCCGTATAACTGTTTCCACCACTCAGCTACATAATGGAAGCTCGGCTCATAGTTTGCTAAGATTTCAATGCCTTTGCCCTTGCGGTTCAGTGCATTACGGACTGCAGCATATTTGAGGGCATCGTTTTCTTCATATGGAAGATTTAATGCGTTTTCTCTTCCGCTTGCAGCACCTTCCATTAACTTGTCGATATCTGCACCTGAAACAGCGATCGGCAGAAGACCTACTGCTGTCAGAACTGAGAAACGGCCACCGATATCATCCGGAACAACGAATGTCTCGAAGCCTTCTTCCGTAGCAAGACCCTTTAAAGATCCCTTTGCTTTATCTGTTGTTGCGTAAATTCTCTTAGCTGCTTCTTCTTTGCCGTATTTCTTTTCCATCATTTCACGGAATACACGGAAAGCGATCGCAGGCTCTGTTGTTGTACCTGACTTGGAGATCATGTTGATAGAGAAATCTCTGTCACCGATGACATCCATTAAGTGCTTGATATAAGTAGAGCTGATAGAGTTACCTACAAAGTAGATTTCAGGAGTTTTACGAACTTCCTTCGGAATCATGTTGTAGAAGCTGTGACGCAGGAATTCGATCGCTGCTCTTGCACCAAGGTAAGAACCGCCGATACCGATGACAAGCAGTACCTCTGAATCGCTCTGGATCTTGGCTGCTGCCTTTTTGATACGTGCAAACTCTTCTTTATCATAGGCAACCGGAAGATCGATCCATCCTAAGAAATCATTACCTGCACCTGTTTTGGATACTAATGTTTCTTTTGCATCCATTGTGATCTTTTTCATTAAGTCAACTTCGTTTTCGCTTACGAAAGAAGTTGCTTTTGAGTAATCAAATGTAACTTTATTGCTCATTTTTTTCGCTCCTTTATTTCCTTTTCTGTTGGGAGGGATCTGCCGGATACCGTAACTGCTCGTAACCCTGACATTCCTCAAGTATCTCAAACAGCTTTAGTGTAGCAAAAGAACGTGTATTTTGCAAGCATATCGTGCAATATCGTTTTTTCCCGCATTCCCGGAAAAATGTCTTTTACAGTCAAATAGTTTCTGCTATAATGCACTTTGAAGAAGCATATTTTGCTGCTTACATCTTCATATATTTAATAGAAAGAAGGTAAACTATGATATATAAAACATCAGGTACTTGTTCAAGTGCGATCAACTTGGAAGTGGAGGACGACATCATCAAATCCGTTTCCTTTACAGGCGGCTGTAATGGCAATCTGCAGGGCATTTCCAGACTGGTAGAGGGCATGAAAGTGGAAGATGCCATATCCAGATTAAAAGGGATCCGCTGCGGCTTTAAAAATACATCCTGTCCGGATCAGCTTGCACGTGCCCTAGAATCACTGGAGGCTGCAAAATCATGAAAAAAATCGTCCTGACCGGCGGTGGAACAGCCGGACATGTTACACCGAATATCGCACTTCTGCCAAAACTCCGTGAGCTTGGCTATGAAATCCACTATATCGGTTCTTATGACGG
>DJNY01000140.1:0-4416 GCA_002441865.1 Lachnospiraceae bacterium UBA6452 | reverse complement strand
ACAGGAAAGCTGCGCCGCTATTTTGATGTGAAGAATTTCACGGATCCGTTCCGTGTCATAAAGGGCTTCGCAGAAGCGAAAAAGATCTTAAAACAGATCAGACCGGATATCGTATTCAGCAAAGGCGGTTTTGTATCCGTTCCGGTCGTCCGTGCTGCTGCCAGCCTGAAGATCCCGTGCATTATTCACGAATCCGATATGACACCGGGTCTTGCCAATAAATTGTGTATTCCGGTCGCAACAAAGGTCTGCTGCAATTTCCCGGAAACACTGCAGAATCTTCCGGCTGATAAAGCTGTCCTGACCGGATCCCCGATCCGTGAGGAGCTCACAAAAGGCAATAAGATCGCAGGACTTGACTACTGTGGCTTTTCCGCAAACCAGCCTGTGATCATGGTCATCGGCGGCAGTCTCGGTGCTGCCAATGTCAATAAAGCAGTCCGCGACGCACTGCCCGCCCTGTTAAAGGATTTTCAGGTCGTACACATCTGCGGACAGGGGAAAATTGACAATCTGCTTCTGAATACAAAAGGGTATAAACAGTTTGAATATGTAAAAGCAGAGCTCAAAGATTTATTTGCCATGGCGGATGTTGTCATCAGCCGTGCAGGAGCCAATGCGATCTGTGAGCTGCTTGCCCTGAAAAAGCCGAACCTGCTGATCCCGCTTGTCAGCGGAAGCCGCGGCGATCAGGTTTTAAATGCAAGATCCTTTGAAGCACAGGGATTCTCCATGGTGCTTTCGGAAGATGATATTACAGAAACTGCACTGACAGATAAAGTACATGAGCTGTTCTTTACCCGTCAGACTTACATTGATAACATGGAAAAGAGCAATCAGCTCAGTGCTATCGCAACCATTACGGGGTTAATTGAGGAAATAGTATGCGACGAATCTCACTAAATGAAGTAACAGATGACATGACGCTGGCAAAACCGATCTATCAGGGTACAAAACTGATCCTGCAGACCGGTGTCGCGGAGCTTGCCAAATATAAGGAAAAGCTGAATAACATCGGTGTTTTTTCCGTATATGTCAACGATCCGGTTTCCGGTGATATTTCGGTTCCTGACGTGGTCTGTGAACAGACCAGGGAAAAATGCAGATCGTCGCTTCGTCTTGTCTGCGATCACCTGCGCCAGCAGGGTAATTTTCATGAGCCTGAGCTGGATGAGATCGTAACCGCTTTATTTGATGAGATCTTTCAGAACAAAGACATCCTGATCAGCTTAAGCCAGATCAGTACGGTAGATGATGCAACCATGGTACATAGCGTCAATACGACTATTTACAGCATCCTCATCGGTATCAGAACGGGGCTTTCCAGACAGGAACTGAAAGAGCTTGCAGAAGGCGCACTCCTGCATGACCTCGGAAAGATCATTTTAAACGAATCTATTTTATTAAAATCTTCTGCTCTTACACAGGAGGAATATAACCACATCAAGCTGCATCCTTCCCTTGGCTATGAAGCACTGGAAAAAAAGCACATACTTTCCGATGCTTCTCTTTTTGTTGTCCTGCAGCATCATGAAAGACTGGATGGCAGCGGATATCCCGCCGGTTTAAAAGGCGATGAGATCCATCCGTATGCACAGATCACTGCCATTGCAGATGTCTATGATGCCCTGACGAGCGAACGCTGCTACCGGAAGAGCCTGAGCAACTACAGAGCATGTAAGATCCTGCAGGAAGATGTCCAGAGCGGCAAATTAAACGGTACTTACTTAAATGCCCTGCTTTCCAATGTTGCAATCTATCCAAACGGTATTGTTGTCTATCTGTCAGATGGAACACATGGCATTGTAAAATCCCAGAATCCGGGGCTTTTATACCAGCCGGTGATCCGTGTCATTGATGACAGAGATCCTGACGGAAAAGTTTCCGTATACGATCTGGATCTTGCCACCAGACAGGATGTATCTATTGTAGAACCGTAAGCCGGCTCTTCCTGTGCCCGGTTTTCCCTTCTACTCGTATCTGAGCGCTTCGATCGGATTGAGCTTTGCAGCTTTATTTGCCGGATAATACCCGAAAAATACACCGATAAAGATGGAAAATACCACAGAAAATACGATACTGGCAACAGAAGCTTTTGCCGCGTAGCCAAGCATCTTTGTGGCGACACTTCCCAGCGTCAGTCCGAGTATAATGCCCATTGCACCGCCCAGCAGGCAGATCACAACAGACTCCATGATAAACTGCAGACGGATTGATCCGTTTGTCGCACCGAGTGCTTTTCTCGTTCCGATCTCTCTCGTACGTTCCGTAATCGAAACCAGCATGATATTCATCACACCGATCCCGCCTACCAGAAGGGAAATGCCCGCAATAACTGCGATCGCAAGAGAAACGGTCGTCAGCATACTTGTCATGGAGGAAAGCATGGATTCCATACTCGTCACACTCACTTCATAATACTCATTTCTGCTGTAATACCGGTTAAAGAAATTCTCCGTTTCCTCCAGAAAAGTCTCTGTATCCGTTCCGGCCGCCGAAACGACGGTAAGCTGAGAATAACCATCTGTCGCATGCGTCTGGTTTTTCGCCGTAAGAAGCGGCAGATACACATCTGTTGTCGTATCATATTCCGAATCACTGCTGAATGCAGAATCCTCATATTCATAAACACCAACGATCGTATAGGTATAATATCTGCTTCCGACTGACGCTTCTATCGTACTGCCGACTGCCTTTGCCGCATCTCCGTCAAACAGATTGGATACCAGCTTATCCGAAACAAGGACAACCTTTCTGCCTTCCTCCTGATCCCGCTCCGTCAGTGATCTTCCCGCTAACAGGGTCAGGTCATTCGCTTCCAGAAACCCGTCATTGACGCCTGTGATACTGATATTCGCATAGGCTTCTCCATCCTCTGCCACTGCACTTCCGACAGATTCTGTCAGGGAAATACATTTGATGTTTTCTGCATAAGCCTGCTCATAAGCTGTGATCATATCCTCTGTGATATAATCTTCCTCGCTCATGCTTCTGCCTCTGCCTGCGCCAAACCGCATACCATCTCTGGTAACCTCCTGCGACGTGCTTTTCTGCTTTACGCCGACGGTAAGATCATTCGCACCCATATCCTGCATGGAGGTTGTGATCGAAGTGCTCAGGGAATTTCCTACCGTCATAATGGCGATCACGGAGGCAATACCGATGATAATGCCAAGCATCGTCAGAAGTGCACGCATTTTATTGGCTTTCAGCCCCGAAAGTGCCAGCATGATATTCTCAAACACCAGCATAGATGCCACCTCCTGCCTTTTCGCCGGTAATATTGCCGTCTTTTATCGTAATGATACGGTCTGTTTCCGCCGCCAGTTCTCCCGCATGTGTGATCAGCACGATCGTTTTGCCCTGTTCCCTGTTCAGCTTATGGAACAGATCCATGATCTTTCTGCCGGTTACGGAATCGAGTGCGCCCGTCGGTTCATCCGCCAGCAGGATCGCCGGATCGTTTGCCATGGCTCTTGCGATCGCCACACGCTGTTTCTGTCCGCCGGACAGTTCATCCGGCTTGTGCTGCATCCGCTCTGTCATCTCGACCATATCCAGAAGCTCCTTTGCCCGCTCTCTTCTCTGCGCGCGGGAAATGCCCGCATACAGCATCGGAAGCTCCACATTTTTCAGTGCACTCGTCCGGGAGATCAGATTATACGTCTGAAATACAAATCCGATCTTGCGGTTGCGGATATGCGACAGCTCCTGATCCTTCGCCGCGCAGACATCCACACCGTCCAGCAGATATTCTCCCTGCGACGGACGGTCAAGCAGTCCGATAATATTCATCAGTGTTGTTTTACCGGATCCGGAAGCACCTACGATCGAAACGAATTCTCCCTGTCTGACTGTCAGATCCAGTCCGTGCAGGATCTCCAGTTCATTTGCCGTTCCTTCGTAAAAGCTCTTTCGGATCCCCTTTAATTGAATCATTGTCTCTTCCATATTACATACCACCCGGTCCGCCAGGTCCACCGCCTGGACCGCCCATATTACCGCCATCCATCATATTTCCGTTGTTATCCATGATAAAATCAGCATTTTCCGGTGATACCACATCTGCTGCATTGGTATCTGACTGGCTGCTGCGCGGGATCTGTACTTTTGTGCCTTCCGAAATCTCATCAGAGATCACCTGCACGTAGTAATCACTTTCCACACCTTTTTCGACCGTCAGCTTTGTACCGTCTTCGAGTGTCACATAATAACTGCCGTCTGCATCCGTTTCCACGCAGTCATACGGAAGTGTGAGCGCATCCTTTGCGGATGTCAGCACAATACTCGTCTTGGCGGTCATACCGACACGAAGCCTGTCATTTGTATCACTGAGCGTGATCTGGATCTTATAATTTGCAGAGCTTGAGCTGCCAGTGGACTGCTGGCTGCTTTCTGTGCTTTCCGGTGTCTGTG
>DJNY01000161.1:14295-15087 GCA_002441865.1 Lachnospiraceae bacterium UBA6452 | reverse complement strand
CCACACACTGTCTCCAGTGCCACACTTTTAATGATCATCTTTATTTCCTTTCTGGAAGGACTGCTGCAGCACTTCTTCCATATCAGTAACAGGTGTAATATTAAGTCCTGTTTTAACTTCTTGTTCTATTTCATCCAGATCTCTTTCATTATCCACTGGTATTAATACGTTTTCAATGCCTGCATTTTTGGCTGCAAGCAGTTTTTCTTTCAAACCGCCGATCGGTAAAACACGACCGCGCAATGTGATCTCTCCTGTCATGGCAAGATTGGCACGAATCTTCCGGTGCGTGATCGCCGATAAGACTGCTACCGCCATCGTGATACCTGCACTTGGGCCATCCTTTGGCACTGCGCCCTCCGGAATATGGATATGCAGATCATGCGTTTCAAAATAATCATCCGGAATATCATACTTCCTGCTGACAGAGCGGATATAAGAAATACCTGTCATAGCAGATTCCTTCATCACGTCCCCCAGTTGTCCGGTCAATTTGATCTCGCCTTTTCCCGGCATTTCGTTTACTTCAATCCCCAGGGTCACACCGCCGGCGCTTGTCCATGCCAGTCCGCGTACAATGCCGACATCCGCTTTTTTTGCACGTCTTTCCGGCTGGAACTTTTCTTTTCCAAGATACTCGGACAGATTATGAATGGTAATGCGGACAGCCTTCGTTTCCTTTTTCAGGATCTGCGTCGCCACCTTTCTGCAGATCTTGCCGATCTTACGCTCCAGCTCTCTGACACCAGCCTCTCTTGTATAGGCAAGGATCAGCTTTTCCAGTGCTTTATC
>DJNY01000161.1:9965-14204 GCA_002441865.1 Lachnospiraceae bacterium UBA6452 | reverse complement strand
TTTGCAATATGCAGCTTCTCATTTGTCGTATAACCACCGATCTCTATGATCTCCATACGGTCACGCAGGGGCGTATCAATATCCTGCAGATCGTTAGCCGTTGCAATAAAGGTTACCTCTGACAGATCGATCGGCAGTTCCACATAATGATCCTGAAAATGTTCATTTTGTTCGCTGTCGAGCACCTCCAGCATTGCGGAAGCGGTATCTCCTTTATAATCCCGGCTCATCTTGTCAATCTCATCCAGCAGGATCAAAGGATTTTTCACACCTGCCTGCTTGATCGCTGTGACGATCCTGCCCGGCATTGCACCCACATATGTCTTTCGATGTCCGCGGATCTCTGCTTCGTCCCTGACGCCGCCCAGGCAGATCCTGATGTATTCTTTCTGCATGGCACGCGCCATACTGCGCGCAATGCTTGTTTTACCGATACCGGGCGGTCCTACCAGGCATAAGATAGGGCTGTTTCCTTTCGCTGCAAGCTGTCTGACTGCCAGATATTCCAGAATCCTCTCTTTGACATCTGTAAGTCCGTAATGATCTGCCTGCAGGATCTTTTCTGCTTTCTCAATGTCCGTATTATCTTCGGAACGTTTATCCCATGGCAGCTCCAGCAGCGTCTCGATATAGCCGCGTTCCACAGCACTTTCCGAGGAATTTGTGCTGATTCTTTCGTATCTTGCGATTTCTTTTTTGATCCGCTCTTTTACCGTGTCATCTGCCTGCAGCTTTTTCAGTTTTTTCCGGAACACTTCCGCATCCGATTCAGTATCCTCTTCCCCCAGCTCCTTGCGTATGTACTGCAGCTGCTCCCTGAGTACATATTCTCTCTGGTTTTTCTCTACCTTTTTCTTGACTTCCTTATTCAATTCATTGCGGATCGCCATGATCTGGATCTCTTCCTGCAAGAGCGTTTCGATATAAGAATATCTGTCCCGCAGGGATATACAGGCAAGCACCTGTTGTTTTTTTGCCGGAGAAACTTGCAGATTCATAGCAAGCTGATCCATAAAATGAGAGAAATCTTTCACTTCCTCCAAATGTCTGAGCACACCATTGCCTTTTTCCTGCATACCCTGCAGCTTCGTATACGCATCCGTCAGCTGACGACGCATCGCTTCCTGCGTTGACGCATCAGGTTCTGAAGCAGCCTCTGTATCCGCTTTCTGTATTGTAAAAACTGCCCACATGCAGTCTGTCTCTTCTATTTCCTCGATCTGCCCTCTGCAGACGCCTTCTACCAGCACACGTATGATCTTGCCCGGCATTTTAATAAGCTGTCTGATCTTTGCCAGTGTACCGGTTTCATACAGATCTTCTCTTGCAGGCTCCTTTACCTGCGGATCTTTCTGCATGACCAGAAAGATTTCCTGCTCCATGCTCATTGCCAGCTCCAGCGCCGCAACAGAGGCTTTCCTGCTGATATCAAAATGCAGCACATTATCAGGCAGAACGCAGACATCCCGCAGTGGGATCAATGGTAATTTCTTCTGTATCTGTTCCATATTTTTCTCTTTCTTATGGCAAAACGCCGCCCTGCTGACAGGGCGACGTCTTTATGCTCTTAGTTTCTTTGTGGAATCCGTTCCCCGATGTTCTACGATCGGCTTACTTTCTCCCAGCACTACCTGTTTTGTAATGATACATTTCTGTATTGTGTCATCCGACGGAATCTCATACATGATATCCATCATAATTTTTTCAATGATCGATCTCAGGCCTCTGGCTCCGGTCTTTCTCTCCATTGCCTGCTTTGCGATCTCTGCGATCGCATCCGGCTCAAATTCGAGATCTACATCATCCATTTCAAAGAGCTTCTTATACTGCTTTACAAGTGCACTCTTCGGCTCTGTCAGGATCTTCTCCAATGCTTCTTCATCCAGTCCTTCCAAAGATACCGTGATCGGAACTCGTCCGACAAATTCGGGGATCAGACCAAACTTCACCAGATCCTGCGGTGTTACCTCTTTCAGCATATCACTGATATCGCGGATCACATTCTCTCCGATCTCTGCATTAAAGCCAATGGACTTTCTGTCCAGTCTGTTTTCAATGATCTTCTCCAGCCCATCAAACGCACCGGAACATATAAATAATATATTTGTTGTATCAATCTGGATCAGTTCCTGATGCGGGTGCTTTCTGCCCCCCTGTGGCGGAACCGATGCAACCGTGCCTTCAATGATCTTCAGAAGCGCCTGCTGCACACCCTCGCCCGATACATCTCTGGTGATAGAAACATTTTCGCTCTTCTTCGTGATCTTATCGATCTCATCAATATAGATGATACCGTACTGTGCACGTTCCACATCATAATCTGCCGCCTGGATCAGCTTCAGCAGGATATTTTCCACATCTTCTCCGACATAACCGGCCTCTGTCAGCGTTGTTGCATCTGCGATCGCAAACGGTACGTTAATGATCTTTGCAAGTGTCTGTGCCAGAAATGTCTTACCGCTGCCTGTCGGTCCGATCATGATGATGTTGCTCTTCTGCAGTTCCACATCATCCAGATCTTTTTCTGCAGTCACACGCTTATAATGATTATAAACAGCCACAGACAGTACCTTCTTGGCTTCCTCCTGCCCTATCACATAATCATCCAGAAATTCTTTGATCTCTACCGGTTTGAGCAGGTTAATATCCACTGTATTCGAGGATTCTTCCTCTTCATATTCTTCTTCAATGATATCTGCACACAGATCCACGCATTCATCACAGATATATACGCCCGTCGGGCCTGCGATCATCTTGCGCACCTGATCCTGTGTCTTATTGCAAAAAGAACATCTGACTTTTGTATCAGAACTTTTTCCTGCCATCTTTACGCTCCTACCATTTAAATTTCTGTTCTGTTTTCGATAACTTTATCGATCAGACCATATTCCAGCGCTTCCTGTGCAGTCTTCCAGTTATCTCTTTCTGTATCGGCAGCGATCACTTCGTAATCCTGACCGGTGTTGGCAGCAAGGATCTTATTCAGCTTTTCCTTGGTACGCAGAATATGCTTTGCTGCGATCTCGATTTCTGTAGCCTGTCCCTGAGATCCGCCTGAAGGCTGATGGATCATGATCTCAGCATTCGGAAGTGCCATACGTTTTCCTTTTGTACCGCCTGCGAGCAGGAATGCACCCATACTTGCAGCCATACCGATACAAATTGTGGAAACATCACACTTTACATACTGCATCGTATCATAAATTGCCATACCGGCGGTTACAGAACCACCCGGGCTGTTGATATAGATCTGGATGTCTTTTTCCGGATCTTCAGCCTCTAAGAACAGAAGCTGTGCTACTACGATGCTGGCAGAAGTATCATTTACTTCTTCGCCTAAAAAGATAATTCTTTCTTTTAACAGTCTTGAATAAATATCATAGGAACGTTCCCCACGGCTTGTTTGTTCAATGACATAAGGTACTAAACTCATGGTAATTCCTCCTTACTTATATAAAACACGTTTTACTTCTTATTTGCTTTTGCTTTCCTTTGCATTGTCTCTTACGAACTCTGCTGCCTTTGTAACTGCAAGATCTTTCATGATCTCTGCCTTACCTGCTTCACCGATCAGTTCTTTTGCCTTGTCAGCTTCCATCTGGTACATTTCAGCCATCTTTGCGATTTCCTGTTCGAAATCTTCTTCAGTTGCTTCAATCTTTTCTGCTGCAACAATTGCTTCTAAGACAAGTCTTGACTTGATACGAAGTTCAGCCTGCGGTCTGATCTGCTCAAGCATCTGTTCTTCTGTCATACCTGTAAACTGCAGATACTGCTCAAAAGATAATCCCTGGCTTGCAATACGCTGTGCAAACTCATCCATCATCTGTCTCTGTGTTGTTTTGATCATTGCTTCCGGAATATCCATCTTTGCATCAGCGATGACTGCGTCGATTGCTGCTTTTTCCTTTGCATCCTTTGCATTCTTTTCCTTTGTTTCTGCAAGGCTCTTCTTAACGCTGTCTTTGTACTCTGCTACAGTTTCATACTCAGAAACTTCTGATGCGAATTCATCATCCAGCTCCGGCAGTTCGTCTACTTTGATACCGTTTACTTTTACTTTAAAGACAGCCGGCTTTCCAGCAAGGTCTTCTGCCTGATAATTTTCAGGGAAAGTAACATTCACTTCTACTTCATCGCCAATATTCTTGCCGATGAGCTGTTCTTCAAAATTATCAATGAAAGAATGAGAACCGATCACCAGATCGTAATTTGTTCCCTTACCGCCTTCAAATGCAA
>DJNY01000161.1:0-9892 GCA_002441865.1 Lachnospiraceae bacterium UBA6452 | reverse complement strand
GGACGGTCTTCTACTGTGATCTCACGTGCGTTGTTCTTTCTTTCACGGTCGATCGCTTCGTTTACTTCGTCTTCTGTTACTTCTGTTTCGATCTTATCGATCTTAACACCTTTGTATTTTCCAAGCTCAACTTCCGGCTTTAATGCAACTTCTGCTGTGAAGATGAATGCTTTTTCAGGCTCTAACTGTACCACATCGATTGTTGGTGTGGATACGATCTCTTCTTCACATTCCTTAACTGCTTTGTCATATGCACCGGGAATAACAGCATTTGCAGCATCCTCTAAAAATACACCCTTGCCATACATTTTTTCTACCATAGCAAGCGGCACTTTTCCTTTACGGAAGCCCGGAATAGAGATCTGGTTCTTATTTTTTAAATAAGCAGCATTAACAGCTTTTGCCATTTCTTCCACAGGTACCTCGATTGTAATCTTAGCCATGTTGTGCTCTAATTTTTCCATCTGTAAACTCATTTTTTCTATTTCCTCCTTGCTTGTGATCTCATTTGTATCACGCAATATTCTTTTCGTACTGAGCCAAGAAACAATTTCCCATACTCACAGTCATTATAGGATTATAGCACAGGTAACATGCAATTACCAGCACTTTTTCTTTGCAAAAATGCACTTTTTTGTCTGACAGAACTTACCATTATAGTTTTCTTTCATTTCGAACATAATAACACCAAGATAAGTGATAAAAAGCACGGATCCGGCGAAGCAGATTCCAGGGTAAGTGTTTTGCACTTATCTTGGAAATAGATCAACAAATAAAATCACGGAGGTGAACAAAATGGCAAACACAAAATCATCTAAGAGCATGGAAGTTCCAGAAGCTAAGGCAGCTATGGATCGTTTCAAAACAGAGGTTGCATCTGAACTTGGTGTTAACTTAAAAGAAGGCTACAACGGTGATCTGACTTCTAAAGAAGCAGGCTCCATCGGTGGTGAGATGGTTCGTAGAATGGTTAAGAACTACGAAGAATCTCAGTTAAGATAACCCCTCAGATCTTCAGAAAAGAAGGGCAGCGGCTGCTGCCCTTCTTTTATTATAAATCTCTTACCTCTCCGTCTTCATAGTTCTGAGGTGCCTGATCCGTATAGGCTCCCGGATTACCGTACACATTCTCATAACCGCCCAGTGATTTATCATAATAATCTACTGCCGCTCTTCTCTTTAATGTTTCATAAAGTGCTGTTCCTGTCATGTTCATATAAGGATTTACCCAGAAAATACCTGCAATACCGCATGTTATGCCTGCCACAAGTGCCCATCCGATAAAGGAAAGATCCAGCACAAATGTATCCCATTTCTCGCCGTCCATCATCTCTTTTGACAGCCGGAACGCTTCTTCTGTTGTCACATCCGGGTTTTCGGCCAGAATATACGGGATCATGCGGTACTCATAACTCTTTACGATGCCCGGAATGACCAAAAGCAGTGTCCATAAAAATTGATACAGATCTCTCAAAAACATGGTCTTTACGATATTACCATATTTACCGTCCTTAAATGCCAGTACCAGCACACCGATGTTTTTCATGTCCACTTCACCATATGCCGCTTCTATAAAATATCTTCTGCAGCCGATCTCGATCGGATTCAGCACGAATATGGAAACGATCACGGAAATGGCGATCACTGCAATGGAAACAGCCGCTGCTACAGCCATAATGCCACCTATGAGTGCCCAGTTGATCCCTGTGATACTTCCGGTGATCCGGCTCGCAATATCACCGCCGTCTACACTGTCACTCCAGTCTGTCGAATAATTACCTCCGCCGTTACCGCCGTTCGAAAATCCGCCGGTGATGACCGCCAGGATCAGAGATACCAGCACAAGCGGCCAGTAGCTGCGTTTTACATAAACTTTTGCTTTTTCTTTTAATTCACTTCTCGTCCACATTGTTTTTCATTCCCTTTTCTTTGTTTTTTATATGCAGATCACATAGCTTCTATGCCATCTGTATCAGCGTTCGTATACGATTCTCTCTGCGATGTCGTCCGCACATGCCTGATCCTGCATACGAGCCAGAATGGCAAGTGCAAATTCGATGGCTGTGCCCATACCGCGGCTTGTGATAAAGTGATCGCAGACCTCTACGGGATTTTTGGTCACAGTTGCACCTTCCAGATGACTTTCAAAATCCGGGAAGCAGCAGGCTGTTCTGCCCTTTAACAATCCCTTATGGCCGAAAATGCTCGGCGCTGCACAGATCGCGCTCAAATACTTTCCCTCTGCATGGAATTTGTCCACCTGCTCCATAAGCGGTGCACATGCTTCCAGATTCTTTGTTCCCGGCATTCCGCCCGGCAGAACGATCATAGCGACCTCATCAAAATCGATTTCCGCAAGCAGTTTATCTGCCTGTATCGTGATCTTATGTGAGCTTGTGACACTTTTGCTGTCCGTAATGGAAACCGTCTCTACCGTAACGCCGCCTCGTCTTAAAATGTCTACCACAGTCAGTGCTTCGATTTCTTCCACACCATCTGCCAGAAATACACATACTTTACTCATAGTATCCTCCTGTTCTTTTGCTGCATATCATGCAAAAATAATTCGCATTTTTACGATCCACCATATATAATAGTAGCAATGGCGGATGCTGGCCTGTCTGTCATACCTATCCGCATCCACAAATTCATTTTGAAACGGAGTACAAAATCATGGAAATCGAACGTAAATTTACGATCAGACAGCTTCCCGAAAATCTGGACGCATATCCACATTATGAGATCAAGCAGGCTTATCTGTGCACCGATCCCGTCATGCGGATCCGCAAGCAGGACAACAAGTACATCTTTACCTATAAAGGAAGCGGGCTTATGGTGCGTGAAGAATACAACCTGCCTCTGACACAGGAAGCCTTTGAAAAGCTCCTGCCCAAAACGGAAGGTGTCATCATCCACAAAACCCGCTATAAGATCCCGATCAAGCAGTCCGGTCTGGTCATCGAACTGGATCTGTTCCATGCACCATCCAACCTCATTATGGCCGAGGTGGAATTTCCGGATGAAGAAAGCGCCAATGCTTTTGTCATGCCGGACTGGTTCCTTGCCGACGTTACAAATGATCCTGCCTATCACAACTCCAATATGGCTACAGCCGGACATTAAGTTCGGCTGTTTCTTTTATGCCTTGGTGCATCTTGCATACACAAAGCACATTTCCCTGATCTTCTCTGCCAGTTTTTCATCCGCCTGACCGGGCAGCATACGCCATTTCCAGTTATCGCCCAGTGTCGACGGTGTGTTGATCCTCGCTTCGGAGGAAAGTCCCAGATAATCCTGCATCATGATGATCGCTGTATCGCTCATGCTTGCCAGCGCTGTACGGATAAATGCCCAGTTGACGTTTTTCATCCCCTGCAGTCCCAGATAAGCCTTTGCAAACTGCTTTTCTCTGCGATTCAACGACTTGTAACAGCCGATCGATGTATCATTATCATGCGTGCCAGTATAAACGACGCTGTTTTTCGGATAATTATGCGGCAGATAGGTACTGTCTCCTGCCGGATCAAACGCAAACTGCAGCACTTTCATGCCCGGATAACCGGTCTTATGTACCAGCTTCAGCACAGACGGCGTCAAAAAGCCAAGATCCTCTGCGATAACATCCATCTTGCCGAGTGCTTCCCGCAATGCATCAAACAGCTCCATACCAGGCCCGGGCATCCATGTTCCGAACTCTGCTGTCGGATCTCCGTAAGGGATCGCATAATAAGCATCAAAGCCTCTGAAATGATCGATCCTGACCACATCATACAGCTGATAGCAGTAACGGATCCGCCGGATCCACCATGCAAATCCTGTCTTCTTATGATAGTCCCAGTCATAGACGGGATTGCCCCAGAGCTGACCTGTTTTACTGAAGCAGTCCGGCGGGCAGCCTGCTACCGCTTTCGGAATACCGTCCTCCGTGAGTTGGAACAGCTGTGGGTTCGCCCATGTATCTGCGCTGTCTGCTGCCACATAGATCGGAATATCACCGATGATGCGGACGCCGTTTTCATTGGCATATGCTTTTAACTGCTTCCACTGCTTTGCAAACTCATATTGCAGGAAATAAATAAAATCCATCTCTTCTCTGCAGGCGATCCGGTATTTCTGCAGGGCATCTTCCCTGCGCAGCCTGATATCCTCATCCCACTCGGAAAAACTCTTTCCGTCAAAAGTTTCTTTGACTGCCATATATAAGGCATAATCAGGCAGCCAGAATGCATTTTCTTCA
The DNA here is from genome assembly GCA_002441865.1 of Lachnospiraceae bacterium UBA6452. GTDB lineage: Bacteria > Bacillota > Clostridia > Lachnospirales > Lachnospiraceae > CAG-194. The sequence continues at coordinate 5,655 of DJNY01000161.1, read as the reverse complement.
CAGAAGCTGCGATAGGCGGCATCTCTGATCCCGCCCTGCGCCATAAAGCTCTTAAACGCAAGACGAAGCAGCGGATAACGGTTCTGATATTGTTTTTCATAATCCACATACTGCGGATTGGTTCCAAGTTCTGCCCGGTCGCAGATCTCCTTTGTCAGCAGTCCCTCTTCGATCAGCATTTCCAGATCGATAAAATAGGGATTCCCTGCAAAAGTCGAAAACGACTGATACGGTGAATCCCCATAACCGGTAGGTCCTACCGGCAATATCTGCCAGTAGGACTGCCCTGCTTTTTTGAGAAAATCCACAAATCCGTATGCCTCTTTTCCCAGTGTTCCGATTCCGTATCTGCTGGGAAGACTTGTAATCGGCAGTAAAATGCCGGCTTTTCTGTTTTTCCTCATTTCTGCCACCTTACATCTCGTCTTTTTTTAATTTCCAGATATCCTCATTATATTGTGCAATTGTTCTGTCGGAAGAGAAGAAACCGGCCATCGCGATATTAACAAGCATTTTCTTCTTCCATTCTTCTTTCTTTTCATAATCTGCCAGTGCCTGGTCTTTTGTCTTGATATAAGCCTCCAGATCCAGCAATGTCATAAACCAGTCTTTATTCAGAAGTTCTTTGTAAAGGCGCTCCAGATTTTCCTTATCCCCGATCTTCACAAGCGCATCGCTGACGATAAAGTCTACCGCTTCCTTGATCACAGGGCTCTTCTCATAATAATCCCTTGAAACATAATCAGCCTTCTCATAATGCCTGATGACTGCTTCTGATTTCTCACCGAAGATATAAATATTGTCTTCTCCGACCAGCTCATCGATCTCTACGTTTGCTCCGTCACTTGTACCAAGTGTTACTGCACCGTTCAGCATGAACTTCATATTACCGGTTCCGGATGCTTCCTTACTTGCCAGAGAGATCTGCTCGGAAATATCACAGGCAGGGATCAGCTTTTCCGCGTAGCTGACATTGTAGTTCTCTACCATGACAACCTTCATGTAATCCTTTACATCAGGATCGTTGTTGACAAGCTCCTGCAGGCAGAGCAGCAGGTGAATGATATCCTGTGCAATGATATAGGCAGGTGCTGCTTTGGCACCGAAAATAAAGGTGACCGGTGTGCTCGGTTTCCTGCCGCCCTTGATCTCCAGATATTTATGTATGATATACAGCGCGTTCATCTGCTGACGTTTGTATTCATGCAGACGCTTGATCTGGATATCAAAGATAGAATTCGGATCTACGGTAACGCCTTCATTTTCCTGCAGATAAGCAGCCAGCTTCTGCTTGTTTTCATGTTTGATCGCTGCGATCCGGTCAAGCACCTTACTGTCATTCTCAAACTGCAGCAGTTTCTTCAGTTCGTCCGCATCCTTTTTATAGCCGTCCCCGATCGTCTCTGTCAGCATCCGGGCAAGCGGTCTGTTGCAGGATAAGAGCCAGCGGCGGAATGTAATACCGTTTGTTTTATTATTAAATTTCTCCGGATAGATCTTATAAAAATGATTCAGTTCCGTTTCCTTCAGGATTTCCGTATGGATCGCTGCCACACCATTGACTGAGAAACCGTAATGGATATCAATGTGTGCCATATGCACTCTGTTATCCTTATCGATGATCTGTACTCTCTCATCGTCATATTTCGCACGGACACGTTTGTCAAGCTCTTTGATGATCGGTACAAGCTGCGGTACAACCTTTTCCAGATATGCAAGCGGCCATTTTTCCAGTGCTTCCGCAAGGATCGTATGGTTGGTATAAGCACAGGTCTTGCTGACCACATCGATTGCTTCATCGATCGTAAATGCCTTTTCATCAACCAGAATACGGATCAGTTCCGGAATGATCATTGTCGGATGTGTATCATTGATCTGGATCACCGCGTATTCATTCATCTTGCGCAGGTCACATTTCTTTTCACGCAGTTCCTTTAAAATAAGCTGCGCACCGTTGCTGACCATGAAATACTGCTGATAGATACGGAGCAGATTTCCCGCTTCATCGGAATCATCCGGGTATAAGAACAAAGTCAGGTTTTTATCGATATCTTTCTTATCAAAATCGATTCCTGATTTTACAATGCTCTCATCTACAGTTTCAATATCAAACAGATGCAGTTTGTTGATACCGTTTTCATAACCGACCACATCGATATCATACAGACGGGAAGTTACCTTATGCTCACCAAACATGACATCAAATGTCACATCCGTCTTTGTCAGCCAGGAATCGTCTTCGATCCAGTCATTTTTTTCTGCATACTGCTTATGATTTTTAAATACCTGCTTAAACAGCCCGAAATGATAATTCAGACCGATACCATCACCCGGCAGTCCAAGTGTTGCAATAGAATCAAGGAAGCAGGCTGCCAGTCTGCCCAGACCACCGTTACCCAGTGACGGTTCCGGTTCCACTTCTTCGATCGCTGCCAGCTTCTTTCCGTTCTTTTCCAGAATACCGCTCAGTTTATCATAAATGCCCAGATTGATCAGATTGTTGGATAACAGTTTTCCGATCAGGAATTCTGCCGAAATGTAATATACTTTTTTCGGTCCGCTGATCGGCTCTGTGATCTCCAGCATACCTTTTGTCAGGCGAAGGATTGCATAATAAAGTTCCTTGTCACTACAGTCTGAAATGGATTTGCTGTACATGGATCGGGTAATGCCTTCCAGTTGTTCCTCCAGCTTCAGTTCTATTACTTCTCTTTGTAATGTCATATTGACCCTCCTACTTCTTCAAATAAACTCCCTACTTCTTCATCTTTCTTATACATGAAAACCACGGTTTTGTAAAGTCCTTTTTGCGCTTTCCTGCCTTGTAGAACCCTCTTTCTTCCATTATAATGGGAAGTAACAATTATGAGGGAGGTATACAATGGAAAAACGAAAAAAAATTCTATCAATCTTTCTGGCAGCGCTTCTGCTGCTTCAGGCAATGGAGCTGCCGGTAAATGCGTCTGTTTCGGAGAATGCTACGCAGGCACCGGAAGAAGATACATCCATTTCCGCCAATGAAGGGATATCGGACGACAGTCTGGATGCAGACGGTATAAAAGCCGGTCAGACCGTCACGGTCACTTTTTATGACAGTGATGCCCGGACCGTTCTGATGCAGTTTCCATTTACCTATCAGGGCACAGCCATGCATTTCTCCGATTTTTATGAAACTGCCGATTTTCTGCAGCCGGTCCGCAAAGGCTATCAGTTAGCTTCCTGGAGCTGCCTGACCAACGGCAAAACTTACCGCAAATCTTCCAGTGTCTATAATCTTTCCCTAAATAAAGATCTGGACTTTACAGCCAACTGGAGTGAAACACCCTATTCCTTTGATATCAGTTATATTACAAACGGCGGCAGTATAAGCGATGCCGATACAGCCGGCAATGAAATCGATATCCCATACAGTTTCCGTGTTACCGATGACACAATCACTTTACCGGATGCCACGCGGAAAAATTACAGATTTGACGGCTGGTATACGGACAGTGCATTTACTGAAAAGATAACGGAAATTCCCACCGGTTCTTATATCGATTCCGATGAAAACGGTATCGTAGATCCGTTTACACTGTATGCCGGATGGACAGACGCCAGACCCAGGGCGCCACAGCTTACAAGTGCCACAAACAAAAGCACCGGAAAAGTTGTTTTAAGCTACACAGCAGCCGCCGATCGCTATGAGATTTCTTATACAACCGATAAAAAATTCAAAAAGAATGTGAACAAAGAGACCGTTGACGGTAAAACAAGCTACACCATCCAGAATCTTCCAAAAGGCAAGACCTATTATTTCCGCGTACGCGCCCTTGCAACAGATTCCACAGACAGTGTCTGCTACAGTTCCTATTCCAATGTCCTGTCCTGTAAGATCACAAAAGGCGTCAAAGAGATCAAAGCACGGAAAAATGCCGGCAAATTGAAAAAGACAGAAGTCAGAGACGGCCAGCTCTTTGTCAGCGCTTCTGTACCGAAACGATTGAAAAGCAGTGATGATTCCTATTACCTGGTCAGAGTCAATCCAGACACCGGTAAATATGAGAAAAAGATCGCTGCCTGCCCCAAACTGACCAAGCCGCAGTTTTCCCTGCCTCTGATCGACGGAAAAGGGAATCATCTGATCCAGGGCAAATATGCACTCGCCGTAAAAAAAGGAAAATCCTACTTTATCATATCCGGCAGTTCCTTTGTAAAGAATCCGGAAGCAGCCGCTGCCTATACCGCTGCGTTCCCGGCAACGACCTCCAAAAAAGGACTGCAGGGATCACTTGATACAGATCTTGGCGTACAGCATACGTTCCTGAACATGAACCTGAATGATGTCATAGCAGGCGGTTCCTATACTTATCGGTATAACGGCAAAACGTATCATTTCAATGATCCTTACGGCAACTTTATTTCTTCCGCCAACCGGAATGGCATGACCGTTACCGGACAACTTATGCTGCGCTATCCGGGCAGTTCCTATTCGTATCTGCTCTACGGTACAAAATCTGCCACATCAAAAACAGGCTACTATGCCATGAATGCACAGAGCAAAAAAGCCCGTGAAACACTGGAGGCAGCCTTCAGTTTCCTTGCCGAACGCTACTCTACAGAGGACTGCCATCTTGATAACTGGATCCTCGGAAACGAGGTCAACATTTACCCGATGTGGTATTACGCGGGAAACACCGGAAAAACTGCCTTTATGAAAAACTATGCGGACACATATCGTATTTTATATTATGCGGTCCGCAGCAACTACAAAAACGCACGTGTATTTATCTGTACCGACCATACCTGGATCAACCGCAGCGGTGACTGGGGTGCAAAACCATTCATGGATGCTTTTAACAGTGAGATCAGATCACAGAACAAAAACATCAGATGGAATCTTGCATACCACGCCTATCCTGCCATTTTAACCAAATCCGCGACCTGGAATGATTCGCATACCAAAAACAGTCTGGACAGCGATTTTGTATCTCCAAGGAATCTGGATATCATGACAGATTATGTGAAAAAGAGTTTCGGTTCCGATACCCATATCCTGTTATCCGAACAAGGCTTTACTTCTGATTGCGGGCAGGATGTACAGGCAGCAGCAATCGCATATACCTACTACAAAGCAGAATTCAATCCAATGATCGACGCCGTCATTTTCCGTTCTGTCCAGGATGAAGCTTCGGAGGTGTCACAGGGACTGAGCTTCGGTCTGTATACTACAGACGGCAAAAAAAAGCAGGCTTACAATGTCTTCAAGTATATGGATACACCGCAGTATGCCAAATACACCAAACCCTGTCTGAAAACGATCGGTATCAACAGCTGGAAAAAGGCGACTTCTTCCTTTAAGGAAAGTAAGCTGAAAAAGATGCCCGGTCGCTGACACTCCATAAACGTGCACAGAAAAAGAGGATGTTTCAAAAGAAGCATCCTCTTTTTTGCCTGTACGGCTGCCTGCGGATAACAGGACTTGAACCTGCACGGTCTCCCACCAGAACCTAAATCTGGCGCGTCTGCCAATTCCGCCATATCCGCATAGATCATGATCTGCCGCATCACGGAGCAGCCGGCAGAATCTCCTGTTATACAAAAAATCTTGAAGCATAATAAGCTTCAAGATTTTTGAATGAGCCACCGGGGACTCGAACCCCGGACAACTTGATT
>DJNY01000159.1 GCA_002441865.1 Lachnospiraceae bacterium UBA6452 | reverse complement strand
CTTTTACAATGGAAAGTCCCAGACCGGTTCCCTTTTTATCCTTGCCGCGGGAAAGATCCGATTTATAAAACCGGTCCCAGATCAGCTTCAGATCTTCTTTCGGAATACCGATTCCCGTGTCTTTTACAGAGACAAACAGCTTATTTTTCTTCTCTGAGGTCTCAATGTGGATCACAGAATCATGGTGGCTGAATTTAATGGCATTGTCCATGAGGTTATAGAGAACCTGCTGGATCTTGCCCATATCAGCGTGTACATACATTTCATTTCCGGTCAGGATCATCTCGATAGCAATGGATTTATTGTGGCAGGTGCCTTCAAAGGAAGCTGCGGTGTTGCGGATCACCTGATTAATATCAAAATCCGTCTTGTCTAAAAGCATTCCCTTGGTGTTCAGATTATTCAGGGTCAGCAAACTGTTAGTCAGCTTGGTCAGTCGTTCGGTCTCATTCAATACGATATTGATGTATTTTTCATGCATTTCCGGTGGGATCGTTCCATCCAGCATTGCCTCAAGGTAACCTTTGATCGAGGTCAGCGGAGAGCGGAAGTCATGGGAAACATTTGCCACAAATTTCTTCTGGTTATCTTCCGATCTGGCGATCTCACTTGCCATATAGTTCAGTGTTGCAGCAAGGTAACCCATTTCATCGCTGCTTTCAACCGTAAATTCATAGTGCATGTTACCGCTGGCATACTGTTCTGTGGCATAAATGACTTTACGCAGCGGAATGTAAAACATTTCCGTAAAGAACAGAAGAATGATTAAAGACAGCAAAAGCAGCAGAACCATGGTGATGTACATGATCGTCAGATAGCCGTTTCCCTGTTCGTTTAAAAGTGAAACCGGCTTTGCAATGATCACATATCCCTGGATCTTGTAATTGGATGTGATCGGGCTGAAAATGATCAGCATATCATGCTCGTATTCTCCAAAGAAATTGCCTGTCGTGTAATAGGAATCCGCAGTGATGGAAGGTGTAAAATCCTCAATGATCTGCGGATTTGCCACATCGGGCTGTTTGTCGGAATTGACCAGCACCGTTCCGGATGGATTGACAAGCCAGATTGTAGAAGATAAGTATGTCCCAAGTGCATGCAGCTGATGGTAAGCAGATTCGATCGTTATTTCGTTGTTATAAAGCTCAGTCGCATACGTCTTTGACACCATGGACGCTTCCGCATAAAGTGATTCCGCATTTTCCCGCTTCACTCTTTCGTTAATGAGAGAGGAAGAGAAGGTGGCAACTACAATAAAGCTGAAAAATCCAAAGATGACATAAGCAAGGACGAATTTCAGGTAAAGCGTTTTTTTCATATGCAGCTCCCTTATTTCTGTGTCACTTCAAACTTATACCCGATGCCCCAGACAGTGGACAGATGCCAGCTCGGATGATCGCTGATCTTTTCACGGAGTCTCTTGATATGGACATCAACCGTTCTGGTGTCGCCGATATATTCGTAGCCCCAGATCTGATCAAGAAGCTGTTCTCTTGTAAATACCTGGTTGGGAGAGGAGGCGAGGAAATATAAAAGCTCCAGCTCTTTTGGCGGCATTTCGACTGTTTTTCCGCGGTAAATGACAGAATAATTTGTCAGATTGATCGTCAGGTCCGGATATTCCACTTTTTTCGTATTGGTATTTGTTTCAGACGGAATACTTCCTGACTTGAAACGTCTGAGGACTGCCTTGACTCTGGCAACCAGCTCTTTGGTATCAAATGGTTTTTCCATATAATCATCTGCGCCAAGCTCCAGACCGAGCACCTTGTCAAATACTTCGCCTTTGGCGGACAGCATGATGATCGGAACACTGGAAGTAGAGCGGATCTCACGACAGACCTGATAACCGTCAATACCCGGAAGCATCAGATCCAGCAGGATCAGATTGGGCTGGAAGGTCTCGAAGCTGGAAAGTGCGGATTCACCGTCATAAACTATCATGGTTTCAAAGCATTCTTTTGTCAGATATAAAGAAATCAGCTCTGCGATATTTTCATCATCATCCACGATCAGTATTTTCTGTTTTGCAACCATAGTAAAACCCCTTTCTATTTAAATGTAGCGATCGTAACGCCTGCGTCTCCTTCACCGTATTCACCGAGACGGAAGGACGCAATATAAGGAAGCGCACGTAAATGTGTCTGTACTGCGTTACGGAGTGCACCCGTTCCCTTTCCGTGCACGATACGGACGGAAGGAATATGTGCCATGTAAGCATCGTCTAAATATTTATCAAGCGCATTCAGCGCTTCATCTACTGTTTTACCGAGCAGATTGATCTCTGTACGGACGTTGGCTGACTTCGCCATCGTGATCTTACCGTAGCTGGAGTGGGAGATCGTACTTGCTGTGATATCATCTTCGGGGATCAGTACGAGATCACTGATATGCACCTTGGAGCGGATAATACCACATTGCACAAATAAGTATCCTTTTGCATCCGGTTTGGAACTGACGGTTCCACGCAGGTTCATGGAAAGCACCTTGACGCGGTCGCCCAGATGCAGTTCTGTTGCCTTTACCTTGGATCCCTTTGGAACCTTGGCCGCTTTCAGCGTCAACCTGGAATCCTTTTCGGAAATCTTCTCGCGTACCTTGGTACGTTTCTGCTCCATTTCCTTCATGGAGCTGTTGTCATCGAATTTCTGGAAGGAGCGGATCGTCTCATCAGCCACCTTCTTGGCGTCTCTTAAAATATCTCTTGCCTGTTCGTTGGCATTTCTCAGAATTTCATCCTTCTGGGACTGCAGCTTTTCTTCCCGTCTGGTCAGATCGGCAAGCCTGTTTTCCAGCTTCTGCTTCTGTTCAGCAAAATCTGCCCGTTCACGCTCCAGCTGGACACGTCTTGTTTCCAGAGAGGACAGGACATCTTCAAAGCTTTCCTGCTCGCTGCTGATCTGCTCACGTGCTTTTTCTATGATCTTATCGGAAAGCCCCAGCTTTTCGGAGATTGCAAAGGCATTACTCTTGCCCGGAACACCGATCAGTAAATGGTAAGTTGGA
>DJNY01000177.1:9566-15740 GCA_002441865.1 Lachnospiraceae bacterium UBA6452 | reverse complement strand
TCTTTTTATCACAACAGCCTATTGCCACATGCAGTTTTCATGGCTGAAGTTCTTGTTTTTACACGTTCTGTGTAAATTAGCATCCGAAGTTTAAATATTTGCAGATAGCCTTAAATAACTCGGAGCAGCTATTGAAATTAAAACACATAGTTTCGTCCTCCTTATTTGATTTTTGTATTTGTATCAGCTGAACACAATAGAATTGTAACAATTTTGTAACAAACGGACAATAGGAGAAAGCTGGAAATTGTGTGCGTTCACAAAAAGCAAAAACACTTCATTTTTGCAGTGTTTTTGCTAAAATGCACAAAGTTTTAACAGTTGAAACAGTTCTTTTTGTATGTTATAATAAATATAGTCTTTGGACTATGTGTGCAGGCACAGCATGATCCACAATGCAATGAGAATGGAAAAGTGCCTTTCACATCATATTGGGGTGAATGTATGGTAAATAAAAACGGGATTTTGATCGTGGATGATAATGAGCTGGATCGATCGCTTCTGGCTGATATCCTGCAGGAAAAATATGAAGTATTTACTGCCGCAAACGGCAGAGAAGCACTGACAGTGTTACATGAAAACTGCAATCGTATTGCTGTGATCTTATTGGATCTCTATATGCCGGTCATGAATGGTTATGAATTTCTGAGTGTGCAGCAGGCAGATGAAGCAATCGCTGATATCCCTGTCATTGTCATTACACAGCAGGATAACAGCGATGCAGAGATTGAAGCACTTTCTTACGGTGCATCAGCTTATCTGACAAAGCCGTATGTCAGGGAACTGATCCTGCAGAAGATAGGAGATGAGATCCGGAAGCAGGAAGTGGATCATCTGATGAAATCGATCGATGTTGATACGCTGACCGGCTGTTATAACAGAGACGGTTTCTGCAAAAAAGCACGGATCCTTTTAAAAGAAGACGAAGCAGTATATGATATTGTGGCATTTGATATAGAGCAGTTCCGTGTTGTGAATGATGTTTACGGAATCCATGAAGGAGACAGGCTTCTGCAGTATCTTGCAAGGATCATGACAGGATTTGCAAGAGAAAGAGGTGGACTCTGCGGCAGAATATCAGGTGACTGTTTTGTTATGCTGCTGACGCGTAAAAGCGGTTACGAAGAAGAAATGATCAGCTATGTGGACAAGGCGATGGAGCGTTATCCGCTGCAAATGAAGATTGTTGTCCGCTTTGGCATTTATCAGATCGAAGACAGGTCAATTGATGTGACAGTCATGTATGACCGTGCTGTTCTTGCTGTAAAACGGATCAAAGGAAAATACGGAGAAGCATGTGCATACTTCGACGATTCCATGCGGGACGAGCTGTTACTGGAAAAAGAAATCACAAATTCCATGCAGCAGGCACTTGCCGATGGCGAGTTTCTTGTTTATTTACAGCCGAAATGCAATCTGAAAACAGAAGAATATGTAGGTGCGGAAGCCTTGATCCGCTGGCAGAATCCGGAACGTGGACTTTTGCCGCCGGGACAGTTTATCCCAATCTTTGAGAAAAACGGTTTTATTACAGAGGTAGATCTGTATGTCTGGGAGCAGGTATGTCAGATGCTTGCCAGATGGAAACGGGAAAACAGACCACTGATCCCTATTTCGGTCAATGTTTCCAGAGCAGATCTGTATCATTCGGATTTCCTCGACAGGATTCTGGAACTGACGGACAAATATGAGATTGAGTCATCCCTTTTACATATGGAGATCACAGAGACGGTTTATACGGAAAATCAGAATCAGATCCTGGATATGGTCAACCAGATGGGAAAATTGGGATTCAAAGTGGAAATGGATGATTTCGGATCCGGCTATTCTTCCCTGAATATGCTGACGGAAATTCCGGTCGATGTCCTGAAACTGGATATGCGTTTTCTGGAAGGGTATTCAGCCGGAAAAGCAAAAGGCAACATTCTGGAATTTTCGGTCGGACTTGCCAAATCTCTGGGTCTGGAATCAGTAGCAGAAGGCGTTGAGACAAGGGAAATGGTAGATGAACTGAAACGCCTGAACTGCGAAATGGGGCAGGGCTATTATTTCTCCAGACCAATTCCAATCCACGAATTTGAACAGAAGCTTGACAGCAATCAGAAGCAGGCAGTAAATGCATAATAGAATAATAGAATAGAGGCATTAAAAAGGGCGTTATCCAAAAGATAACGCCCTTCTTATGTTTCAACTTTTATTTTTCAGCTTGCTGCTTTTGCAGATTTTTATTGGCGGTGGAAAGCATCAGCTTGATACGGTTGAGCTGATTTACTTCACTTGCGCCCGGATCATAGTCGATCGCTACAATATTTGCCTGTGGATAACGTCTGCGCAGTTCTTTGATAACACCTTTACCGACAACATGGTTTGGCAGGCAGCCAAATGGCTGTGTACAGACGATATTTGTTGCACCACTGTGGATCAGTTCCATCATTTCACCTGTTAAAAACCAGCCTTCACCGGTCTGGTTACCGATGGATACGATTTCCTTTGCGTAATCCACAAGATCGTAGATATTGGCAGGCGGATCAAAATGTCTGGACTTCTTAAATGCCTTTGCAGCAGAAGAACGTACAAAGTTAACGGCTGAAATGCCGAATTTGGAAATTCTGGCGGTCTTCTTGGACATGCCAAGCTGATCTGCCTTATAAATCTGGTTGTAGAAGCAGTAGAGCATAAAGTCAAGCAGATCAGGACAGACAGGCTCAGCGCCTTCAGCTTCCAGCAGTTCTGCCAGATGGTTGTTTGCAGCCGGCAGGAATTTTACAAGAATTTCCCCAACGATACCGACATGTGGTTTCGGATCTTCGCTTACCGGAATGGCATCGAATTCCTCAATCATCTGCTTACACATCTTTTGGAATTTGAAGAAAGACATATGCTTTTTGGAAACAAATTCCTGACATTTCAGCTTCCATTTTTCATGAACTGCATCCACACTTCCTTTTGTCAGCTCATAAGGGCGCATTCTGTATACACAGCGCATGAAAATATCACCGAATACAGCACCGTAAGCTGCACGAACCAGAAGATCAGCGTTCAGTTTAAAGCCCGGATTGGATTCCAGACTGCTTGACATATTGATGGAAATAACCGGTACATGGCTGAGCCCTGCCTTACCAAGGGCACGACGGATAAAACCGACGTAGTTGGTAGCACGGCAGCCACCGCCTGTCTGTGTCATGACAACGGCAACTTTATTTGTATCATATTTGCCGGACAGGAGTGCATCCATGATCTGACCGACAACGATCAGAGAAGGATAGCAGGCATCGTTATTGACATATTTCAGTCCGGTATCAACCGCATGGCGGTTATCCGTCGGTAATACTTCCAGGTTATAACCTGCTGCACGGAAAGCTGCCTCTATCAGATCAAAGTGGAACGGAGACATCTGTGGGCAGAGGATCGTATATTCTTTACGCATTTCTTCCGTAAAGACCGGTCTGTTGATCGCTGTGGAGTGTACCACACGTTCTTCGTGCTTCTGTTCTTTGACACGGAGTGCGGCGATCAGGGAACGGATACGGATCCTTGCAGCACCGAGGTTGTTGACTTCATCGATCTTCAGGCATGTGTAGATCTTGTCACTGCCACTTAAAATATCATTGACCTGATCGGTCGTAACAGCATCCAGACCGCAGCCGAAAGAGTTGAGCTGGATCAGATCCAGATTGTCAACAGTACGGACATAGCTGGCAGCTGCATACAAACGGGAGTGGTACATCCACTGGTCTGATACGATGAGTGGACGCTCCGGCCATCCGAGATGAGAGATGGAATCCTCTGTCAGAACGGCAATTCCATAGGAATTGATCAGTTCCGGAATACCATGGTTGATCTCAGGGTCGATATGGTACGGACGACCTGCAAGAACAATACCGCGTTTGCCGGTCTCATTTAAGTAAGCAAGCGTTTCTTCACCTTTTTTCTGCATATCAAGGCGGGCGTTTTCCAACTCATCCCATGCTTTGTCGATAGCATGCAGCAGTTCGCCGGACGGAATATCCGGGAATTCCTGTAATAATACATGTGCAATCGTATCCTTGTCACGGAAGGAGAGGAACGGATTCTGGAAGCGGACTTCCCCACGGCCGATCTCCTCTACGTTGTTTTTGATGTTTTCCGAATAAGAGGTAACGATCGGGCAGTTGTAATGATTGCCTGCGCCCTTTACTTCGTCACGTTCATAAAATAAAGCCGGATAGAAAATGTACGGTACATGATGGCGGATCAGCCAGGTCACATGACCGTGTGCCAGCTTGGCTGGGTAACATTCGGATTCACTCGGGATGGATTCAATACCAAGCTCATAAATCTGGTGTGTTGAGGACGGAGAGAGGACTACCTGATATTTCAGCTCCGTAAAGAAGGTGAACCAGAACGGATAGTTCTCATACATATTCAGAACACGCGGAATACCGACCTGTCCTCTTGTGGCTTCGTCAGCCGGGAGCGGCTCGTAATCGAAAATACGATGCAGCTTATATTCGTAAAGGTTTGGAATGTTATTCTTATTTTTCTCTTTGCCGATACCACGTTCGCAGCGGTTACCGGATATGTACTGTCTGCCACCGGTAAACTGGTTGATGGTCAGACGACAGTGGTTTGTACAACCCTGGCACTTTGCCATACGTGTGGTAAAGGTCAGTTCGTTGATCTTGTCAATGGAAAGCATTGTTGTTTCCGGCTCTTTGGCATCAAGTGTTTTGGCAGCCTTTGCTTCCTTTTCATGGAAACGTTCTTTTGCGATCAGGGCAGCACCGAAAGCACCCATGATACCTGCAATGTCAGGTCTGACGGCCTCACAGCCTGCAATGATCTCAAAGCTTCGGAGAACCGCATCATTATAAAAAGTACCGCCCTGTACCACGATCTTTTTGCCGAGTTCGCTGGCACTGGATACTTTGATAACCTTAAATAAGGCATTTTTAATAACAGAATAAGCAAGACCGGCGGAAATATCGGATACGGAAGCCCCCTCTTTCTGCGCCTGTTTTACTTTGGAGTTCATAAATACGGTACAACGTGTACCGAGGTCGATCGGATGCTTTGCAAACAGCGCTTCGTGTGCAAAATCTTCTACAGAGTAATTCAGGGATTTTGCAAAGGTCTCGATAAAGGAACCACAGCCGGAAGAACATGCTTCATTCAGCTGTACACTGTCTACCGTACCATTTTTGATCTTGATGCATTTCATATCCTGGCCACCGATGTCCAGAATACAGTCGACATCGGGAGAGAAGAAGGCTGCGGCGTAATAATGTGCTACCGTTTCCACTTCGCCTTCATCCAGCAGAAAGGCTGCTTTCATCAGTGCTTCCCCATATCCGGTAGAGCAGGCATGCTTGATCACAGCGCCTTCCGGAAGCTGGGCATAAATATCTTTGATCGCGGTGATCGCTGTCTGCAGCGGATTACCGTTGTTGGAGCTGTAGAAAGAGTATAACAGCGAACCGTCTTCTCCGATCAGGGCAACCTTTGTGGTGGTGGAACCTGCATCAATACCGAGATAGCAGTTTCCCTGATAAGAAGCAAGCGGAGCTGTATGTACCTTATGGGAATTATGTCTGGTCGTGAACAGCTCATATTCTGTCCGGGATTCAAACAGCGGAGACAGACGTTCTACTTCAAAAGCGATCTTGATCTCATGGGAGAGCTTATCAACCATTTCCTTTAAGGTAAACTGTGTCTTTAAATCCGCATTTAAGGCAGAACCGATCGCTGCAAACAGATGAGAGTTCTCCGGGGAAACAATGTGCTCCTCGTCCAGCTTCAGCGTACGGATAAAACTTTCTTTCAGCTCTGATAAAAAGTGAAGCGGACCGCCGAGGAATGCAACATGACCGCGGATCGGTTTACCGCAGGCAAGACCGGAGATCGTCTGGTTGACAACCGCCTGGAAAATGGAGGCGGAAAGATCTTCCTTTGTGGCTCCGTCGTTGATCAGCGGCTGGATATCGGATTTGGCAAATACACCACATCTTGCCGCAATCGTATATAAAGACTGATAGCCTTTCGCATATTCATTCAGACCGGTAGCGTCCGTCTGCAGAAGAGAAGCCATCTGGTCGATAAAAGAACCTGTACCACCGGCACAGATACCGTTCATACGCTGTTCGACATTACCGCCTTCAAAATAAATGATCTTGGCATCCTCGCCGCCAAGCTCGA
>DJNY01000177.1:8518-9512 GCA_002441865.1 Lachnospiraceae bacterium UBA6452 | reverse complement strand
ACGTCCGTCTGCGGAGCAGCTTCCTTTAATGCGGTAGAAACGGCAATAACCTCCTGTGTAAAAGGAACGCCAAGATAATTGGCAAGAGATAATCCACCGGAGCCTGTGATCATAGGAGATACCGTGATGTCTCCATGGATCGCATATGCCTCTTTGAAAAGATCCCGCAGTGTTTCACGGATATTGGCGAAATGCCTTCTATAATCAGAAAAAATTAACTGTTTTGCTTCATCCAGAATTGCAATTTTAACAGTAGTCGAGCCAATATCAATGCCCAGCGTGTAAAGTTGCTTTTCCATTCAGTTCACCTTCCTTAATATATTACATGAATAGATCGTGAATCTGACAATTCACGACATTTACGCCTTATTATACGACATGTTTTTTTAAAGTGCAATCTTGATTGTCTTCTAATTATTAAAAATATATAAATCTTTGCTGCATAAATTGTGAAAATTGCATTAAACGTTTGGGATATACGTTGTCAGATTGTTTACTTTAGCGTATTCCCATGCTAAAATGTTCTTTGTCTTCCGAAAGTAATGGAAACTTCGGGATGAGAACAGTATAATGAAACAGAACAAGGCAAGACCGGAGAGGAGTATCTATGAACTGGCTTTCAAAATTAGAACGTAAATGGGGAAAATATGCGATCCCCAATATCACCTTATATCTGATCATCTGTTATGCATTCGGCTATGTGATCGAGTTGTTTAATGCATCCTTTTTAAATTATCTGACGCTGAATCCGTATGCGATATTGCATGGGCAGGTATGGCGGCTCCTGACATGGATCGTTGTACCGCCGGAAGGACTGGATCTGTTTACTCTGGTCATGCTGTATTTTTACTTTTCCATCGGTACGACACTGGAGCGGACATGGGGCACCTTCCGCTATAATGTCTATCTGATCGGCGGTATGCTGCTGACGATCGTTGGTGCGTTCCTGTTTTACGGGGTATGTGTTCTGTCAGGTCTGACAGAAACGATCACG
>DJNY01000177.1:0-8492 GCA_002441865.1 Lachnospiraceae bacterium UBA6452 | reverse complement strand
ACGATCACGGTAATGGAATTTGGCGTATCGTTATCTTCCTTTTATGGGTTTATTGCCAATTATTTCAGTACGTATTATGTCTGTATGTCGATCATTCTGGCATTTGCAGCAACCTTCCCGGATGTACAGGTTCTGTTTATGTTTATTATCCCATTGAAGATAAAAGTACTGGGAATTATCTATGCGGTTATTTTAGGTGTACAGGTATTGCAGGACGCAATATCACTCAGCTCTTATATCAGAAAGGGAAGTATTGGCTGGTATCTGCCGCTGGCGGACATGACAGCGATCCTGTTTTCGCTGCTTGCCTTTATCATTTTCTTTGTGACAACGCGGAAATCCTTCCGTACGCCGCAGCAGATCAAAAGACAGCGCACTTATCATAAGCAGGTTATGCGTCCAGTGACAAAGCACAAATGTGCGATCTGCGGCAGAACAGACGAATCCGATCCGGATCTGGAATTTCGGTTCTGTTCGAAATGTGATGGAAATTACGAATATTGTCAGGATCATATTTTCACACATAAGCATGTGAAAAAACAGTAGAAAAGAAAGCAGGAGCATTGTATATGGAAGAAAAAGAATTCAGAAATCAGCTTATGGAATCCATGAAGCTGGCAAGAAAACAGGGAATGTGTCTTTCAGAGGAGCAGATCCATTCCTTTTTCCCGGATATACAGCAGGGCTCGGAGCAGATGGGCTTTTTGCTGGAGTATTATAAGAACCAGAAGATCGGTGTCGGTGATCAGAAAGAGGTAGAGGAATATCTTTCCATGGAAGACCGCAATTATCTGGAGGAATATCTGAGCGGGCTTTCCGAGCTGGAAAGCATGGAACCGGAAGAACTGAAGGCAGTCATGCTTTCTGCGATCGCAGGCGATCAGGATGCCAAAGCGGCATTGCTTCAGCAGTTTCTGCCAAAGACAGCAGAGCTGGCAAAGCTGTATGCGGGGCAGGGCGTGATGCTGGAGGATCTGATCGGAGAAGGCAATATGGCACTTTTAGAAGCAACCGGGCAGATGGAATGTCTGGATACAGACGGCGATATACTGGAAGAGACGGAAGGTTTCCTTGGCAATTATATGATGAAGGCGATGGAACGTCTGATCAATGAGGAACTGGAAAAGAAAAACGATGATGAAGAAGTGCTGAAAAAGGTCAATCAGGTAGCGGATGCTGCCAGAGAGCTTTCCGAGGAGCTGCGCAGGAAGGTATCTCCGGAAGAGATCTGTGCCAATTATGAGGCGATCACAATGGATGATGTGGAAGCAGCCATGCAGATCAGCGCAAATCTGATCGATACCATAGAAATGGAGTATAAGAATGAGTAACGAAACAGGTAATATGGATTTTAAATATGTGCTGCAGGATTTCAGCAATGTATATGTCGGGGCAAGGCTGACTTTTGCAGAACTGTGTGAGCAGGATGATACGCCGCAGCGTCTGCGTTCCGCCGTATTTCAGTATGTGATCCCGGAAACGGGAGAGGATGCGCGGATCTGTGATGTACTGTCTGCCATGACAAAAGACAGTAAGCTGGCAATGGTGCTGAAGCAGCTGCGGTGCAGGATCAAAACCGTAAAGCCAAGGACTAAAGTGGATAAAAAAGGAAGAAGCCGGACAGAATATGAGGCAGAAGAGCTTTCCCTGGAGGATTTCTGGAAAAAACAGGAGCAGGGGCTTATCTGTGCGGATTATATTTCCGAACTTTATTTCAGAAAGCTGCATCTGATGTCACTCAGCGTATAACAGAACGACGGAAGAATTTTGCAGCAGCTTGGCATTTGAAAAAATAGAATAGAAAATGGAGAAGACAATGAGTATAGAAAATCTGACAGCATATGAAATCGTGGAAGACAGGGAGATCAAAGATCTGAATTCCCGTGGAGTGATCCTGCGCCATAAAAAGACCGGGGCAAGGATCGTACTGCTTTCCAACGATGATCCCAATAAAGTATTTTACATCGGTTTCCGGACACCGCCGACAGACAGCACAGGCGTAGCACATATCATTGAACACAGTGTACTTTGCGGTTCGGAGAAGTATCCGGTCAAGGATCCGTTTGTAGAACTGGCAAAGGGTTCCCTGAATACCTTTTTAAATGCCATGACTTATCCGGATAAGACGGTTTACCCGGTAGCAAGCTGCAATGACAAGGATTTTGCAAATCTTTGTGACGTCTATCTGGATGCGGTATTCCATCCGAATATTTATAAAGAAAAGAAGATCTTTGAGCAGGAAGGCTGGCATTATGAATGTGAGTCCGAAACGGACGATCTGATCTATAACGGTGTTGTCTATAATGAGATGAAAGGCGCATATGCCAGTGCAGATGACCTTTTGGACAGAGAGACCTTTAACAGCCTGTATCCGGATACTGCATATGGCGTGGATTCCGGCGGAAGACCATCCGATATCCCTTCTCTGACCTATGAAGCTTTTCTGGATTTCCACAGAAGATATTATCATCCGTCAAACAGCTATATTTACTTCTATGGCGATATGGATATGGAAGAGCGCCTGACTTATCTGGACGAGGTATATCTTTCCAAATTTGATGCGCTTAAGATCGACTCCGCCATCCGGATGCAGAAGCCGTTTGCAGAGCCTGTACAGATAGAAAAGAAATATCCGGTACTGGAATCGGATGATATCACAAATGCCGCATATTATTCTTATAATGTCAGCATCTGCAACAATCTGGACAGACAGCTTTATATCGCACTGCAGGTTCTGGATTATGCACTTTGTTCTGCACCGGGCGCTCCAGTCAAAGTAGCACTGATGGAAAAGGGCATTGGGGAAGATATCTACAGTGTCTGCGAAAACGGCATTCTGCAGCCATATTTTTCATTTGTGGCAAAAAATGCCGGTTTATCCGATCAGAAAGCATTCGTGGAAACCGTAGAGCAGGTTTTAAAAGAACAGGTAAAGAACGGTATTGATAAAAATGCCCTGCTTGCTGCCATTAACAGCTATGAGTTTAAATATAAAGAGGCTGATTTCGGCTCATATCCAAAGGGGCTGATGTATGGGCTGCAGGCGCTTGACAGCTGGCTGTACGACGATCATGCCCCGTTTATGCATATTGAGGCGAACGAGACTTTTGATGCGTTAAAGAAGCTGGTACAGACCGATTACTTTGAGCAGCTTGTGGAAAAGCAGATCCTGCAGAATACACATAAGTCGATCGTAGCCCTGCTTCCTGAAAAAGGACTGGAGAGCAGAGAAAGTGAAAAGCTGAAAGAAACACTGGCTGAGAAAAAGGCTTCTCTCACGAAAGAAGAACTGCAGGCAGTGATCGCAGAAACAAAGGCACTGAAAGCATATCAGGAAGAAGAATCCGCACCGGAAGATCTGGCAAAGATTCCGGTGCTGAAAAGAGAAGATCTGGGTAAAGAAGCACATCCTTTCATAAATGAGACAGAGCCTTTTGAAAATACGGTTCTTTTGTCTCATCCGATCTTTACAAACGGGGTTTCTTATCTGCATATGGTATTTAAGATCCGTGATATCAAAAAAGAACAGCTCCCGTATCTGGGTCTTTTGAAAAATGTACTGGGACTCCTGAGCACGGAAAAGAGAAGCTATGGTGAACTGTTTAATGAGATCAATCTGCAGACGGGCGGTATTTTCTTTGATGCAGCCACTTATACAGATGCAAAGGACTACAGTAAATTTGAACTGACCTTTGAAGCAAAAGCAAAGGTATTATATGGAAATACGCAGAAAGCGGTTGATCTGATCAATGAAATCCTGACACAGTCTGTTTTCGATGACGAAAAACGTCTGAAAGAAATACTGGGTGAGATGAAGGCAAGACTGCAGGCACAGATGACAAGTGCGGGACATTCGACTGCATCACTGCGTGCACTTTCCTACATTTCAGAAGGCGCATGGGCATCCGATCAGTTCAGCGGACTGGACTTTTTCCGGTTCCTGACAGATCTGTACAATCATTTTGAGGAGCAGAAAGCAGAATGTATCGGTGAACTGAAAGCATTGCTTTCCTTTATCCTGCATCAAAACAGAGTGCTTTATGATTACACGGGCACGGAAGAAGGAAAGAAGCTTTTTGCAAAGACGCTTCTGCCGTTCCATAAACTGCTTTTGGCAGAAGACAACAAGCAGGAAGCATTCCATGCAGAGCCTGTGAAAAAGCAGGAAGGTCTGTGCACAAGCGCAGGGGTACAGTATGTCTGCCGGGCAGGTGATTTCAGAAAGGCAGGACTTCCTTATACAGGTGCACTCCGTGTACTGCGTGTAATGATGGGATATGACTATCTGTGGATCCAGGTGCGTGTCAAAGGTGGTGCATATGGCTGTATGAGTAACTTTACCAAATCAGGGCTCAGCTATTTTGTGTCCTACAGAGATCCGAATCTGGAAAAGACAGTGGCCGTTTACGAGAAGGCACCGGCGTATCTGCAGGAATTTGCGGCTGACGAAGAGGTTATGACAAAGTATGTGATCGGCGCGGTCTCCGAGAAGGATACACCGCTTCCGCCAAGTGCCGAGGGCAGCAGAAGCTTCGGCGCTTATATGTCAGGCTATACCTTTGCGGAGGAACAGAAGGAACGTGATGAGATCCTTGCCTGCCAGGTGGCGGATATCCATGCGCTTTCCGCACAGGTTGCGGCAATGCTGGAGACAGATGCATTCTGCGTAGTCGGCAATGAGGATAAGATCAAAGAACAGGCAGACAGCTTCCTTTGTGTGGAAACGCTGGTGTAATATCCCATAAATAAGAGACGGCGGGAACGTATTATAAATAGCAGAGATGCGAAAAGAAAAGAGGTTATGGAGACAGCAAAAGGAGGGTTACTATGAAAAAGAGATTACTTTGTGCATTGGGACTTGCAATACTTCTGACAGGATGTGGAAGCAGCTACGATTCTTCGGCTTCAAATAAGGCGGTGCAGACAATGGCAGCGTCCGATATGATGACCGAGGAAGCTGTGGATAATGCGGCTTCGGAAGACGTTTACGAATATGATGCGGTAGCGCAAAGCAGCGGTGATACAGGATCCGGTGCAAGTACGGCGGAAAATGTACAAAAACAGGTGGAGCAGGGCAGAAAGCTCATCCGCCGCATGGATATCGATGTGGAAACACAGAGCTTTGATAAACTGCTTTCCCAGCTCGATGCAAAAGTCGCAGAACTGGGTGGCTATATAGAGAACAGTAATATCTATGGAAGCGGCAATCAATACGAAGGCAGCAGATCAGCCAACTATACAGTCAGAGTACCTGCTGATAAAATGGATGAAATGGTGACCATGGTTTCCGAAAATGCCAATGTGACAAGAAAATCGGAGTCAACCGATGATGTGACACTTTCCTATGTGGACACAAAGAGCAGGAAAGAGGCGCTTGAAGTGGAGCAGGAAAGACTCATGGCACTGATGGAAAAAGCAGAAAGCGTGGATGCGATCATCGCACTGGAAACCAGGCTGACGGAAGTTCGGTACCAGATCCAGTCCATGGAGTCACAGCTTCGTACATACGACAATCAGGTTGATTATGCAACTATCAGTATTTTCGTGGAAGAGGTAACGATCTACACACCGGATACACAGGAACCGAAATCAGATCTGCAGCGAATGGCAGACGGCTTTGTGACAAGTGTAAAGCGCGTGCTGCAGGGCATCAAAAATTTCCTGATCGATGTTGTGATCGCACTGCCGTATCTGCTGATCTGGGCTTTGATCATCGCCGTGATCGTGCTTGTGATCCGCTTGATTGTAAAGAAAAATAAAAAGAAACGTGAAAGAAAGCTGGCGCAGAAGCTGGAAAAATTCCAGAAGCAGAACGAACAGCCGGATGCAGCAGGACAGATAAAGCAGCAGGAAGAAGAAACAGATAAAAAGGAGCCATAAATGAAGCTCCGGTAAGAGGGATAAAGGAAGAACATATGGAAACAAATAAAAAAAGCGGTTTTGTGACACTGATCGGAAGACCGAATGTTGGAAAGTCAACACTGATGAACCGGCTGATCGGACAGAAGATCGCGATCACATCCAATAAGCCGCAGACGACCAGAAATAAAATACAGACTGTATATACATGTGAGCAGGGACAGATCGTCTTTCTGGACACACCGGGTATCCACAAGGCAAAAAACAAGCTGGGCGACTATATGGTAAATGTGGCACAGCATACCCTGTCAGAGGTGGATGTGATCCTGTGGCTGGTAGAACCGTCTACCTTTATCGGCGCAGGAGAAAGACATATTATCGAGCAGTTGAAAAAGACAAAAACGCCCGTCATACTTGTGATCAACAAGACGGATACGGTAAAAAGAGAAGAAATTCTGACTTTTATCGATGCTTACAGAAAAGAACTGGATTTTGCGGAGATCGTTCCGGTTTCTGCATTGAAGGGTGATAATACACAGGATCTGATCGATTCTATTTTTGAATATCTGCCTTATGGACCGATGTTTTATGATGAAGATACTGTGACAGACCAGCCGCAGCGGCAGATCGTATCCGAGCTGATCCGTGAACAGGCGCTCCGCTGTCTGGATGAGGAGATCCCGCACGGAATCGCGGTTTCAATCGACCAGATGAAATGGAGAGCGGATGATAGCATTGTAGACATCGATGCCACGATCGTCTGTGAACGGGATTCCCACAAAGGGATCATCATCGGAAAAGGCGGCAGTATGCTGAAGAAGATCGGAAGCCGCGCAAGAAAAGAGATTGAAGATCTGCTGGAAACACAGGTCAATCTGAAGCTCTGGGTAAAGGTCAGGAAAGACTGGCGCGACAGCGATTTCCTTTTGAAAAACTTTGGTTACAATGCAAAAGATATTACCAGATAAGGGAGAAACTACCACACATATTTTCCGGGAAAGAACGAACCCTATTAGTATCTAATCTACGGGAGGAAACGGAAGATGTGTGATAGGGAATGCTGGGATACATTTTATATGAGCGGTAAGGTTGCGGATTACTTAAGCTACAGAGAAGCGGCAGAAAGTGCAGAGGACAAAACGCAGTCCGTAGATACTGCTTCCAGGCAGCAGACGGAAACAAAAGACAGCAGTGATGCGATCAGAATGTAACAGGAGCAGGAGCTGGCATGCAGGATTTTGTAGAAGTAACAGGGATAGTCTTAAAGGCTGTCCCTGTTTTGGAGATGGACAAAAGAATAACGGTTCTGACAAAGGAACGCGGGAAAATATCGGCATTTGCCAGAGGTGCCAAGAAGCCGGGCAGCAGATTTATGGCAGCTACCAATCCGTTCTGTTATGGCACATTCCGGCTTTACGAGGGAAAAACGGCGTATAATCTGTCGGAGGTACGGATCGCGGAGTATTTTGAAAATCTCAGGGAAGATTTTGAAGGTGCTTTTTACGGGATGTATTTCTGTGATGTGGCAGATTATTACACAAGGGAAAATAATGATGAAAAAGAGATGCTGAAGCTTTTGTATGTTTCCCTGAAAGCACTTACAAAAGGGGCAGTGCCGCATGAGCTTGTGCAGTACATATTTGAAATGAAGGCGCTTGTGGTAAACGGGGAATTTCCGGGCGTATTAAACGGAGAAGCCCTGCTGGAGAGTACGGTATATACGATCCAGTATGTGATGCAGGCACCGTTTGAAAAGCTTTATACTTTTAAAGTATCGGACGCAGTACTGCAGCAGCTGGCAGAGCAGTGCAGGATCTACAGGGAACGGTATATCGGGCACAGGTTCAAAAGCCTTGCCATACTGGAAAATTGCAGGTTGAAAAACTGAGCCCTTGCTAGTATAATATAATGCGATATGCAGGAGGTAAATTATGAAAAAATGGAGAGCGGCTTTTCTGATGGTCTGCATCGCATGTCTGCTTTGCGCGTGCCAGAAGGAAACGGACGTAGATACGAATACTGTGATCATTGACAAGAAGGGGCAGATCACGGAAGCGATCGTGGAAGAATTCAATCAGCCCTATTACGATCTGGATGAGCTGAAAAGCAATATTGAAGGACAGGTCGCAAGCTATAACACACGGAGCGGAAGTGAGGAGGCAGTCACTCTGGATAAGATCGAACTGACAGGCCAGACCGTTCATGTGAATATTACATTTGCAGATCATAATGCATATACAGGCTTTAATGAAAAAGAGCTGTTTGCAGGCACTGTGGCAGACGCATATTCCGCAGGATACGAGTTCCCACAGATGCAGCAGACGGACGGAACAGCCATTTCACAGGCGGATGTACTGGAACTGGGAGAAAAGCATGTAGTGATCATGGAGGAACAGCAGCAGGTCAGAGTACCGGGAAAGATCACACATATCAGCGACGGCGTTTCCCTGGTGGACGATAAAACAGCAGTCAATCTGAATGAAGGCCAGAAGGCATTTATCATATACGAATAAAAAAGAACAGCGAGGATGAAAACATGGAAAAATCACTGGAAAAAATTGTAGCACTTGCAAAGAACCGCGGATTCGTATATCCGGGCTCTGAAATCTACGGCGGACTTGCCAATACATGGG
>DJNY01000187.1:3469-17325 GCA_002441865.1 Lachnospiraceae bacterium UBA6452 | reverse complement strand
ATCTGATCCCGCAGATCCATTAAAAAGAGATCTTCTTCATCTATAGAAAATAAATAGATATATACCGGAAGTTCTGATTTTTCATTATCCTGCATGAAATGCGCTTCTACCTGCCCAAACGTAAGAAAGTCCATTTCTCCGTCTTTTTCCCGATAAAGTATCTTTCCATCGGAAAAACTTAATATCCAGCTGTTTGCCGATGGCTTCTTTGCTGCAAACTGGTTATAAAACTTCTTTGGTGCAATATCCTGTATCACGTCTATACCTTCTTTTCATCTTGGTTAAATATACTTACTGATACCACCTTTTAAAAGTATCTCTTTTTGTATATAATCTATTTTAAAACCTTGTTTCTGCAGAATTTTGCCTGCAGAATATAAAGCATCTTTAAACTCTGACACCATCTTATCAAATTGTCTCATGGCAATATTTTTTCCCAAACCATCTTTCATTGCTTCCTTCTCAAATGACTCTCTTGTAATATCGGTTAATCTGTAACTATCTCCAATGCTGATTGCCATATGATCAATACTGCTTTCATAAACAATAGTGCTAATAATATCATATGCCGGAGCAAGTTTTATAACTTTTAAATTCTCACTATATAATAAAGAAAGATTTTTAATATGATTATCTGTATTACCAATTAAATAATTAAATATACAAATATTCCATAATTTCAATTGGTCTTCTATTGGATGAGATGAATAATTACGAAGAACTGCAAACATTTTTTGCAAATATCCAGCATTATTTTGTTCATACTTTTCTGCCGATGGAATACCCAAAGCCTGTGCAAAATCCTCTTGATGTAAGCGATAAGGAATTGTCATATCATTCCATTTTTCCCCTGATGCAGTTATTTTTCTATCGTATCTGGAGGTTGCAAAAAGGACATCTTCTTTATCATCTCCTTCGGTTCTGATAATAAAACTATTGGGTACTTCTATCCCTAAAAATTTTGCAGTTAATAAACACAATTGCTCATTAGCAACTATATTTTTTAATCGAATATGACTTTGCTTTACAATATGCGTACTTGGTGCATTTCCTACCGGAAGGTACCAATCTTTATTTTTTTCATTATAATACAAGCCAACCTTACCGGAAGCTCCCGTTAATGATAAATGAGATTTTGTCACCAATTCCGCAGATTCCGTGGCTCCTTCCTGCGCCAATCTTTTTACTTCTTCATTTGTCATTTTTTGATAATAAAAAGTATCTGAATTATCATCAGTTGCTATAATTTTCACTGCGCCAAGACATTCTCTTCCTAATCCGGCTAAAATAGATAGGTAATCCGTTTCTTCTTTATGCATCCATCCAGCAACACAACGTCTTGTAAACCCCTCGGGAAGCAATCCATCAAAAAACGTTTTTGTTCTTTGTTCATTAAAAGTCTTTTCCTCTAATGGCAAACTAATAGATATGGGGCTGGAATTAGGATTTTGAAGATACTCTTCTTCATATGAAAACATTCCCTGATCATTATTTACATCAATGTGACCTATCAGCGTGTTCTTTCCCTGTATTTCTACATAAACATTGAGTTTATTCATACTGTCCCCTTTTCTCGACTAAGATATCTAATCCCAAGACATGCATAAGTTGTATTGTTTTTTCAATCTCAGCAGTCGGTTTCCCTCTTTCGAGTTGCGATATAAATGAAATACTAAACCCCGTAAATTCTGAAAGGTATCTCTGCGTATATCCAAGTTCTTTCCTTCTTGTACGTATTGCATGCCCCAATGATTTTGAATCTATAATCTTCATAAACATTCACCCTTTTAAATGAGTTGTACCACTAAATTATATTTCATTTTTTAAAAAATAGTCGTACGACTTATTTATATAACATGTTTTTAAAAATATGTCGTACGACTTATTTTATTATATTATATACTTCATGTCAAACTTAACACATTTTTGATTTTGTTCCTCTGTTTTACTTCTATAACCTGCTACGCAGGTTATTGCGCCGTACATTTTCCTCATATCTATAACACAAAAAACAACTGCCCGGCGAACCGGGCAGTTATCAAATAGGGAATGAAAATATATCATTGCAGATCCTGAAAGGATCTGAAAATGATCAAAGATATAAAAATCCTGTCGCAACTACGACAATAACCAAAATACTTCCACCGATCGCATAAGCGCCGGTTTTCTGGCTGTATCCAAAACGATATCCGCCAACCAGACCAAGTAATACGGCAATAATACAGACAACTGTTAAAATACCGATCTCATAAATGGATCGAAGCTGCATCATACCAAGCGCAATACCGGTCAGAAGAGTATAAAATCCAACCTGCAGGCAAAGACTTGTGAAAATGCGGATCAGATATTTTTCATCATGTCTGCTTTCCACTATGCTTTCGTTTTTCCATGCTGTTTTCAACATTCTGATCGCGATCACCGCAATGATGATCATACTGATCAGTGGATTTAAGGCTTCCCCTTTATCTGCCAGATAAGAACCTCTGAGCCAGATCGTCAGTGCATATCCAACCAGCAATACGATCAGCTGGTAAATACCGCAGACCAAAAGTCCAAGCGCTAACTTTGCTTTATCGATACGGGAGAGCAAAGCTCCCTGGCAGACTGCCTTAGCATATAAATCAAAGCCTAATCCTAAAGCAATTCCGATTACCAATAGTAAACTGGCATCCATGCTTTGCACCTCCCCATTTCATTACTCTGCTTTTACGCCTTCTGTTTTGATAATGAACTTCACGCTGCTGCTCTTACCATCTGCAACACCACTGAAGTTATTATAATCTTTTCCTGCCTCCATCACTGCATCTACTCTGTCAAGTAATGTACTGACATCACCATCAAATGCATCTGTCAGCTTCTGGATACCTTCTTCGTTAAATTCGATCATACCGTCATTTAACTTGTTTGCACCTTCATCCAGTGTATCTACACCATCTGCAAGCTGCTTACCTGCATCTACGATCTTAGCAGATCCGCTTGTTAAGGTTTCAGAACTGTTTGTCAGCTTTGTAGCACCTTCATCCAGTTTTGCTGCGCCCTCGTTTAATTTAATGACACCTGCTGCCAGTGTTGCACTCTTGGAATCCAGAGTCACAAGACCTGCCTTTAACTGTTTCAGACCTTTTGCAAGTGCCTTTGTGCCACCGTAAAGACCTGTTACCTTTTCTCCCTTGGCATTTGTGTAACCGTTAATACCTTTGTTTAAAGCATCTGCGCCATCTGACAGTGCACTTGCACCTGCGGAAAGCTGTGAAGTACCGCTTGCTAGTGTTGTGATACCTGTCTGTAACTGCTTTGAACCATCATATAAACTGTTGATACCCTGATTCAATGCTGCAGAACCATCTGCTAACTGTTTAACACTTGCCTTTAAGGTATCGATCTGAGGAGCAAAGCCGCTGATCTGCTGACTTGCAAGATCTACTGCCTTGGAAGCACCGGCTTTTCCTGCAATACCTGCTGCTGTTGTTGCAATACCAGGTGTTACACTGCCGACTGCATTTGTAATCTGTTTACCTACTTCTGCGCTGATTGTAGTATCACTTGCAAGGCTTGTTGCAACACTTGCACCAAGACTTCCTCCGATACTCTGTCCGACTGCGGTTATAACATCTGCTGTATTACCGCTGACCGTCATCTTTCCTGCCTGAATCTGCTGTACCATAGCCTGCTGTACGGCTGTGCCAAGAGACTGCTGGATTGCTGCAGTTACCGCACTTGTTACTGCTGCTGTAATTGCACTCTGGTCAACTGCATTTCCTGCTGTTCCTGCTGCTTTTGCAATTGCCTTCTGTGCATCCGGTGTTGACATAGCTGCTGTAACTGCATCTGTAATTGCTTTTTCCTGTGCTGCTGCCTGTTCCGGTGTTGTAGTTGTAGAACCCGGAAGTGAAATATTCTGTACTGCCTGATTTAACTGGGAAAGTCCGCCTGCAATCTGGCTTGCTGCACTTGCTGCACCCGGATTTGCTGCTGTACCGTCTCCCGCATAACCTGCAACGATCTGATCCGCACCTGCTTTTAACTGCTGTGCACCCTGATCTGCTGTTGCCATGCTCTTATCTAATGTCTTGGCACCCTTTGCCAGTGATTTTGCACCGCTTGCTGCGCCTGCTGATTTATCTGTTCCTGCATAACCTGCAACTAACTGGTCTGCACCGTCTTTAGCGGAAACAGCACCGTCTTTTAACTGCTTTACACCCTTTGTCAGCTGTGGAACACCTGCTGCTAACTGGTTTGTACCGGCTTTCAATTCTCCGATACCGGATGCAAGCTGTGCCACACCTGCTGTATACTGACCGATACCACTGTCTAATGTTCTCAGTCCGTCGTTAAATTCGCCAACTTTTTCTTTTAAAGTTCCTGTACCGTCTGAAAGCTGCTTTGTACCGTCTAATAACTGGTCTGTTGCATCTGTCAGCTGATCCATACTGTCTGTCAGTTCACTTGTATCAATATCATCACTGTTGAATGACAGATCATCTAAAATATCGCTCAGAATCATGGACATTGTCATATCCAGTGAGAAATCCGTTGCATCTGCTGTGATCTCTACATATTCCGGAACATTTACCTTATCGGTATCAAAATCCTTGGAATTGATCTGTAAGCTATCCTTCAGTCCCGGCATTGCAATACCGGCGATAATGGAATTGTTACCTTCGGAGATCAGTTTACCATTCGTAACTTCGATATTTTTGAAATTATCGTTTGATAATACCAGACCACTCAGTACAACGAACGGAACATGAATGGTTTCTTTCTTACCATTGACTTCAACTTCCTGTGTTTCATTGTTTGTATAATCAAAACGGATCTTTACCTTACCACTCTTACCGGCAATTTCTTCCGGTGTAACTTCCTTATCATCTAAGTAATAAGAAAGTTTGATGCTGACCGGAGACTGTTTTGTGGATGTACCCTGATAATAAATATCATTGCCATCTGCATTCCATGTGATCTTATCTCCGCTGCCATCGTAGGTTTCATCACCCTTGACATTTTCAATATCCTTCAGATCGGATGAATCTTCAATTGTTTTTGCACCGGTTTTATTTTTTAACCAGTCACTGACTAAGATGTGATCTGTATTACCGTTGGCATCTGTAAAGACATATACGGTTTCTTCCTTATCCACATCAGATGTATCACTTGAGGAGAACTGAGAGTTTAAAGTATCTGTCAGAGTTTCCTCCTGCTCACTCAGATCCTGATCAGTTTCTTTTTCGGCTAATACCTGATCCGTAAAGATCGTGGTAGTCAAAAGCGCTGTTGCACATGCCAGTGCAATTACTTTTGCTGATTTTTTCATAATGCTTCCTCCTTATTTTTCTTAGAACGCTTTCCAATTCCGATACTTGTGACGCAGATCAGCTTATCAAAGATGATCAGCATGGACGGAAGTACCAGTAAAACTGTGACCATACTGATGATCGCGCCACGTGCCATTAAGGTACATAACTGGCTGATCATATCGATATCGGAATAAACACCTACACCAAAAGTTGCTGCGAAGAAACTCATGGCACTGACGAAGATTGACTGGATAGATGTCTGGTGAGCGATCGTAACCGCTTCCTTCTTATCCTTGCCATTATTTCTTTCTACTTTATATCTTGTCGTCATCAGGATTGCATAATCGACTGTCGAACCTAATTGGATCGTTCCGATTACGATCGATGCGATGAACGGGATAACAGATCCTGTATAGTACGGAATACCCATATTGACGAAGATTGCAAACTCAATCGTCATAACAAGGATGACCGGTAATGAGATTGACTTAAATACGATCGCGATGATCAGGAAGATAACACCGATGGAAACTGCACTGACTGTCTTAAAGTCCTTATCTGTGATCTTGATCAGATCTCTTGTACAAGGTGCTTCACCAATCAGCATTCCGCTCTCATCATAGCTCTTGATGATCTTTTCCAGTTTATTACACTGTTCGTTGACTTCATCGGATGCAACTTTATATTCCGACATGACAAGCATCATTTCACGGCCATTTTGTATCAGCTCACTCTTGATGTCATCCGGAATCAGTTCATCCGGAATTGCAGGTCCGACAAGTGCGTCAAGACCAAGTACACTTTTAACACCGTCTACATTTTTCATGTCATTTGCAAGCTGCATCTTTTCCTTTGATGAAAGGTTTGTATCCACAAGAACGATCTCCATTGTATTCATGGCAAATTTATCGTTCAGTATGTTATTTGCCTGGATACTTGGCAGGCTTTCCGGTAATGTGGAATCCAGATTGTAATATACGCTTGTTCTGTTATAACCGAAAACTGCCGGGATCCAGAGCACTACGAAAATCACTGCAATGATAATGTAATGCTTTGCCACAAACTTTGAAATCCGGAATTCCGGAAGCAGTGGTTTATGCTTTGTCTTTTCTATAATACCATCAAAGATCAGGATCAGTGACGGAAGAATGGTTACGCAGGCGATTACACCGATCAGAACACCCTTTGCCATGACAATACCAAGGTCAAGACCAAGTGTGAAGCTCATGAAGCAAAGTGCGATAAATCCGGCGATCGTTGTAATACTACTGCCGACTACGGAAGAGAAAGTAGCGCTGATGGCTTTTGCCATTGCTTCTTTCTTATCTCCGCCGCATAACTCCTGCTGCTCTTCGTAGCTGTGCCACAGGAAGATGGAATAGTCAAGCGTAACACCCAGCTGCAATACCGCGGCGAGCGCCTTCGTAATATAGGAAATCTGTCCCATAAAGACATTGGAACCCAGGTTATATACAATTGCCATTCCGATACTCAGTAAGAAGAAAAGCGGAATGATGTAGGAATCCATTGTCAGGGAAAGAATGATACTACAAAGAATAACGGCGATCAGTACATAGATCGGTGTTTCTTTGTTGGATAAGTTCTTTGTATCCGTTACAACCGCTGACATACCACTGACGAAGCACTGGTTCTGTGTCACATCACGGATCTCTTCGATCGCATCCATTGTTTCATCCGCACTTGTTGTCGTATCAAACATGGCGATCATCAGAGTTGCATCTCCTTTTGCAAATGCATCCTGCAGCTCCTGTGGAAGAAGCTCTGTCGGAATGGAGATATCTGCGAAGCTGTCATACCAGATTACTTTTTTTACATGATCGACATCTTCTATTTTTTCTTTCAGTTTGGAGACATCCTTATAGGGAAGCCCCTCGGTAACGATCATTGAAAAAGCGCCTGTTCCAAAATCCTCTGTCAGAACGTCCTGACCTACCATTGTTTCAATATCTTTTGGCAGGTAAGAGAGGACATCGTAATTAACTCTTGTGCTTATGTATCCAAAAAAGGACGGTACAAGAAGCACCAGACTGACGATGAAGATGACAAAACGGCTTTTTACAATACCTCTGCTAAATTTGTCCATAACTTTCCTCATCTCTTTCTTTGATTTGAAATCAATATTTCTCTTACTCTGCAAGCAGTATAAAAAAAAGAACTGCATTTAGGAAGATGCAATTCTTTTTCTTTGTTCTCATCTGATATACAAATTGACCGATTTGTATATCAGATTATTACATTTTCAAAAAAATGTTAGATGTAACTTACTCCTTTAACTCGTCTATGATATCCTGCATGGATCTTGTAATGATATAGTCATAAACCTCTGCGATCTCCCTTGGAGAGAGGGGCATTCCACTCTGGATCCAGTTCATGACAACGAATGTCATGGACTGCGCATAATATTTGGCGATCATCGACGGTGTCAGCCACTTGTCTTTCACGACCTTTTCTCCCGTTTTAGAGATCATGAACTCGAGAAGTAATTCTTCTACGCACTTTTTGACAATTTCCTCAAAGCTGTTCTGCCCTGTTGTTTTTGCCAGCTTTGTATAAAATTCTTTTTCCTTTTGCAGATTGGTAAAGATCAGGATCATGGATTCATCGATCATATCATTCTTCAAAAGGGGACGGATCGGCTGCAGGATCTCATCTTTTATGATACGTTCAATCACCTCATATTTATCCTGAAAATGGTTATAAAAGGTCGGACGGATCACCTGCGCCTTATCCGTGATTTCTTTAATTGTGATTTTTTCAAGAGGTATTACAAGTACAAGCTCTTTCAAAGACTGCATGAGCATCTGCTCTACGTCCGGTTTCGTCTGCATGTCTTTCCTCCAATTTTCTAATTAAGTTCCTCTACCTGTTTGATAAAGTTCTGGATACCCTGAAAGGATTTTTTGCTGATAAAATGCATCATCTTTCTGGCATCGCCTTCTGCCGTTTCCTGATCCACATCCGCTGTCATCATCAGAAACTGTGTCAGGGTTTCCTGTTTTTCCACAAGATCCTTCGCGATTTTATTTCCTTCCTTTGTGAGGACCAGTTCACCCTTTTCACCCACCTCCAGATAACCTTCTGCCTTAAGTTTACCCATGGCACGGCTGATACTTGGCTTGGAAAAACCAAGTGCCTTTGCTACATCGATGGATTTTACACGTCCGTTTTCTCTTTTCAGTAAATAAATCGTTTCCAGATAGGTCTGTCCTGATTCCTGCATGTTCAATTCCTCTCTTATCTTTCGATTTTGTTTCCTGTATCTTTCTATTAGGAAAGAATCTGATCTTTGATCTCTTCCAGCTCTTCCTGGGAAGGGCTTCCCGGATTCCATCCGATCTTCTGTCCGTCCTCTTTATAACGCGGGATCAGATGCATATGGAAATGGAATACAGTCTGTCCTGCTGCTTCTCCGTTATTCTGTACCAGATTAAAGCCGTCACAGCCAAGCTTTTCTGTCATTTTAGCTGCCATTTTCTTTGCAAGGACGATCACATCTTTTGCTTCTTCCTCCGGCAGTTCATACAGATCTGCATAATGATCTTTTGGCAGGATCAGCGCATGTCCTCTTGTCGCCGGTCCCAGATCCAGGATCACACGGAACTTCTCATCCTCATATAATGTCTTGGATGGAATTTCTCCATTTGCAATTTTACAAAAAATACATGAATCGTTTTTCATACTATTTCCTCCTTCTGTTTATCGAAATACAAACATTTCATCCAACATACGGAACAGGCCAAAATCACCTTTCATTTT
The DNA here is from genome assembly GCA_002441865.1 of Lachnospiraceae bacterium UBA6452. Classification (GTDB taxonomy): domain Bacteria; phylum Bacillota; class Clostridia; order Lachnospirales; family Lachnospiraceae; genus CAG-194. The sequence continues at coordinate 8,254 of DJNY01000187.1, read as the reverse complement.
GATATTTCCTGTCATAAATGCCTTTTGGAAAGTTTCCTGTCCCTGCACGATCTTCTGCAGTACTTCTTCCGTCATTGTCATCTCTATGTCCGGTTTCGCTTCCGTTTCCTCTAAAATCTCCAGCTCATGCTGCTCTGTTTTTAAATAAAATACATCTTCTCTGTCCGTCAGTTCTATTTTATACAAACCTTTTTGTCCGGGCAAGGGATGAAAATGTGTTTTAAATGGTGCATAAATCTGCTGCATCTGCGCTTTTTCCTGTTTACCGAGCATTCCCTTAAATAATGCTGACAGCTCCTGGATATCTTCTTTCTGCTTCTGCACATAGATCTCATCGGACGCATATTTGGAAAGCTGCTCCGATTCCTGTGGCGTCAGCTCCATTCCTTTATTAAGTGCCACGCTCTGATTGACCGCCTGATTGCTTGCCGGAAGACTTTTTATCTTCTGGTGGATCGTCCGGTAAAGATCCTCTGCTTTCTTTTCAATGATCGTCACATATTCTTTATTTTGCTCAAATTCATAAACATCTTTAATATAACCGCAAATACCGCTTGCCGGAAGACCGCCTAAAATTTCCCATGCATTGCTCAGATTCAGCTTGGCTTCCCGCTCTCCATAAGTTGTACTCATAACAACCGGACACATATAGATCTGACGGATCTTATCCTTATCTCCGTACATCCAGATCGCGTCTAAAAAACTCTGCATATACCCGCCAATGCCAAACCATTCTACGGTAGTTGCCAAAATAATACCATCTGCTGCCTTGAGCGTCAGCGGAAGTGTTGTGAGTGCATTTTTCATTTCATACAGATTGAACCGCTCCACAGAAACATGCAGTTCCTCTAAAACTGCCTGCATCTTGTCAAGCACAACGATCGTCGGATCATCTACAAGTCCTCTGCCGCCATAATAAATATTGATCTTCATCTGTTTCCTTCTCTCTGTTTTTATCCGTTTCTGCTTTCCTGCGGTTTTTTTCGTTTCTTCCTATATAAAAGGATCGCCAGAATAAATCCACTGAATAAACCGCCTACATGCGCTGCATTGTCAATATTACTGCCCGTAAATCCTGAAAATAAAGAATAACTGATCAAAAACAGGATCTTCGGAACCGTCATGATCTCCAGCTTTCCTCTGTTGCGCAGAAGAACCCACAAAAGTCCGCCAATCATGCCAAAGATCGCTCCACTTGCACCAAGTGAACTTCTGTCATCCATAAAGTAATACGAAAATGCCATAGATGCAAAGCTTCCTGCAATTCCGCTTCCCAGATACAAAAGCAGATATTTAAAATGTCCGAGCGCACGCTCTACAATATCCCCTAAGAAATAAAGCAGCATCATATTGCCGACCAGATGCGTGATATCCGCATGCAGAAACATGCAGGTCACGATTCTGTACCATTGTCCGCCGTTATATACCAGATCCCGGTTTAACACCCCTCTGTCATACAGATAATCTCCCGTCAGGATACAGGCTGTAAATACAAGAGCATTGATAATAAAGATCGCATGATTGACAAGTGGTCTTTCTTTGATGCTTTTATAAAACTGCTGCCCTCTGGCATCATAAACGATTGGATCTTCCAGTCTGCCCTTTGGTACATACGGCTCTTCCAGACATTTTGTCAGAAGCTCTTTCATACCATAAAAATCTTCTGCTCTGCCTTCCGGGATCAGAAGCCGGTTTTCCTGCTTGAGGATCAGCCAGCAGAACGCATCATCGCCGGATAGATGCATTGCAGCATCTTCATCATCTGTCAGGATCAGAGATAACATATGTACATCCAGACAGCCACCATCTACAAAACGCCAGCTGATCTTCTTTGTGATCTGCTCATATTGCTCTGCGGTAACTTCCGGATGCGCTGTCTGGTCGATCAGACAGACCGCATTCGCATATTTGTTTTCCATAATGAAATAAACCGCAAAGCCGGGAACAAATTCCATCAGCTTTTTAAATCCCTGGTCTATAAAAAAATCTTCTAGTTTTTCATTCATAAAGTTACCCTTTTCTATCTTTAAAAGGGTAACATTTCTTTCCTTTGATGTCAATGTTAGCAGTGGCTAATGCGACCTCCGATACAGATAAAAAATTACATTTCCAAATATTCCGCAGCAACAGAAAAAAGCGGAAAAACCCATTGTTATAACAGAATTTCTGTCGTTACAGATGCAATAGACAGAAAAAATCAGGCTTAAAACGATCACACAGGTAAAGAAAAACGGAACCAATACTCTTTTATGCCATACATTTCCTGCATCACCCGCTTTGTGTTTCTTTTGTAGTTCCTTTCCTTCTTTTTCTGTTTCTTCCACCTGTTTTTGTTGCTCTGGTAAAACATCCGCAGTGTTCTCTATTTCCTTCGGTTTTTCTATGATCCGCGTCAGAATCGCTTCCAGTCCCAGACTGTCTTCCCGCACCAGCTTATAAAACTGATAGGCATAGGTAACTGCAAATTCATCCTCCTGATCGATCATGCTCAAAAGCTCCTGTGCCAGAGCTGTGATTTTTTCCTGTAAATCTGCTGCAACAGAAGGATCATAACAGAAATAAAAAGATCCTTCATAAAAATAGATCGTCTGCGGAGAAAGCAGTAAACCATCTGCCGGCAGGAAATACTCCTGCAGTTTTAGCAGAACCAGATAAAGAGCTGTAAAAAGCGTCTGTATGTCTGCTGCCGTCAGAGCCTGTCTTTTTGCCAGTGTTTCCAGATTACTTCCACAAACAGCATAAGATAGTCTCTTTTCTCCGTTAAAATTTTGCAGACTGCACGGGAAAAGTCCCCTGATATCATTTTCTGCCAGCATCTGCAGGAAAAATGCAGATGCCTGCTCCATTTCCCCCAGGATCAGAAAACTTCCCTGTGCCTGTTTTTGATATTCTATTTTCATGCTTTGTTCTCCCTTTTTGTATCATTGCTGATCTGCCGGATCCGATGCGATTCCCAGATTATTTTTGATGGGTTTATGCGTTTTATCTTTTTCTCAACCTGTCCGGAAAATATCCCTTCCTGAAATCCCATCCCCCGGAAAAAGGGGGTAAGTGGGCTTTTTCGTTCCAATCTGATCTGTGCTTTGATCTCTGATAAGGAAACGGAGACCGAATAATCCACATCTGTTAGAAAAACCAGCCTCTTTTTCCCCATTTCCTGCATTTCTTTCAAAATCTTATCCTCTATTTCACGCCTTCCTGCGTGCTCCATCTGCGCACCATGGATCACAGCCTGTCCGGTCAGATCCACCGCTGCTGCGCGGTTATAAAAGAAAAGAGCTGTTTCCGTCAGCAGCATAAAAAGTGCCAGTAGAAGAGGAAGAAGAAATGCAGCCTCCACAGTTGCACTGCCCTTTCTGTCGTATTTTTCTGTCCGTATTCTTTTTATTTTTCTGCTTTCCGTTCCTTTCATTTTCATTTCCTGATCTCCAATTTCATTCCTATATATCTGTCTGTTTTTTCTATGATTTATATGATGTCAGATTCAAAAGCCAAAACACGCTGTGTTTGAATAACGGAACCATTGCTGATCATCTTATCCCTCAGAAACTACTAACTAGATAGATCAAATATGAAAACGAAAGAAACGGAAGATAAGGGATTTCCGTCTTTCTGTTTCCTTTTCGTATCAAAATAAGAAACACCCCCACAACACCTGCCATAAAAAGCCCCGCCACGAAAATAAAAAACAAGGAATAAAAGGGCAGATAGCATGCACACAGCAAAACCGCAAAAGCATCTCCCATTCCGATCGCTTCCTTTGTCAGAAAGGAAAGAACAAACAAAAGAATACTGAAAAGAAAGCCCGGTACTGCTGCCTGCAAAAACCCATCCGGCATTTGATAAAATGCAAGTATGACCGCCGGCAAAATAAAAATAATATTCACCTTTTTTTCTCTGATATCCCGCACAGATAACAAAAGCAGAAAAAGAAATCCGATCCACTCCCGCCTCATTTTATTCCCTGCAGCAGTCTTTACACGCTGCTCTCCCTTCTGCCTGCGACAACAATACAACACGCAGACTCCGTTTCAGATCCGGACAGGTGATCTCTGTGTGATACTTTACGCCATAATCTGTAATAAACACGGTTGTCTGTTTTAGTTCTGCCTTCGTCAGCTTCAGACATTTTTTACATGTATAATAAATTTTTCCATCTTTGTTTCTTTTTGCACCGACATCTCTGCCACTGACAGGTAAAATATCGATATTTATATGCTTACAGCTTCTTTTTCTGTGATAAACCGTTCCATGCTCCGTCAGATAAACATAAACCTCACTTTCTCCCGTCACATCCCCGTTTGACGCATCATAACCGTTGAATTTATGAACAACACAGTGATTTTCCAGAAGGATCGTCTGTATGCCCGGACATTTGGGTGTCAGAGAAACCGGATAAACTCGGCGCAGACGGATCATATCACTCTGGCTGCTCTGCACAGCAGAAGCCAGAACCGCCATTTCTCTGGCTGTCTTATGCAGCTTTAACTGTCGATCCATAGAATCCCGGGTTATTGTTACGATCGATAACAGCATAAGACATCCGATCAAAAAGAGCGGAACAACAAGTGCAGCTTCTACGGTCATGCTTCCCCGATCCATCCGCCGCCTATGGAAGGAGGGTACAGAAAATGGTCTCTGGCAGATCTTTTTTGGGAGATTGTTGTTCGATTGAACGGGATAATAAAATTGTGTCTGGAGTATTTTTCCTTTCTGTCTTCTGATTTTATGTATGCCAGAGGCCATCTTCTGTACCCTCCTTTCCTGATATATTTAATAGTAAAA
>DJNY01000187.1:0-3428 GCA_002441865.1 Lachnospiraceae bacterium UBA6452 | reverse complement strand
CTATAGCCAAATTTGCTTCCGATCTCCGCCTGTATACTGAGATAGTCCACACAATCTGCCAGATAAAAGGATGCATCCTCTATTTGCAAATGCATTTCCACAACATCCATCATGCGTAGTACCTTTTTCTCTTCTCCTTCTGCTGCCAGAAGCAGACGCAGATATTCCTGATAAGACAGCTCACCGGGCTTTTTTTCCTGCACTTCATTTACTGCCGTGTCTCCCTCATACTGCAGCATTCCTTCCAGACTGTAATGCCAGTTCTGCGCTGTTTTCAGCAAAGAAACGCCGCCTCCTGCCAGAAGTTTCCTGACATCATACACCGCCTCCGCATAAGCCCACGCAAATAATAAGGAAATCTTGATCGGCTCAATCAGTACCGGAACACCTGCTGCCGTAGCGACTGCAGATGCCAGTGCCGCTGCTTCCGCCATTTTTGCCCCATCAGAAAACAGATAAGTAACATTACTGACTTCCCGGATCAGAAGTAACCTGTGGACAACATACTTCAGATTCTCAATATCACTGTTTTTTCCGCCCAGAATATATTCCAGTTGATAGGAAAGTTCTTCCTCTTTTTTTTCCTCATCCAGAAAACAACTGCATTTTTCCATGATATAGCTGTCAAACAATAGCTTTTCCACTGTTTTTACCTGTTCCCGCGAAGTAAGGCCGATCCCCTCCTGCTTTCCTTCTCTGTGAGAGCTGAAGTGAGCAGGATTGATCGTCTGCTCTGAAATATGCTGCGTTTGATCTGTTACAAGGAAAAGAACACCCTTTGCCCTGCTTCCATTCACCTGATCCGCCGGATTTTCCAGTTCTGTTTCTTCCAAAATGGGATTTCCTTCCGCATCTACTCTTCCGGTATCTTTTTTCGGAAGCTCCGTTTCTTCTATAATGCTTTGATTTTGCTGCCTTTCCGCCGTCACATCTCTTGTAAATAACCCACTCTCCTTAGCATTGGTCAGCTCTTTTTTCAGCTCTGCCACATAGGACAAGCCATATTTCTGCTCCATATACCGGATCACCTGTTTTTCAAAAACTGCTCCCTTCTGATCCGTTGCATAGGCATAAGCCGGAAAAGAAACATCCGACAGAAAGCATTTTGTCAGATCTGCCGCAGCTGACGTCTGACCCTGCATCAGATTTTCATTTGCATAGTAACTGAAATGCTTCTGGGTACGCGCAAGAGAACCTGTTTCTTCCCCATAGGAGGTATCTATAAAAAGAAGATCGTATGCATCGGAAAGTGCCCGGTTGTACTCTGCAAACACAGAATATACTGCCAGATCCATGGCGGTTTCTGCCTGTATGCTGATCGCTCTTTGTCTTGCGCCTTCTATGACCGTCACAAACAAAGACAGTAATACCGCCAGCATCAGTGTCATATAGACAGTGACAGATCCTTTTTTCATTTGATACCTCCCTTTGCAAAGCTCAGACTTTGCCGCTTTCCGTTGAAATGGTTTTGAAAATATTGTTGACGATCGTTGTAAGCTGCTTCTTAAAGATCAGCACAAGTCCGATCAATACAACCAGGATCAGGATCATTTCTACTGTTCCGATCCCTTTTTCATCACGCCAGATTTCTTTGATTACCTGCATCTTTTCACCCCCTTTCTGCATCATTTTCTGTATTTCCGGATATCTGCCGGCTCATATCATGTATGTGCTATATCAGGATACAGAAAACGATAAAAACGCCGGAATCATAATGAGCAGCATGACAAGCAGTAAAAGCAGTACCATGGGAAATAAGAGCTTTGTCCCGGCTTCTTCCCCTGCCTTTTTTACCTGCTGCTTCTGTAAAAGAAAGGCAGAAGCAGCTTCTTCCCGAAGCATAGGCAGAAAATCCTTTGTCCCTTTCTTTACATTCTGGATCAGAAGTGCGCAAAATTTCAGATAAAGAGTATTTCCACACCGTTTCCCGAATTTATCCAGTGCAGGCTCCAACATTTCATTTTTCATATCCCGGCAGAGAAGCTTCAGCTCCACGGCAAGATAAGGATTTTCTTCTTCCACGCCCATAGTCTGAAAAATAAAAGGAACTGTCATGCCTGCGCCTGCAAGCAGTGAAAATTTGCTGATAAACGACGGATAAGAAAGCACAAGCTCCCTGCTCCTTTTCTCCGTTTCCTGCTCCAGATCACGGTCTTTTGCCAGAAAAAGCAGGATAAAAAGGAACGGCAGAAGGAAAAAAACGATCAGGACTGTATTTTGATCTGAAAGATGATAGCTGACAGCCTGTCCCTGTACTTCTTTGGGAAGCTCCATCACCTCTTCCGTTTTCTGTTTCTCATCTGCATCCTGCAGAATACCTGTCAGTACTTCTTCCTGCTGTTTTTCCCCGGAAACATAGGGATATACCATGACAGAAAAGCTGTGTTCCCAGATCTGTTCCTGACAGGACATAACCGCAGTCAGAAGGACAGCTTTTGGCGTCTTGAGTTCCGTTGTATTCACACTGCCATCACTGTCGATCAGCGTATAATCATCGCTTTCCCAGTCGATCCGGAACGGATAACCTTCATATTCTTTCTGTAAATTCAGATCTTCGGTCACATAAGCAAATGATGTATTGTTTCCAGGCAGTATGGTTTCAAAAGCTTTTATCAGCTGTTCTCTTTTTTCGGTAAGTTCCTGCTGCGTATATTGTCTGCATTGCAGCTCGTAGACCAGATTTTTTTCTTCCCTGCCATTGGATATGACAAGCGCAACCTCTCTCGGGTCTTCCAGATATTGTCCGCGCCTGAGTTCATAACCATTTTGCAGGACAGATTCTGTTTTTTCTTTTCCGTACAAAAGCAGAAGAAAACATACCCCTACCAGCAGAACAGGCAGCAGATCCGCGGTTTTCCTTGCATAATATGCCCGCAATGCTTCCTGTTTTTCCGTTGTCGGATACAAAAGCTTTAAATGTTCTTTTACCTTTGGCTGATATAATTTTTGAAAAAAAGTATGCCCAAAAAGCCAATAACCGAATTTATAAAATAATTTTTTCATATGTGGATCTCCATGATCTTTTCAGATACCAGATATGCTGTGGCATAAAGAAGCAGACAACCGGTCATGATCAGAATACCCATTGGATTTCGATACAGAGGTGTAAAATATCCCGGTGAAGTGAGGGAAATATATCCCATGATAAAAAGCGGGATCAGAAGCATGATCCGCTGCTCCATTTTCTTCCCTGTCAGCATGACATCTATTTCTGCGAGCAGTTCTATTTTCTGGCTGATCACATCTGCTGTATTGGCAATAATGGCGTTCAGATCTCCGCCGCTCTTTTTTGCTGTGGCAAATACTTTTGCAAAATCCCTGATATCTGCCATCTGACTGCGCTCTCCCAGATCAGTTAAAAGTGCTTCCAACGTAATATGGTTTTCCATCTGCCGTTTCATACTCTGACATTCCACCAGGATATCCGC
>DJNY01000215.1:16449-28458 GCA_002441865.1 Lachnospiraceae bacterium UBA6452 | reverse complement strand
TTCTGCCGCGCATCGTTTCTACAGTTTCCAGATATCACGGTTGTATTCCGCGATCGTTCTGTCGGATGAGAAAAATCCTGCTTTTGCCGTATTGATGAGCATCTTCTTTGCCCATGCCATGCGGTCTTCGTAGTCTGTGAGCATCTGCTCCTTCTTCGCGATATAGTCTTTAATATCCAGAAGTGTCATGAACCAGTCTTTGTTACACAGTTCTTTGTATAAGCGTCCAAGATTTTCCGGATCACCGATCCGGATCAGCTCCTTGCTGACAATGAAATCTACCAGCTCTGCGATCTCTGGATCCGCATAGTAATCCTGCGGATGATAGCCTGCTGTGTCATACAGACGGATGACTTCTTCACTGGATTTACCGAAGATGTAGATATTGTCTTCGCCGACCAGATCATGGATCTCCACATTTGCGCCGTCCATCGTACCAAGTGTCACGGCTCCGTTTAACATGAACTTCATGTTACCTGTTCCGCTTGCTTCCTTGCTTGCCAGGGAAATCTGCTCGGAAATATCACAGGCCGGGATCAGATGCTCTGCTTTTGTCACATTGTAGTTTTCTACCATGACCACCTTCAGATATGGACTTACTTCCGGATCGTTGTCGATCAGATCCTGCAGACAGAGGATCAGGTGGATGATATCCTTTGCCAGAATATAGGCAGGTGCTGCCTTTGCGCCGAAGATCATGGTCACAGGTGTCTTCGGCTTTCTGCCCGCTTTGATCTCCTTATATTTATGAATGATATAAAGCGCGTTCATCTGCTGTCTCTTATACTCATGCAGTCTCTTGATCTGGATATCAAATACAGAATCAGCCGGAATCTCAATATCCTGTGTTTCCTTCAGGTAATTTTTCAGCTCTGTCTTCTTTCCGTTCTTGATCTCAATAAGACGGGAAAGCACCTTTTCGTCATTCTGAAAATCAAGCAGCTTTTCAAGTTCTGCAGCATCTTTTTTCCAGCCGTCACCGATCAGCTCCGTGATATAAGCAGCCAGCTCCGGATTGCAGTGCAGCAGCCAGCGGCGGAATGTGATACCATTTGTCTTGTTGTTGAATTTTTCCGGATAAATATCATAAAACGGTTTGAGTTCGGAATTTTTCAAAATTTCTGTATGCAGTGCAGCAACACCGTTGACGGAGAAACCATAATGCATATCCATATGTGCCATATGGACTCTGTTTTCTTTGTCAATGATCGCCACACGTTCATCCGGGTATTTGGCTTTTGCCATTTCATCCAGCTTACGGATGATCGGCATCAGCTGCGGAACCACTTCCTCCAGATAAGAAACCGGCCATTTTTCCAGAGCTTCCGCAAGGATCGTATGATTGGTGTAAGCACATGTTTTTGCTACGATCTGCGCAGCTTCTTCAAAGTCTACCCCCTGCTCCTGCAGTAAGCGGATCAGTTCCGGAATGACCATGGAAGGATGTGTATCGTTGATCTGGATCACTACATGATCACTTAAGGATCTGACATCATATCCTTTATCTGCCAGTTCCTTTAAGATAAGCTGCGCACCGCTGCTTACCATAAAATACTGCTGGTAAATGCGCAGAAGCTGACCTGCTTTATCACTGTCATCCGGGTATAAGAAAAGCGTCAGGTTCTTTTTTACATCACTCTTATCAAAAGAAATACCATCTTTGACCAGAGATTCGTCTACCGTGTCGATATCAAATAAATGCAGTTTGTTGACACCGCTGTCATATCCCGGTACATCGATGTCATATAATGTGGATTCCACAGTAAAGTCCTTAAACTGTACAGGAAAATGCATGTCTGTCTTTGTGAGCCAGCTTTCCTTTTCGATCCACGGATTCTTTTCTTCACGCTGTTTATGATCCACAAATTTCTGCCGGAACAGCCCATAATGATAATTCAGACCGATGCCTTCTCCGTTCAGACCAAGTGTGGCGATAGAATCGATAAAGCAGGCTGCCAGTCTGCCAAGTCCGCCGTTTCCAAGCGATGGTTCCGGCTCGATCTCCTCGATCCGGGCAAGTGACTTTCCGTTTTCGGCAAGCAGTTCCTTTACCTCATCATAAACACCAAGGTTGATCAGATTGTTGGATAACAGCTTTCCGATCAGAAATTCTGCTGATATATAATAAACCTTTCTGTCTCCGTCATTTGGCTTCTTTTCGCCGCAAAGCTCTTTTGTCAGTCCGAGCAGTGCGTAGTAAAGTGCCTTGTCATCCGCTCCGGCGATCGTTGTGCCAAGGCGGTTTTCAATACTTGTCTTTAAATCCATGCGTGCCTCCTCTTTTTCTGTTCTTTTGCAGAGTACCTCTGCAGTGTTATTCTTTCCCTGTTATTTCTGCTGTGTTATCTTTCTTTCGTATCTATTATTTCTTTTGTTTCTTCTGCATCTTTTGCTTCTGCGGCTTCACCTGGCTCCTTTGGCAGTCGTGCACAGATCTCCGTCAGCCGTCTGATCTTCCGGATCTTCGCCTCATCAAATGTCTTTTTCGGCAGTCTGTACACCCAGTTACCGCCAAGTGTCGATGGGGTGTTGATCCTTGCTTCCTTGCCAAGTCCCAGATAATCCTGCACCGGAATGATACATGTATCTGCCACGCTGCGCATGGCAAGTGCGATATAGTCCCAGTAGATCTCTTTTTTCGGTGTGTAGGCATTCTGCAGATAATCAACCGCCAGTTTTTTATCCTCCGGCGCCAGTTCATCATACCAGCCCATTACCGTATTATTATCATGAGTACCTGTATATACCACACAGTTTCTTTCATAATTATGCGGCAGATAATCGCTTTCTTCCCTGGAGTCAAAAGCAAATTGCAGCACCTTCATGCCCGGATACCCGCTTTCCGCAAGCATCCTTCTCACACTGTCTGTCAGGAAACCGAGATCTTCCGCAATGATCGGCAGATCGCCAAACTGCTTTCTGACCGCTTTGAACAGATCCATTCCCGGACCCTGCTGCCATTTTCCGTTTCTTGCCGTTTTCTCTCCGTAAGGAATAGCATAATATTCATCAAATCCTCTGAAATGATCGATCCTGACAATATCATACAGTGAAAAGCAGTGTTCGATCCGCCTCATCCACCATGCATATCCTGTCTGTTTATGATACTCCCAGTCGTAGAGCGGATTGCCCCAGAGCTGCCCATCTGCGGAAAATCCATCCGGCGGACAGCCTGCCACCGCTACCGGCAGATTGTCTGCATCCAGCTGGAACTGTCTCGTATCGCTCCACGTATCCGCGTTGTCAAATGCCACATAGATCGGTATGTCTCCGATGATCTGTATGCCCTGTGCATTCGCATACCCCTTCAGGGCTTCCCACTGTCTGTAAAATTCGTACTGTACAAATTCATAGAAACCTATATCTACCTGCAGCTTCTGCCGCGCTTCTTCCATAGCTTCCGGTTTCCGGTCACGGATCCCTTCTTCCCACTCACTCCAGCTTCTGCCGTGATTGGCATCCTTCAGTGCCATGAAAAGTGCGTAATCAGGCAGCCAGCTTTCGTGCTTTTTCACAAAATGCAGATATTCTTCTTTTTCCGTGATTCCGTTTATGACTGCCCGCTGGTATGCCATATGCAGGATCCGGTATCTGGTATGAAACATTTTTTCATAATCTATGGTGTTTCCTGTCCCGAAATCTGCGCCTTCACATTCCAGTCTGCCTAAAAGTCCGTCCCTGATCAGCGTTTCCAGATCGATAAAATACGGATTCCCCGCAAAGGTGGAAAATGACTGGTACGGTGAATCCCCGTAACCGGTCGGTCCGAGTGGCAGGATCTGCCACAGGGACTGTCCGCATTTTTTCAAGGTATCCACAAATTCATATGCTTCTTTTGAAAAACAACCGATCCCATAATTGGAAGGCAGGGCTGATATCGGTAAAAGCATTCCGCTAAGTCTCATATCGTTATCCTTTCCCAAAAAAGCGCTTAGCCTTTGACTGCACCGTCAGCTACGCCCTTGATAATATATTTCTGTCCGAACAGGTATACAATGATGATCGGAATGACAGTCAGCATGATACTTGCCATCATCGGTCCCATTTCTACCTTTCCGTAGCTGCCTCTGAAATACTGGATGAGCATCGGGATTGTTTTGTATTTCTTGATATCCAGTACAAGAGTTGGCAGAAGGTAATCGTTCCATACCCACATTGCTTCGAGTACACCGACAGAGATCATCGTCGGCTTTAAGATCGGAACAACCACGAGGAAGAAGGTCTGCAGTGGATTGCAGCCATCGATCATGGCAGCTTCCTCGATCTCGATCGGAATGGATTTCACAAAGCCGCAGAACATAAATACCGCAAGTCCCGCTCCAAATCCGAGGTAGATGACCCAGATATTAAACGGTGTATTCAGTTTCAGCTTATCTGCCGTCTGGGACAGTGTAAACATAACCATCTGGAACGGTACGACCATGGAAAGGACGCACATATAATAGATGATCTTTGAAAAAACGCCGTTCAGTCTTGTAATACACCATGCACACATGGAGCAGCAGATCAGAATGGCTGCCACGGAAGTGATCGTGATCAGTGTACTGTAGCCAAGACTCTTTAAGAATCCCTGTGATGTCAGGGAACTTACATAGTTTGAAATTCCTGCAAAGGTATCTGCCGTTGGCAGCGTAAAAGCCGTACTTGTGCTGATCGCTGTTTCTTTCTTCAAAGAGTTGAACAGTATCATCACGATCGGGTATAACCAGAGAAGGGATGCCACTGTCAATACTGTGATCCAGATGATATTTGATGCTTTTCTTTTCTGTTTCATTACTGCTGCACCTCCTTAGATTTGGTAAGCTTCAGCTGAAGCATGGAAATCGCAATGACTAAAATACAGAATATAACAGCCTTTGCCTGTCCGTAGCCCTTAAAGAGTGCACCCGCACGTGCATAGAACGTCTGGTAGATGTTCAGGGCAAGCATTTCTGTAGAATGGTTCGGGTCACCGCCTGTGAGGGCTAAGTTCTGGTCGAACAGCTTAAAGGAATTCGTCAGTGTCAGGAAGACACAGATCGTTACAGATGACATAACCATCGGTAATTTGATCTTCCATAAAACATCCCATGCATTTGCACCATCGATCTCAGCTGCTTCCACAAGGTCAGACGGTACGTTCTGCAGTCCTGCAATGTAGATGATCATCATGTATCCGATCTGCTGCCAGCACATCAGAATGATGAGGCCCCAGTAACCGGCTGTGGAATTCAGTGCCAGAAGCGGTTTGCTTGCAAGTGACAGGATACAGTTGATGAGGATCTGCCAGATATAACCAAGTACGATACCGCCGATCAGGTTTGGCATGAAAAATACGGTACGGAAAATATTGGTTCCTTTCAGTTCCTTTGTCAGCAGAAGTGCAAGACCAAAGGCGATCACATTGATGAGTACAATGGATACGACCGCAAATAAAATTGTAAATTTAAAAGAGTTTAAGAATGAAGCATCCTTCAGGATGACATTATAATTTGCAAATCCAACCCACTGTGCATTATCTACTGTTGTAAATTTACAAAAGGAAAGATACAATCCCTGTGCAAACGGAATGATGAATCCGATGATAAACGCAAGCAGTGTCGGCAGGACAAAAATGGGTGAATAACGTTTTAACGCTTTATGCATAGTACCTACCTCCAAAAAAGGGGCAGGCAGCTTATCCTGCCTGCCCTTTATTAACAATCTCTTATTCCTGAGAAACTAATTCGTATTCTGACTTCCATCCGTCTACGAATGCAGATCTGACTGCTTCCCAGTTGTCGTCTGTCTGATCAGCTGCATAAGCTGTAAGAGCCTGACCTACGCCGTTTTTCCACTCTTCTGATGGCATTGTAGGGAAGTTCCATGAAACAGGAGTCTTGCCTTCTGCTGTCATCTCTTTATCTTCCTTTACAAACAGGTTCTGAGATTCTACAGCATTCTTGAAAGGAATAACGAATCCCATATCTTCGCCCATTGCCTTTGTGCCTTCTTCAGATGTTACACACCAGTCCATGAAATCGAGTGTTGCCTGGATGTCTGCTGCATCTGCATCTTTGTTGACACACCAGTAGTTTTCTGTACCTGTGCAGAGACCCTGGTTTGCTTCGTCGCCTACACCGATGTAGATCGGGATCATAGCCAGATCATCATCTGTAAATGTACCGTCTGCTGTCAGATTGCCGTATTCCCATGAACCGTTCTGGAAGAATACTGCCTGGTTTGCCAGAAATTCGTTTCTGGAGTCATCGCCTGTCTTTGCTGCAAGTTCTGAAGGATCACATGTGCTGTTGTTGATGTACAGATCCCAGATGTTACGATAATTGTCAAGGTATGTACCTTTGATTTCTTTTGTAGTTCCGATTCCGTCTGCCTGATATTCAAAGTAGATTGGAAGGTTTGCAAGGTGTGTCTTGAATCTCCAGTCAGAAGATCCGTCCATACCTGCTGATGTGAATGCTGCAAATCCAAGCTCATCTTTGCGGGCTGTGATATCTTCAGCAACCTTCTTTAAGTCTGCGAAAGACTTGATATCATCAATGGAATATCCTGCTTTTGCCAGTAATGTTTTGTTTGTGATCAGTCCGTATGACTCGATAACATATGCAATACCTGCTACTGCATCTCCGTCCTTCAATGCAAAATCATCGCTTGTCAGTTCGCCGTATACTGCGGAATCTTTGAGGTCGTAGCAGTAATCTTTCCAGTTTGCAAGACCTACAGGACCGTTTACCTGGAACATGGTAGGAGCACCGCTCTTGCCCATCTCACTCATCAGTGTTGTTTCATATTCGCCGGATGCTGCAGTTACAACTGTTACATCTACGCCTGTTTCCTCTGTGTATTTTGCCGCCAGATCCTGCCACTGCTGATCCTGCTCCGGTTTGAAGTTTAAGTAGTAAACAGAGCCGCCTTCCGCACTTGCCTCTGTATCAGCTGCGGTATCTGTTGCAGCATCTGCTGCATCTGTTGCATCTGTCTTGGTGTCTGCATCTGCAGCTCCGTCATTGCTGCTGCCGCAGCCTGTCAGCATGGATGCTGTCATGGTAACTGCAAGTCCGAGTGCCAGTAATTTTTTTACGTTTTTCATAAACTCATCTCTCCTTTTCTTATCCTTCAGAACTCTGTGTTCTTGTTGATGAACTTATCTTAACAGAGAAGATCCGGGGAGCATTAGCAATTTAAAAACGTAAACTATCAAAAATCATACATACCCATCTATTCTTTTTTATACTTTCTTTTATTCTTCTTTCTTCGATTCCGTTACACTCTCTCCAAGCATTCTGACAAAATCTGCCCGGGTGATCTTTTTCTGCGCCAGCGCCGGGAGCGCTTCCCCCAGCGTACGCTCCTGCAATACGGAATTCCATTTTACCTGATAATTCGGTACGATCTGCGGCTGACCGCGATACGCACGGATATAGTCCTGTAACAGGCGGGATGCACCGGTATCACGGGAAAACAGTTCTTCCTTCAGCTGCCGGTTTTCCGCCGTACGGAACTTCAGGAATTCGATCGCTCCCTGCTTTACTTCATCGCTGTAGCTGTCTACGACCGCCCATCCGAAGGTTTCCGGTGAAGAGATCAGCTTATTGCCCGGGAATGGAGAAAATCTGACCTTCTCTCCGATTTCTTCCGGGAGCTGGTCGATCATCCAGTAACCGTTTGCGACCATAGCTACCTTTCCCGCCACAAAATTGTTATATGCCACATCAAAATCCGCATTCATGGCATCCTTTGTCGTATATTTATAAAGTCTCTGCAGGGTATCTGCCATATGATAGATGCAGTCATTCTGGTAGCTGCTTGGATACAGCTCATTCATAAAGGCCGCACCTTCCTCAGTATCTGCCATTTCGGCGGTAGCCAGCAGCATGGCTGACCAGCCGGTTCCTTCCGTATGCAGGCCGAGCGGTGTGATCGCTTTTGCCTGCAGCTTCTCACAGCAGTTCCAGAACTCCTCCCATGTCTTTGGAAACTCCTCAATCCCAGCCTGTTCAAACAGCTCCTCATTCCAGAAAATGCCGGAACAGGAAAATGCCGCAGTACTGATCGGACTTAAATAGATACTGCCGTCTTCTTCACTGCAGCCTTCCAGTACGACCGGTTCGATCATCTGCTTCCATTCAGGATCCGCTTCAATATATGGTGCCAGATCGACGATCCTGTGATCTTCGATCATCAGCCGGTAATAAGAAGGCAGCATACGGAGATCCGTGATCACTGCAGGTAATTTATCCGTTACATTCAGCCGCTTTAGATTCTGCCTGTATTCCTCTTCCGTTTCCATGATCCATTCCACTGCAATATGGTATTTTCCCTGATATGCCGCATTAAAGGCATCTACCACGTCCTGCTCATTTTTCTTCCCGCTGGAAGGACTGACCGTCAGGATCATGGGAATTTCAACTGCCTCATCTGCCTGTGCCGTCTCTTCAGGCTGTTTCTGCCCGCAGCCGGTCAGCAGCAGTGCAGGCAGCAGTATACACAATAATTTATAAACTATCTGACTCTGTCTTTTTTTCATGTCCTGTCTCCTTTATACCTGTCTTGGGATCCTGATCACAAAAGTCGTTCCGTCTTCTTTACTGATCACATAGAACGAAAGCTGATCATCATAGGTCAGTCTGAGCCTTGTCAGCACATTGACGATACCATAGCCGTTTTTCCGGCTCTGGAAGCTGTTCTTCATATCTGCGATCGGCATTTGCATCAGGCCGTTGATCTTCTCGCAGGACTCCGGAGTGATCGGCGTTCCGCTGTTGTATACCGTCAGCACAAGTTCCTCTTTCTCCCGCCGGATCGTAATTTCAATCCGGTAATGCTTCTGATCGTCAAAGCCGTATTTGATCGCATTTTCCACCAGAGGCTGCAGGATCAGCTTGAGCATTCTCTCCTGCTGTGTCTCCGCATCGCAGTGTATTTCATATTGAAACAGATCTGCATTCCGGATCTGCTGGATCTCCATATAGCTTTTGACATTTTCCAGTTCATCCGCTACCGTCACGATCTCTTCTCCTTTGCTTAAAGAAAGACGCAGGTATTTGGAAAGTGCCTGGATCATACGCATGGTCGTCTCTTCCTTATTGATCCGTGCCAGCATATAGATCGTATCCAGTGTATTATACAAAAAGTGCGGATTCATCTGATTTAACAGCATGTTGACCTCGACCGTCCGCAGTTCCTTTTCCTGTGATTTTACCTCTGTCACCAGCTGTTCGATATTACCCAGCATTTCATTATAGGAATGTCCGATCTGATCCAGCTCTGTTTTGGTATGCAGTTCTTCCATCTGCGTATAATCGTTTCCGTGAAATCCTGCCATTTTTCTGCTGATCTTCTGGATCGGCAGGGAAAGACGTTTGGAAAAATAAACACTTAATATAACAGCAAACAGCATAACAAGCAAAAAGATCATAACAAGTACCGTCAGGATCCTTCCCATGCCCGCATGCAGTACAAAATCCGGCACAAAGATCGAGATCGTCATGCCACTGTCCTTCTGGCGGTATGCACACAGCATGCCATTTCCCACTTTTTCCCGGCTGATGATCATGCCATTGCCTTCTGCCGCATTGATCTGCTGTCGCACTCGTTCCATGACAGTTCCAAAATCTGTTTTTGTCTGGTTCCGGAAACAGACAGCACCGTTTGCATCGGTGATCTGCATCAGGACACCCTGTCCAAGATTTTTCTCACTTCCGGCGATTTCCTGTAAAAATGCCGGATCCATCTTCAGAAAAAGCATACCCGGTTCATGCACATAATCCATGTTATGCACATATCTGCCCACAAAAAGTGCTTCCTCCCCTGTGCCAAACAGTGTATCTTCGGTCCAGAACCACTTTGTTGTGGCATAAGAGTCTTTCAGGAACTGCTCCATCCCGCTTTCCCGGAATGCGTGAAAGGTCAGCTTGGAATAGGATTTTGTATACACGTTCTTTTTATTGTCCACGTAGCAG
Source organism: Lachnospiraceae bacterium UBA6452 (assembly GCA_002441865.1). Taxonomy (GTDB): domain Bacteria; phylum Bacillota; class Clostridia; order Lachnospirales; family Lachnospiraceae; genus CAG-194. The sequence continues at coordinate 18,517 of DJNY01000215.1, read as the reverse complement.
TATTCCGCCACATCATCCAGATTGATATAGGCAAAATATTTACTCAGTGCACTTCTCTGGGTACCGCTTATGGCAGCAGAACGCAGACTTTTCTGTACACCGTCATAGGTGATACAGTCTGCCGTTACCTCATCTGTTTTCTCGTATAAAAGATCTAAGGATGCCCCCAGATTTTCACACATTGTATTATAGGTATCCATCATGACGGTTTCCTGGTTTTTCTGCACCACCCAGCTGACACCGCCGCAGGATAAAAGCAGTGCGAGCAGCAAAAGTGCTACCGTATATTTGATATATTTTCTCTGGATACCCGACCTCGTTTTTGGTTTTTTCATGCCTCAAATTCCTTTTTATAATCGCTTGGCAGCATACCGGCATACTGCTTGAATAAGTGTGTAAAATAGGAAGGATTACCGATCCCGACCGTTTCACAGATCGTACTGATGCTGGCATCTCCCTCCTGCAGCATCTTTTTCGCTTTCTCCATACGCTGCTGCAGCAGATACTTTTTGAACGTCATCTGCATGGCATTTTTGAATACCCTGCCAAAATAGACCGGATTCAGATAAACATGGGAAGCTACCGATACGATCGACAGGTCTTCATCGCGCAGGTTCTCCGCAATATAACTGAGTGCCTCTGCCATATATTTCTCTGCAGATCTGCCATCCTCTCCCGCTGCGATCTCCTGTCTGTCTTTGATAGCCTCCAGAAGGATCTGATAGCAGACATCGACCGCCCTTGCAGGGCTCAGATTCTGCAGATTCTGGTAGTATCTGCCAAATTTATCCCGCAGACGGTCTGTCATCCCATATGTTTCCATCAGCATGTCATCTGCATGGATCATCAGATAATGAATGTAGCTGCACTGCTTTTCCTCTTCCGGCGGCAGCTGATAAATAAAGGAAACAAATGCATTTTTCAGATCCGCATCCGCATTTTTCCGTACTGCACCGAGAATTGCCGTGATCGATTCCATCATTTCTTTCTGTTTAAAATCTTCTTCCGGCTTCTGCATGGCAAAAATACCTTCGCCGTTTTCCCCTGCCTGCAGCAGGATCCTGTCTGCTTCCCGGCAGCAGTTCTGCAATCCCTCGATTCCCTTATACGGTCTGGAAACAGCGGATGCAACCGGTCTGCCGATCGCCTGCCCTGCCTGATCGAGCACCTGCCTTGCCTTTTGCACGGCGCTGTTATCCTCCGTATGCAGAATATAGATCAAAATGCCCGATCTGCCGACAAAATGGAAGCACGGATAAAGTGGCAGCAGCTCTGTTTCCAGATATCCGGCAAGAAGCTGTCTGCTTTTTTCAAAATCCGCCGATGCTGTGATCTGATATACGAGATCAATGTCCGCAAACACAGCAATATATTTTTCATTCGGCTGCGGCATTTCCTCCAGCATCTCAAAAATTTCCAGCATCTGCTCCTGTAAGATCTCTCCGCGTATATATTTCTGCACCATAACCTGCAGGAAGTTATTCTCGTCCCTGCGCAGGATATTTTCCATTTTATGCAGCTTCTGTGTTTCCCGGATCTTTTTCATGCACTGCTCATAAGCACCACGCATTGTTTCCGTCAGTTTATCATCCTCAATCGGCTTTAAGAGATAAGCAAATGCTCCCATATCACATGCTTTCTGTGCATATTCGAAATCCCGGTAAGCACTGAGCACAATAAACAGACAGTCAATGCCTCTTTCTGCCATTTCCTCCATGACCATCAGGCCGCTGATCTGCCGCATTCTGATATCCGTCAGCACAACATCCGGTCGTTCCTTTTCAATCACCTCAATTGCCTGCTCGCCGCTCATGGCACTTCCGACAACCCGAAAGCCCATCTGCTCCCAGTCATAGGTCTGCAAAAGTCCCTGCAGCAAAATTGCCTCATCATCCACGATCACCAGTTTTAATAATTCCATGCCGTGCCTTCCTTTCTATCGCCCATAAAAGGGCAGACTTGGGCAGTATATCTATCTTCTTACATTTATTGTACCTGTTTTTCTGCCGGACAGGTATCATTTTTTATAGATGCACTGTTAAAAACTATACCAAACGATACTGTATGA